>CAZESK010000010.1:26444-44086 GCA_964515155.1 uncultured Bifidobacterium sp.
GCCAACATGATGGTCATGGGTAAGGTGGTCGAGGGGCGCGTCGATTACGCGTACCGCGAGGACCGGCAGCGCAGTGCCTTGTTGAGGGTGAAGCTCAAATAATACGGTCGTTCTTTTATCGGTTATAGTTGCGATGAACCCGGCTGCTGCGTGCGGCATCGAATATCACAACAGGAGACTTCCCCCATGACCGCGACTTATCAGGCCCACGGAGACATTGCCGTCATCACGCTGGCCAACCCACCGGTGAATGGCCTCGGACATGCAACCCGGGCGGGTATTGTCGATGGCGTGAGCCGCGCGCTGGACGATGCCGCGATCAAGGCGATCGTGCTGGTCGGTGAGGGCAAGGGATTTTCCGGCGGCGCAGATATCCGCGAATTCAATACGCCAAAGGCGCTGCAGGAGCCTTCGCTGCATACCGTAATCCGTGTCGTCGAGTCCGCTCACAAGCCAGTGGTTGCGGCTATTCATGGCCTCGCCATGGGGGGCGGGCTGGAGCTGGCGCTGGGTTGTCATTACCGGGTGGCGGCGGCCGGTGCACAGATCGCACTGCCGGAAGTCAAATTGGGCATTCTTCCGGGTGCCGGGGGTACGCAGCGCCTGCCTCGTGTGCTGGGTCTCGAGCGCGCACTGAACATGATCGTTTCCGGTACGACGGTGATGTCGGAGAAGCTGGCTGCCACGAAACTGTTCGACCGGATGATCGAGGGCGAGCTGCTGGCCGGCGCGCTGGCGTTTGCCCGCAGCGTGGCTGACCAGCGTCCGCTGCCCAAGGTACGCGACATCCGCATCGAGCATCCGAACGCCGAGGGCTATCTGCAATTCGCACGCAACACCGTGCGTGCGGTGGCTGGTCCTTTCCCGGCGCCGCTGCAATGCGTTGAGGCCGTGGCAGCGGCTGTCAGTAAAAAATTTGATGAAGGTCTGAAGATCGAGCGTGAGCTCTTCCTCGCTCTGGTGCAGACGACCGAATCGAAGGCACTGCGCCATGCGTTTTTCGCCGAGCGTGCCGCATCGAAAATTCCCGATGTACCGGCGGACACGCCGCTGCGCCCGATCCGTTCAGCGGCCGTGATCGGTGCTGGCACGATGGGTGGCGGCATCGCAATGAATTTTGTCAATGCCGGTATTCCGGTAACCATGCTCGAGATGAAGCAGGAAGCGCTGGACAAAGGCCTCGCAACGATCCGCAAGAATTACGAAAACTCGATGAAGAAGGGCAAACTCACGCAGGAGCAGCTCGACCAGCGGATGGGGCTCATTACCGGCACCTTGTCCTATGAGGCCATCGGTGGCGCCGATATCGTGATCGAGGCAGTGTTCGAGGACATGGCGGTCAAGGAGAAGGTATTCACCAAGCTCGATGAAGTGATGAAGCCCGGTGCCATCCTCGCGTCGAACACCTCCACGCTCGATGTCGACAAGATCGCCGCGTTCACCCAACGCCCGCAGGATGTGATCGGCACCCACTTCTTCAGCCCGGCCAATGTGATGAAGTTGCTGGAGATTGTGCGGGGCGCGAAGACGGCCAAGGATGTCCTGGCGACCGTGATGGATCTGGCGAAAAAGATTAAGAAGACCGGCGTGGTATCCGGCGTATGCGACGGCTTCATCGGCAACCGGATGGTCGAGCAGTACATCCGCCAGGCCGGGTTCCTGCTGGAGGAGGGATGCCTGCCAGCACAGGTGGACAAGGCCATCGAGAAGTTCGGCTTTGCGATGGGGCCATTCCGCATGAGTGATCTCGCCGGTAACGATATCGGCTGGTACATCCGTAAGCGGCGTTATGTCGAGAAGCCCGAGGTCACGTATTCGAAGATTGCCGACAAGCTGTGCGAGCAAGGACGCTTCGGCCAAAAGACTTCGGCTGGCTGGTATGACTATAAGCCCGGTGACCGAAAGGCCTACCCGTCAGACGACGTCAACCAGATGATTGTTGCCCACTCGGCAGAGATCGGCGTACCGAGGCGTAAGGTCAGTGACGAGGAGATCGTCGAGCGTCTCGTCTATGCGCTGGTCAATGAAGGGGCGCACATCCTCGAGGAGGGTATTGCGCTGCGCGCCTCTGATATCGACATGGTCTATCTCACCGGTTATGGCTTCCCGCTCTTCCGTGGCGGCCCGATGTTCTACGCCGATACCGCTGGCCTGTCGAATGTGCTGATGGCGATACGCCAGTATGCGAAAGGGCAGCATCCGGAAGCATGGAAGCCGGCACCGTTGCTTGAGCGACTGGCGGCTGAAGGGAAGGGGTTCAACTGATAAAAGGTTGACGGCGGAGGTTGGTCGCGGCTCCATCCGCTCGCCTCGATACACCGCCGTCTCTTTGCCTCACCAGTAGTTTTCCGTAAGGAACTGTCCCGGCACCATCCGTCGACATGGTCTCATCCCACGTGCGTGCAGCCGTGCACGCATGTCGTCAATCATCTGCGGATTCCCGCACAACATGACTCGCGAGGCGTTGGCCGTGATGGCTGCCTCAGCCGTTTTCTCGAGCTCGCCCGTATCCCAGGCGTGGGTCATCCGGCCCGCGATCGTGCACTTGCCATACTGCACGGGTTCCGGTCCGCTAAGGCAGCACAGCAAGGTCAGCGCCGCCTGCCCCTGGCGTCGGCCTGACTGCATCCGCAGCAATTCGTCCCGGTAGACCAGTTCGGCAGCCTCGCGCACGCCGTGCACGAGGAAGATGCGACGAAACTGGCGCCACACCGCATCGTCGCGCAGCATCGAGATGAAGGGGCCGATACCTGTCCCGGTGGCCAGCATCCAGAGGTCATCGCCATCGACGAAGCGATCAGCGGTCAGGAAGCCGTAGTTCTCGTGTTCAATCCAAAGCGTGCCGCCCGGCTTGATGTCGCCCAGTCGGGACGTGAACAGTCCGTCCGGTACCAGCACAGCCAAAAACTCCAGCGGTTGCTCATGAGGCGCGGATACAAAAGAGAAGGCCCGCCAGACAGGCTGCCCGTTGACCGGCAGGGCAACCCGCGCGTACTGGCCGGGAACATAGTTCAGCGCCAGCGGGCGGGTGGTGGTGAAGCTGAGCAACGAAGGTGTCCAGTGGAACAGGTCGAGCACCTGCTCGGCGGAGAAAGGCTTCGTGGCGGAAGGGGCAGCAGTCATGATGGAGGGCTTCATCAGGGGTGGAAACCTGGGGATCTCTGCCTTTGACTGGCACTGATCGTTGTTAGCTCACCACGATGTGGCCATCGAAACGTATGCGTTCCCGGTTCGTGAATGTTGTCGATGCAAGCCTTGGGCGGAACAACCGAGGTCATCCTTAAGATCGGGCTCCCTTCATCATGAAAAGGAGCCTTTAATGAAAAAACTCAGCCTTGCCGTGTGCGTCGCATCGCTTGGTCTGGTGGCAGGCACTGGCGCTGCATTCGCCGGCACCGCGACTGCCAACCTGACCGTCACTGCGACGGTCGATGCCAGCTGCACAATCAACACCTCACCGATCAGCTTCGGTACCTACAACCCGGCAGCCGCTACGCCGACCTTCGTTGCCGGCAACGTCACTATTGCCTGCGTGAAAGGTACGACCCCGGTCATTGGGCTCAGCAGTGGTGGTAACCCCGGGACCAATCCGGGCGAACGTGCGATGGCCAACTCGGTGACGAATGAGCTGCTGAGCTATTTCCTCTACAAGCCGGCACTGGCCTCGCCCGGCAGCTGCACGAATAACGAGACCGCTGTCTGGGGTGCCACCGGCACCGATCGTCTTGAGCCGGGAGCAACGACATCGGCCACTGCTTCGGCTTATAGCATCTGCGGCAAGATTCCGGCGCAGCAGGATGTATCGGCAGGCAGCTACCAGGACATCGTGATCGCGACCGTGGAGTTCTGATCATGAGGCGCCCGGCTGCTGGTTCACGCTGTTTTCCGGCATTCCGCCGGGCGCTGGCTCACGTAAGTCACCGATTACTTGCATGTATGCCGGCCTGGGTGATGTGCGTTGCGCTGATGGGGGCGGCGAATGTTCATGCGGGTTCATTTACCGTCAATCCTGTCCGGATCGAACTTTCCGCCGACACGCCAAGCGCGGTGCTGCAGGTTGAGAGTACCCAGGGCTCACCTGTCACGATTCAGTTGTCGACCATGGCATGGTCGCAGCTTGCAGGAAAGGATGAGCTCAAGCCCAGTCGCGAAATCCTCGTAACACCACAAATTTTTGTCCTGAAGCCGGGCGCGACACAGATCGTGCGCATCGGCATGCAGCGCCGGCCTGATGCCGAGCAGGAGCTGACTTACCGCCTGCTGCTGGAAGAGATCCCGCCACCCCCTGCGCCGGATTTCAGGGGCTTGCAGGTGGCGCTGAGAATCAGTCTGCCGGTATTCATCAAGCCTGCCAGTGAGGCCGTCCCCAAACTTGTTGCTACGCTCCGCCGCGATACCGAGCGACAGGTGCACCTGCAGCTGACCAATCTTGGCAAAGCGGCTGCCCGACTCCAGGGACTCAGCCTTCACCCGAACCATGACCGGCATCACACTCTGGCTACGCACCCATCCGCCATCTATGTGCTTCCGGGACAGACCCGGGAGCTATCCTTCCAGCTTGCAGAGAGCCAGCTTGAGGAACTGGTGTTGATCAAGGCGCTTATGCACGGTGTACCGCTGGAGCTTCATGCGCGCTCATCAGCGCAGTGATACCGCGCGCGCTCAAAGCGTACGGGTATCGGCCAGCAGCCACGGGGCGGGTACGGCCGGCTTGACCTTGCTGGCGCTGATTTTTCTCACAATCAGTCTCCTGTGCTGCCTGCCTGCTTTTGCCCATACATCCCCGCAGGACAGTCCAGCACCCGAGGCAATGATGATCTTACTGAGGATCAATGCTCAGGCCAGTGACAAGGCTGTGCTGGTACTGCGTGATCACACCGGCCAATGGCTTTTGCCCGTCGATGCCCTGCGGTCGGCCGGCGTCCAGCTGAGCGATGTCGTGCCGGTACAGGTCGGCGGTGAGGCGTATGTCCCGCTCTCTGCGTTCGGCGCCACGGCTCCGTCCTTCGATAGTGCTCGCCTGCAGCTCGATATTCACCTCCCGCCTGATCGCTTCGTGGCTTCGCGGCTGAATTCCCGTCCCCTGCGATCTCCGCCACAGCGGGCACCGGTGGCTGGTGCCTACCTCAACTATGACGTGCTGCTCGATCATACGCCGGCCGGTCGGGGCATCAGCTTGTTCGCCGAAGCTGCAGCCGCCATCGGCCACGGCGTCGCGTCCTCGCATCATCTGTTCAGCGACCGGCCGGGTATCAGGGAGTCGGTCCGACTGGAAACGACCTACACGCTCGATGATCTGCCGCGGGTAGCCAGTCTGCGCCTTGGTGACGCGGTGACGCGGCCGGCGAATGCGCTCGGACGTCCGGTGCGGTTTGCGGGCATTCAGTGGGCGACGAATTTCCAGACCCAGCCCGGTCTGGTCACGCTTCCGGTGGCCACCGTATCGGGACAAGCCGCTTTACCATCGACGATCGATCTGTATGTCGATAACGTCCTGCAGGCGCGAGAGCCCGTCCGGCCTGGCCCTTTTTCGATTACCAGCCTGCCTCTGGTGTCCGGTGACGGCGAGGTGGTCGTCCGCGTTACCGACCTCGCCGGTCAGCAAACACTGATCTCTCAACGCTTCTACGCCAGCACCATGATGCTGGCCCCGGGACTCAGCGATTATTCATTCGAGCTGGGCGCTTTGCGTCGGCAGTTCGGATTGCGCAGCAGCGATTATGGAGAGTCTTTCATCTCCAGTAGCTGGCGTCATGGTCTGAGCCAGCAGCTGACCGTCGAGCTCGGCGCCAGTCTGCAGCGAGGAGGGCCGGCGAGCGTACTGGGCGGGGTGGCGGCCGCGTTCCCCGGCGTGGGCATCGCGACCGCTGGAATGAGCCTGAGTGACGGCCCGGACCGTACCGGCGCCCAGTTCGCGCTGGGCTTTGAGCGGCGCACCCGATCTCATACTTTCTCGGTCAGGTCGCTCTACGCCAATGATGGATTCCGCCAGATTGGTGTCGATGCACCCCAGGTACTGAAGCGGCTCGACAGCGCGTTCTACGGTTACCGAATCAGTGGTGTGGGTCACCTCGGGTTCTCCTTCACCCGGCAACAGCGGCAGGCGGGTGGGCCGGTGACGATTGCCACGGCCAGCCTGAGCAGCCGGCCGACAGTGTGGGGCAGTCTGATACTGTCATTGTCCGAGACCCGGGCCGACCGGACCGATCAGCATATCGGACTATTCTGGGTTAAGGGCCTGGGGCGCGACACCAGCATCAGTGCCTTCCATAACCGGACGAGCGCGGGCAGCGGGCCGGAGGCCATTCAGCTGCAGAAGAACATGGCCCCGGGTGAGGGATGGGGATACCGGCTACAGGCGGCACGCGAGGCCGCCCAGCAGGCCTCAGTGTTCGGCCAGAATGCCTACGGGTTCGCCCGGCTGGAACTGGCCGAGCTCAACGGAGAAACCAGTGCGCGCGCCGGCCTTGCCGGCGGAGTGGCGACCCTCGATGGCCGATGGTTCGCTGCGCGTCGCATCGACGGCAGTTTCGGCGTAGTGGGTCTGCCGGGTTTCGCCAACATCCGTGTGTATGTCGATAACCAGCTGGCTGGCCGCACCAACGCCGATGGCTATGCGCTGCTGCCGCGCTTGTATCCGAACATGAAGAATAATGTCTCGATCGAGCAGCTTGATTTGCCGATCGACGTACAGGTGGATACCCTGAAGATGCGACCGGTCCCGGCCTGGCGCTCCGGTGTTCGGATCGATTTTCCCGTGCGCTACGCTGCCGCAGCGACACTGGAATTGATCCGTGCCAACGGCAGTCCCGTACCGGTGGGCGCCGTGGCGACACGGGTAGCCGACGCGGAGGGTAGGGAAGGCCAGCGCAGGGAGGGCGAGCGCTTCATGGTCGGCCATCAGGGGCTTATCTATCTGAGCGGGCTGAAGCCGGAGAACCAGTTGCGCGTGCAATGGCCCGGGGGCGCGTGCATGGCGAGCATCCCCTATGAGGCGGCGAAGGGGCAGGTACCTTATCTCGGTCAGTTCACCTGCGCACCAATGGAGGAGGCGCGATGAGCAAGCGGCTGTTCCTTTGCCGCTTGCTGGCAAGCCTGGGAATATTTGCAGGTGGCCAGGTCCAGGCAATGACCTGCAGCGTCGTCAGTTCGCCGCAATTTACGTTTGGTCAGTACGATCCGCTGTCCCCGGTGGCACTCGACGTTCAGGCCAGCTTCCTGATGCAATGCATACCCACGGTACCAGGCGAGATGCTGAACTTGCAGGTCAGCCTCGCAGAGGTCATGCAGCCGCTGCAATTGCAGAACATACAGACAGGTGAGTGGCTAAGAGTCTCCCTCTATACCGATGCCGCGCGCACCCGACCCATTGATAGCCAGCAGGTACTGGCCATACGAATTCCATTATTCACCTCGACACTGTTGTCCTTGCCTGTGTACGGCCGGATACCCGCAAGGCAAGGCATCTCGGTTGGTACCTATCGCATGAATTTCAGTGTCATCCTGGATTTTTAGCCCTACTCACGGTCCGCCCGGCTTGCTGCTCAATACCCGCGGATTCCCGCTACCCCCCACAGTTTGCAAGCTGACCGGCCGCCGCCAGACGCGCGTGACGTAGTCGAGCACGCGCTCGGCGCGAGGAATATCCAGACCCCTGCCGTCGTCGCGAAAATCATGTACGAGCTCGAGACTGCCATCGATATGCATCTTGCTGACCGATACGCGCGGCGCACCATAGTTGAACTTCGGAGCGAGAATCGCTTCCCGAATCGCATGGATGGTCTTGTCCGCTATCCGGATCTCACCCTCATGATCAGCCTCGTAGACAAACAGGTCGAGCCTTTCGGCCAACGCTTGCGTCAGATAGTTGCGGATGAAACCAAAATCATCCTCGTCGCGGCAGATTTCTCGTGCCCGATGAATACCCTCGCGCTCGATGATGTCTTCCCAGATTGCGAACCCGAGATGGTAGGGATTAATCGAGAGTGACAGCTGGTTATTCGCAGCAAAGGGACGAACGACATCCGAGTGGGCCTTGATGGCTGATACATACAGGTCGGAGGGAAGAAAATCTGCCTCCCGCAGCAGCCGCGCATGCCAGTAGGATGCCCACCCCTCGTTCATGATCTGGCAAGCAAACACCGGATAAAAATAGAACGACTCCTCTCGCACAGCGAGGAAGATGTCGCGCTCCCATCCTTCCATATCGGGGGCATGGTTAGCGATAAACCACAGCAGATCGTACTCTGGTTGCGGCGGTATTGCGGCACGGCGAAGTAACCCAGACGCGGACGGTTCAGTCGCACCGGGCAGCAGGTGAAAGCGGCGCGCAAACGCATCCTCGGCAAGGTCCTTCCCGGACGCCCGGTTCAGATCGGCATAGGGCTGCCGGTGCAGGGGTTGGTTCACATCCACATGCGGCTCCAGCGCGAGCGCGGCATCAAGAATTGCCTCGACCCGTTCCTGTCCATGTTCAGCCAGTGCCGTCTCAATCATGCGGGCGCGCTCGGCCGCCTGTTCCAGGATATGGCCGCCAGCCATCGCCATGAAACGCGCAAAGAGATGATTATTCTTCGCGAAATCTGCGTGACCGATCACATGGGCGACCACCAGCGTGTTCTCGGCCACGGAGTTATCTCGGACCAAATAGGCATGGCAAGGGTTGCCGGGAAACATGACCTCGAAAATCCGCGAGTTCCCCATGCCTTGCCGGATCAGCTGATGGATATAACGTATACCGAACGACCAGTGCGGCATGCGCACCGGCAGCCCGTAGACCGCAATCTCCATCATGAAGTTATTTGGCACGACCTCGAAGTCGACCGGGTAATAGTCCAGTCCTAGCCTGGCGGCGAGTGCCTCGATCTGTTCCGCGTAATTCGCCAGCGCTGCTTGCTCCATCACGCCTCCACAACTTGCATGGCTTCCTGCAAGAAGAATTTCCTGATCGCCTTCCAGATATCGTCGGGATGATTCAGTACGCAACTGCCAAGCGATACGCCGGCTTGCTCAAGCTGGTTACAGATGGTCTTCATCTCCGTATCGGTCACCCGGGACGAGCCGGGAACGGTCTCGACATAGCCAACGTAATTCAGCAGCTGCGTCAGCTTGGCCAATCCTGCCGAGGCTGCGCTACGATCCTCGGTAAAGTTCTCACCATCCGACGCATAGAACAGATAGCCGTTGTACTGCGATGGGTCGTAGTCGGACTCGATCATGTCGATCGCCAGTTGGAAGGCGGTCGATGCGCCAGTGCCACCGGTACCGGTCACCTGGAAGAAATCCGGCTCGGAAAATTCCCAGGCTTGCGTCGTATGCGCGATAAAGCGGGTCTCAACCTTGCCATGCTTGCGTCGGATACCCTGCAAGACGAAAAAGAAAAAGGTCTTCGCGAGCTTGCGTTCGGCATCAGTCATGCTCGCCGATACATCCAGCACGAACAGTACTACCGCATTGGTCGCAGGCTTGCGCCGATGCACCAGCTGCCTGAAGCGCAGGTCTTCATTAGCGAAAGGTACCGGATCCTGCTGTATGGCGCGGCGCTTTACGGCTTCCTTCACAGTGCGACGGCGGTCGAGACGCGCACGTGCGCCGCGCTTGTCCCAGCCTTCGCGTACGAATTCGTCTTCCGAGAGTGTTGTCTTTGGCTTGGGCTGCAGATCCGGCAGTTTGAGTTCTTCCCATAGCCAGTCGACGATGTCATCGACCTTCAACTCGAGCAGCAGCCGCACCTCGCCCTCACTGTTACCTCCTTCCGCCTCGTCCTCATCGGGTCGCTGCTGTGCAGGACGCAGCACATCGCCAGGTTTGCCTTGGCCCTGTCCGGCGTTACGGACAGCATCCGTCGGGCTATCGGCCAGCCGGAAGCGCGCATGCTCCAGCACATGCACCGGCACATGCACGGTACGCTCCTCCGGGCCGGTGATCAGATCCGACCCGGCGACCAGCTCCGGCAGGTGCTGCTGGACACTCTCCCGAATCTTCTGGTTGTGCCGCAGCCAGTCGCGCGCACCGCGTGAAAAAAGCGCGTACCACGGCGATCCGGTAGAAATGGTGCTGTGAACTGTCATGCCTTGCCTCTCATCCGGGTGTGTCTGAAGACGAACGAGAGGCGATGGCGTCGTGATTCCTCATGTCCGGCTGTTTGACCCTCGCGTCTGTGCATCGTTGTGCATCGTCCGCTCCTCATTCTTGCGCGAGCAGGGTGGTCACGTAGTTCAACGCCTCCCTTGCGCTGTGGCTGTCATAACCATATTCATCAACCATCCGTCGCTCGACGATCGATATTTTCTGTCGTACCTCTTCATCTGGCCGGCTGCTGGAGCTAACGAGGCGCAGGACATCGCGTCGCTGCTCGAACAGGTATTGCTGTACTGCGTCGTGTAGTTGCGCATGGCTGTCGAGAGAAAATTTCTCGCCGCGCTTGAATGCGCCCATGGCCTTCCTGACCACCTCCTGCCGGAATGACTGCTTGCCCGAATCGGAGATATGGATCTTTTCTTCGACCGAACGCAGGAAGCGTTCATCCGGGCGTCTTTCCTCGTTGGTGATCGGGTCGCGGATCTGGCGGTTGTCGAGCGTCGCTTCGACCTCGTCCAGATACTTATCCAGCAGATCTTGCGCCTCCTGCTCAAAGGAGACGAACAACGCCTTGTGCACATCCTCCTTCACCCAGCGGTTATAGAAGTGCTTGCGCGCAAGAACAAGGTAGTCGATCCATTTGCGCTTGCGCTTGGGATCGATGCGGGCATCATTCTCTATTGCATCCTTAAGCGCTAGCAGTACGTCCATGGTCGTCAAACTGCGCGTATCGGACTGGATAATGGCATTGGAGAGCGCATTGATCACGAAACGCGGTGAAACTCCGGCCAGACCTTCGTCCGGCATCTTCTGCCGTGCCCGTTCCGCTTCGGTGCGGTTCACGCCTTCCACATCTTCGCTTGCGTGGATGCGGATCTTTTTCGCCAGTTCCTGATCTTTATCGTCAGCCTCATGCAGGCGGGTGAGGATGGCGAAGACGGCGGCCGCGTGCAGTACGTGCGGATCGAGGTGAACTTCGCGGAAAGCCGGTGCTGCCGACGAGATCAGCTTCTTGTAGATGCGTGCCTCGTCAAGATAATTCAGTGTGTAGGGCACCTGGATGATCACCATCCGGTCGAGCAGGGCCTCGTTCTCGCTCTCCTGCAGGAACTTCCTGAACTCGGCGAGATTGGTGTGCGCAAGGATGGTTTCGTCCAGATAGATCAGCGGGAAGCGCGATACCTTGACGTTCTTTTCCTGAGTCAGCGTCAGTAGCAGGTAGAGAAATTCACGCTTGACCTTCAGTATCTCGATCATCTCCAGCATGCCGCGGCTGGCCGCATAGACGGCGCCCGACCACGACCAGGCACGCGGATCGCCTTCGTCGCCGAATTCCGCCACCCTGGACAGGTCGACCGAGCCGACCAGATCGGCCAGATCGGCCGTGGTCGGATCATGTGGCGCATAGGTGCCGATGCCGCTGCGTCCGGCTTCCGAGATGAAGATGCGCTCGACCGGCATTTGCAGGAAGTCTCCGCTGTACTGCTGCTCGAGCCGCATCCGGCAGTGGGGGCAGATCTCGCCGCTGATATCCACGCCATAGGTTTCGCGAAAATTCGGTCGCAGTGTATGCGGTATCAGGTGCAGTGGGGATTCATGAACCGGGCAGCCCTGAATGCCGTACAGTGCGCCTGCATCCGTGTGGCTGTACTCTTCCAGGCCGCGCTTAAGCAGGATCACCAGCGTGGACTTGCCACCGGATGGGGGACCAAGCAAGAGCAGCAGGCGGCGTCCGACTTCGGAGCCGGCGGCCGCAGCCTTGAAGTAATCGACGACCCGCTCTATCGATTCGTCCATGCCGAACAGTTCATCGGCGAATAGGGCAGTACGTACCTGACCGCTGGCATCCTCATGGCGCGTCCAGCGGATCATGTCCCAGATGTACTGATGCGAGCTGCGCGCGATGCCATGCGGATTGGCAGGCAGCACCTGCTCGAGAAACTCCGCCAGCGGCCCCGACCAGTAACTCGCTTTATGCTCGCGCGTGAAGGCCAGCAGGCTTTGTATGAAATTTTCCCGCTGCCCCGTACTCCATTCTTTGTCGATACTTGTCATTGCCTGCGCTCCCTGACGAGTGTGAAGACCACTGACAAGTGGACAATGCAAGTCCGGTCACGGTTCGCAAGCCGGGAGCATGTCGCATCATTTTCGAGGGGAATTCCCCGGCCAGCAGGTAAAATCTTTCCCTGTTGAAAAAGACATGATGCTTTATCAAACCAGACAAGACATGGACACCACAGCCGACACCCCCACCGCAGCTATACAACATACTGCCAGCCATCCGCACCGTATCGTCGTCGTTGGTGGCGGCGCCGGCGGCCTGGAGCTGGTGACACGGCTCGGCGACCAGCTGGGTAAGGGCGATCGTGCCCAGATCACCCTGGTTGACAAAGAGGCGACCCACATCTGGAAGCCGCTGCTGCACGAGGTCGCGGCCGGCAGTATGGACCCGCATGCGCACCAGCTCGAGTACATCGCGCAGGCCCGCTGGCACCACTTCGAATTCCAGCAGGGTGAAATGCTGGACCTGGACCGGGTCAACAAGACGCTCACCGTCTCAGCCATCCTCGATGAAGAAAAGCATCCGGTACTGCCCGAGCGGAAAATCCCCTATGACACCCTGATCATCGCCATCGGCAGCGTGACCAACTTCTTCAGCGTGCCGGGCGCGGCCGAGCACGCGATGGCCATTGATACCGTCATCCAGGCCGAGCAGGTTCGCCGGCGCATTCTTGCGGCCTGCATGCGCGCGCAGACCCGCCTGGCGGAATCGGGGGGGCAGCAGATGCAGAAAGTGAATCTCGTTGTCATTGGCGGCGGCGCGACGGGCGTCGAACTGGCTGCCGAGCTGCGCAATACCGCCCAGGTGCTCGCCGCCTACGGCCTGCACAAGCTGAATCCGCAGCGTGACATTCGGATCACCCTGATCGAAGCCGGCCCGCGCATCCTGCCGCCGCTACCGGAGCGTATCGCAGCCGCCACCACGCACTTACTGGGTGAGCTGAAGATTGAGGTCCTCACCGGCGATTCCGTGACCGAGGTACGACCGGATGCCATTCTGACCAAGAGCGGTCGCCATCTGCCCAGCGACCTGACCGTCTGGGCCGGTGGCATCAAGGTCCCGACTATCCTCGGCCAGGTTGGTCTGCCGACCAATTCACTGGGGCAGGTGATCGTATCGCCGACCTTGCAAACCATTACCGATCCCGATGTATTTGCGCTCGGCGATTGCGCGAGCTGTCCGTGGCCGGCCACCGGCAAGTCGGTGCCACCTCGTGCACAGGCTGCCCACCAGCAGGCGACCCTGTTACTTGACAGCATGAAGCGCCGATTGACGGGGCGCAGCCTGCCCACCTTCACCTACCGCGACCACGGCTCGCTGATTTCCCTCGGGCATTTTGAGACCGTCGGCAACCTGATGGGACGACTCGTTGGCCGTTCCGTGAAAATCCAGGGCTTGCTCGCCCGCCTACTGTATCTATCGCTGTATCGGCACCATCAGATTGCGCTGCATGGCTTCCTGCGCATGGCCGTCGATGCTTTCGCGCAATGGCTAAGAAGGCGTACCTCGCCGCGGGTCAAGCTGCACTAGCGGGCGCTGATCTGGCCGTTCTTGAATCGTCTGTCCGGTGCTCGCCGGTAGACGAAATATGCCATCGCGCCACTTCGATGGTCAGGAAAGCTAGTGCTTTTTGGTCATTCGGGTTAGTTGCGGAACTCTTTGTTGCTTAGTTTCACAGAGTTGAAAAATCGTGCACCGTACGATTTCAAGGAGTGAACGTATGGCAACTAATTTGGAACGCATCCAGATCATGATGGAAGAGATCGGGCCCGTCATGCCATCGATCGAAGCTGTCATCCAGAGCGAGGAAAAGAACTGGGCCATCCAGTTCGATGACCAGTCCATCGTCATGCTGGAATGGGCAGAAAATCCTGACCGCATCGTACTCACGGCCATACTGGGATCGCCCACGGAATCGATGCAATTATCGGTCTACGAAACTCTGCTTTGTTACAACCTGCTCTGGAAAGACACCGGCGGCGTGAAAATGGCCCTGTCGGGTCCCGGAGGCGAACTGATCCTGCTATATGAGCTGTTTGGCAGCGATCTCACGCTCAACGAACTGCAGACCGTGCTGACCAACTTCGTCAGTATCGCGCAGGTATGGAGCGTATACGTGACCGGAGAAAGTGATCAGCCTGCGAGCAATATTCCGGGTTCGGTGGACATGCTGCAGCTCGGTGCCTGAATTTTTCCTGCAATCTCATTGAAAGGAGCACGCATGTCCAGCATCAACGGAATGTCGGTGGCGGGAGCCTCCGTGGCATTGAACAGCGCGCAGGAAGCTACCCCTGCGCCAGCTGCCAACCCGACGGTAAAAATCAACTACGGCGATCCGTCGCGCGCGACAGGGCTGCAGAACATGCTGAGCAAGATACAGCAGCTGACCTTGCAGGCGCAGTCTGTCGTACAGGGCCGCAACGCGACCCTCCAATAGTCACATTCGTATTTCAACCCAATCCGCGAGACAAGATACGCATGACCACTACCATCGAACAGATACAGCAACTGCTGAAGGAGCTCGGTCCCAGTATGTCCGAGATTGACGCTGTCGTGCAGACGGAAGAGCCGAGCTGGGCAATACAATTTTCCGACGAGACCATCATCATCATCGAGCCAGCCGACGAGCCGTCCCGCATGGTGATCTCGGCTGAACTTGGCGCGGCAGCCGAGGCGCAGCAGCGCACGGTTTACGAGACGCTGCTCTGCTACAACCTGATGTGGCGCGACAGCGGCGGCGTGAAAATCGGATTGGCGGGTCCGCAGGGAGCGCTGATCATCAGTACCGAGATCTGCGTCCAGGGGCTGGTGCTGACCGACCTGCAGCAGCACCTCAACACCTTCCTGAAAATCGTACGCTCCTGGACAGAGTATGTCGCGAAGGCCGACGCCGCCGAGATACCTCCGTTGCCTGGAACAAAGGATTCCTTCCATCTCCATGCTTGAGGGCTTGCTGCCCGAGAGCTTTTTGCGCCAGCCGGTCATGTGCGCCGGGGGAAGGCGAGCTGCCTTCCCTTGATATTTTTCCTTCCCGTTGTACTTCTCCTCTCCGCTTGCCGGCCATTTATACTGTATATTTGTACAGTATAAATAGTGACCGTCTGACATTTTCATAAAAGCAAGAGGAATCCCATGACCGTCCCTGCCAGTGCGGTGCCGGCTGCTTCGCCGTCGCTGCCTCCTTCGCTGCATGCATTCGTTTGGCGCGCCGGGCAGATGGGTTCGGCGCGCTCTGTCGTCACGCCGACCGGGTATGCAGCGCTCGACCATGAACTTCCCAATCACGGCTGGCCGCATGGCGGACTGATCGAATTGCTCCTGCAGCAGGGCGGCATCGGCGAGATGCGTCTGCTCAAGCCTGCACTGCAGCGCCTCGGCCAGCGCCGCATCGCACTGCTGCAGCCACCGCACTTGCCACAGATCGCTGCGTGGCGCGACTGGGGCTTACCACCGGAACGGCTGCTGTGGATACGTGCGAAGCGGCATGCAGACACGTTGTGGAGCGCGGAACAGGTGCTGCGCAATGGCAGTTGCGGCGCGCTGCTGTTCTGGCAGGACACGCTGCGCCATGAATCGCTGCGCCGCCTGCAACTGGCTGCACAGACCTCGGACATGCTGTGCTGGCTACTGCGCCCGCTAGCCTCGGCCACCGAAGCCTCGCCCGCCCCCCTGCGGATCGCATTGCGTCCGCTGGTCGGCGGCGTGAAGCTCGAGCTGCTAAAACGGCGCGGCCCACCCTGCGATGCGCCGCTGTCACTGTACTGGTCGGGCCGCGACGAGCGCGCGGCCGAAATGATGTTGTCCGTCAACGAGGCAAGCGATGCACTGCTGGATCGCCGTCACACTGCCATGGCTGCCGCTGCAGGCGCTGTGCCCGCGCTGGTCTGAGCCGCTGCCACTGGCCATCGTCGATGGCGGCAAGGTGATCGCGATGAGTCGAATGGCAGCAGCGCAGGGGGCGCGTATCGGCATGCGCGCCGCCAGCGTGCAGGCGGTTGCGCCTGACCTCAGGCTGCAGCAGCGCGATCGGCTGCGCGAACGGCAATCCTTCGATGCGGTGGCACTGGCACTGATGCAGTACACGCCCGAGATCGCTGCCGCCGATGAGCGCAGCCTCCTGCTGGAGGTCGGCGCGAGCCTGTCGCTATTTGGCGGCCCGCGCAAGCTCTCGCATCGTGTACGCGCCAGCGTGCATGCGCTCGGTTTTTCTGCTGGTATCGGCATGGCGCCGACGGCACAGGGGGCGTGGTTGTTCGCACATGACCGATACCGCAGCGTTCCGCGACTGCGCCGTACCCTGAAAATACAGACGATGCGGCGCCGGCTCGATGCACTGCCTTTCCCACTATTACCCGAGACCGCGCCGCATGCGGAGTGGCTCGATGGCATAGGCTGCCGCACCCTGGCCGACCTGCGCCGCCTGCCACGTACCGGACTGAAGCGCCGCACCCAGGGTGGCTTACTTGACGCGCTCGACCGCGCATATGGCGAAGCACCGGAACTATTTGACTGGCTGCAGGCGCCGGAAAATTTCAGCGCATCGGTCGAGCTGCCGTACCGAATCGACGATGCTCCCTTGCTACTCTTGGCAGCGCAACGCCTGGTGGCGCAGATGACTGGCTGGCTGGTCGCACGACAGCAGGCAGTATCGCGCCTTGTACTGTGGCTGGACCATGAACGAGGACGCGCGCGACGTGAGCCGACTGCGCTGGAAATCGTGCTGGCCGAACCATCGTGGCAGGAAGACCACCTGACGCGCTTGCTGAAAGAGAGGTTGAGCCGCCTGACCCTGGCCGCACCCGTGATCGCGCTACGACTCGAGGCGACACAACGGGCTGCATGGGCGCCGCCGAACACTGAGCTGTTTACCGAGCCCGGCGGCACACCGGAGGATTATCACCGCCTGCTTGAACTACTGGCCGCGCGACTTGGCCCCGACGCGGTGACACTGCCCGCGCCGCGCGCGGATTACCGTCCCGAGCTGGCCAATACCTGGCAGGCCGCCGCTGAGCCGGGCGCGTCTCTGCCAGCCGGGATGCCCACCGCATCACGTCCCTTCTGGCTGCTGGAGCAACCGCTGCCGCTGGTCGTACGCCAGCATCGCCCGTTCTATGGCTCGCCGCTTCGGCTGCTGTCGGGACCGGAGCGTATCGAAGCCGGCTGGTGGGATGGCGAACTGGCCTTGCGCGATTACTTCGTCGCAGAGGGAGAGGAGGGCGCGTGCTACTGGGTGTATCGCGAGCGTGATGCGGGAAGTGCGCGGTGGTTCCTTCACGGATTGTTCGGCTGAATGGGAGCGCTGGTGGATTGCGCTGCGCTCTATTCACCGGAAAAACGAAACGACCCACTATGCCATCTTCGCTCCCTCCCTACGCCGAGCTGCAGTGTGCATCCAACTTCAGCTTCCTGCGCGGCGCATCGCATCCCGAGCAGCTGGTCGCGCGAGCGGCCGAGCTCGGCTATGCGGCGCTCGCGATCACCGATGAATGCTCGGTCGCCG
>CAZESK010000010.1:44186-46603 GCA_964515155.1 uncultured Bifidobacterium sp.
GCGGCCGAGCTCGGCTATGCGGCGCTCGCGATCACCGATGAATGCTCGGTCGCCGGCGTGGTACGTGCCCATGGCGAGGCCAAGCGACAAGGGCTACAGCTCATCGTCGGCAGCCAGTTCAGGGTGAATGACGAGAACGGTAATACATTGCGCCTGATTGCGCTGGCGATAGACCGTGATGGCTACGGCAACCTGTGCGAGCTGATCACGCTGGCACGTACTCGTTGCGACAAAGGCGATTACCTGCTCAAGATTACCGACTTCAGTGCACCACCGATGGGGCTTGAGCATCTGCAGGGTCTGCCCGGCTGCCTCATGCTGCTCGCCCCCGACTACTGCCTTGCCCCCGATCGACTGCAACAGCAAGCCACATGGATGCGCGCCACCTTCGGCGAGCGCGCGCGCCTTGCACTGACGCTGCTATATCGCGGCCATGATGAACGGCACAAGAGTACCGTACTCGAGGTTGCGGCACTGCAGGGCCTGAAGGTCGTGGCGACGGGGGATGTCTGCATGCATGTGCGCTCGCGCAAGCGACTGCAGGATGTGCTGACGGCGATACGCCTAGGCCAGCCGGTTGCGCAATGCGGACGGAGCCTGTTCATGAACGCCGAGCAGCACCTGCGGTCGCGCTTGCGGCTGGCCAATATGATTCCGACCCAGGCACTGGCCGAGACGATCACGATCGCCTCGCAATGCCGCTTCTCACTCGACCAGCTGCGCTACGAATACCCGGATGAGCTGGTGCCGCCCGGTCATACGTCGTCCAGCCACCTGCGCGAGCAGACATGGATCGGCGCGCACAAGCGCTTTCCGACCGGTATACCGGCGAACGTACAGCAGCAGATCGAGCACGAATTGCTGCTGATTGCCGAGATGCGCTACGAAGCGTACTTCCTGACCGTCTACGATATTGTCTGCTTCGCGAAGCGCCGCCACATCCTGTGCCAGGGACGCGGCTCTGCCGCCAACTCGGCAGTCTGCTACTGCCTGGGCATTACTGAAGTCGATCCGGCACGCGGCAATCTTCTGTTCGAGCGCTTCATCTCCAAAGAACGTAACGAACCACCCGATATCGATGTCGATTTCGAGCATCAGCGCCGGGAAGAAGTGATTCAGTACATCTATGAAAAATACGGTCGCCACCGCGCGGCACTGACCGGCGTGGTCATTACTTACCGACCGAAGAGCGCGATCCGTGATGCCGGCAAAGCAATGGGCATTGATCCGCAGGTCATCGATAAGCTCGCAAAATCACACCGCTGGTGGGATAGCCGGGAGAATCTGCAGGAACGCTTCGTCGAGTGCGGGCTCGATCCGGAATCACTGGTCGCACAGCACTGGCAGCAAGTCGCCGTCGAGCTGATGGGATTTCCGCGCCATCTGTCGCAGCACCCGGGCGGCTTCGTGATCGCACGTGACAAGCTATCGCGGCTGGTACCGATAGAAAAAGCGACGATGGAGGGCCGCAGCGTCGTGCAATGGGACAAGGACGATCTCGATGCGCTCGGTCTCCTGAAAATCGACATCCTCGCGCTCGGCATGCTATCGGCATTGCGGCGCGGGCTGGAGCTTATCGCGCAGCAGCAGGGCGAGCCTGTTGAATTGTCCGATATACCGGCCGAAGATGCAGCCACCTACGCCATGATCAGCCAGGCGGATACTGTCGGCGTATTCCAGATCGAGAGCCGCGCGCAGATGAGCATGCTGCCGCGATTGAAGCCGCGTACCTTCTATGATCTCGTGATCGAGGTCGCGATCATTCGTCCCGGTCCGATACAGGGCGGCATGATTCATCCCTACCTGCGCCGGCGGCAGGGGCTGGAGCCGGTCACCTATCCGAGCGAGGCCGTGCAAGCCGCGCTGTCGCGCACGCTGGGCGTGCCGATCTTCCAGGAACAGGTGATGCAGTTGGCCATGCTGGCCGCCGGCTTCACGGCGGGTGAAGCCGACCAGCTGCGGCGCGCCATGGCTGCGTGGAAGCGCAAGGGTGGTCTCGATGCATTCCACGACAAGCTTGTCAGCGGCATGCTCGAGCGGGGCTACACACCAGAATTCGCCGAGGCTTTGTTCAGCCAGATCGAAGGCTTCGCCGAATACGGTTTCCCCGAGAGTCATGCGGCCAGCTTCGCGCTGCTCGCCTATGCCAGCGCATGGATGAAGCGCCACCATCCGGCGGCCTTCCTGGCGGCGCTTTTGAACAGCCAGCCGATGGGCTTCTACTCACCATCGCAGCTAGTGCAGGATGCACGTCGTCATGGTGTCGAGGTGAGACCCGTCGATGTGACTTGCAGCGATTGGGAGGCGAGGTTGGAAACCAGTGAAGGCCAGATGCCGGCTGTCCGGCTCGGCCTGAATATCGTACAAGGTCTTGCGCAGCCTGCCGGCTGGCGTATCGAAGCCGCGCGTGCAGTAAC
>CAZESK010000011.1:0-5291 GCA_964515155.1 uncultured Bifidobacterium sp.
CAGGCTGCGCAGCTTGCGCTGCAGGACTTCATCGGCACGCAGCGTCGATGCGAACTCGAGCAGGGTCACGTGACCGACGATGCCGGCGAGATCGATGGCTGCCTCGACGCCTGAATTGCCGCCGCCGACCACTGACACGCGCTTTCCTTTGAACAGCGGGCCGTCGCAGTGCGGGCAGTAGGCCACGCCCTTGTTGCGGTATTCCTTCTCGCCCGGCACGTTCAGTTCGCGCCAGCGAGCGCCGGTGGCGATGATGACGGATTTGGCCTTCAGGCTCGCACCACTCTCAAGCTTCACCTCGATCAGTTCACCGGGCACGATCGCCGCCGCGCGCTGCAGGTTCATCACGTCAACCTCGTATGCCTTGACGTGCTGCTCGAGTGCCGCGACCAGTTTCGGGCCTTCGGTTTCCTTCACGGAGATGAAGTTCTCGATGCCCATCGTGTCCAGCACCTGGCCGCCGAAACGCTCGGCGACCACGCCGGTACGGATGCCCTTGCGTGCTGAGTAAATGGCTGCCGCTGCGCCGGCCGGACCGCCGCCGACGATCAGCACGTCGAAGGCGTCTTTCTTTGCGATCTTCTTGGCAGCGCGCGTTGCCGCGCCGGTGTCGAGCTTGGCGAGGATCTCTTCGAGTTCCATCCGGCCTTGGCCGAAGTTCTGGCCGTTGAGGAAGATCGTCGGCACCGCCATGATCTTGCGCTCGTTGACTTCCTCCTGGAACAGCGCGCCGTCGATCATCGTGTGACGGATGTTCGGGTTGATGACCGACATCAGGTTCAGCGCCTGCACGACCTCCGGACAGTTCTGGCACGACAGCGAGATATAGGTTTCGAATACGAACTCGCCGTCGAGATTGCGAATCTGTTCAAGCACCTCCTCGCTGGCCTTCGGCGGGTGTCCGCCCACTTGCAACAGTGCCAGTACCAGCGAGGTGAATTCATGGCCCATCGGCACGCCGGCGAAACGCACGCCCATGGCGGCACCTGCCCGGTTCAGCGCGAACGAGGGCTTGCGCTCATTCCTGTCGTCAGATTCGCGGTAGGACAAGCGCGGTGACAATGCAGTGATCTCCTGCAGCATCGCGCGCATTTCCTGCGACTTCTCGCTGTTATCCAGCGATGCGGTGATCTCGACGTCGTGCGTGACCTTGCCGAGATAGGCTTGCAATGGGTTCTTGATGGCGGCGTCCAGCATGATGGCCTCTGAGGATATTGGTGAAAAAGAGCGCCGCATGCGCGGCGCCCGGTGATGTAGCGAGGGCGAAGCTCAGATCTTGCCGACCAGGTCCAGTGATGGAGCCAAAGCCTCGGCACCCGGGGTCCACTTGGCCGGACAGACCTGACCCGGATGCGCGGCGACGTACTGGGCAGCTTGCACCTTGCGCAACAGTTCTTTTGCGTCGCGGCCGATGCCGTCATCATGGATTTCGCACAGCTTGATCTGACCTTCGGGGTTGATGACGAAGGTACCGCGCAGGGCCAGGCCGCTTTCCTCGGTCATTACGTCGAAGTTGCGGGTGATCGCGCCGGTCGGGTCGCCCAGCATCGGGAACTTGATCTTGCCGATGGTCTCCGACGTGTCATGCCATGCTTTGTGAGCGAAGTGCGTGTCGGTCGATACGGCGTAAATCTCAACGCCAAGTGCCTTGAACGTGTCATAGTTGTCGGCCAGGTCGCCGAGTTCGGTTGGGCAGACGAAGGTGAAATCGGCCGGGTAGAAGAACATGACGGACCATTTGCCTTGCAGATCAGCGTCGCGCACTTCCGTGAATTTTCCGTTGTGGAAGGCCTGTGCCTTGAACGGTTTGACGAGGGTGTTTACGAGGGCCATGCTTTTTCTCCTTGAGTGGGTGAGTAGATGAGGGAATCATAGACAAGAACTATCGACAGACATATTTGATAGTTTGCATCAATAAAATAGCCAAGAGCTATCGCCAAAGCGTCTTTGATAAATAAGGTCAAATGCTCGTGTGTCCCGCGTCGCTTGTGCACGGGCGACAATGCTGGGAAGAGTGGGCAAATCGCCAATGGTTCGGCAGCAGGTACCCTCCCTCCGCCTTTTGGCTCCTAGTTTTGCGAAGCTTGATTCTTTTTCACTCCGGTTTTTTCAAGTGGGAGATTTGCCTATAATCGCGCCTGCGTTAACAACGGACGGACGTTCTTCCGTCGACGAAGCAATCTGGAGGAATAATGAAAAAGCTATGGATGGCACTGACGGTGGCAGTCCTCGGAGTCTCGATGGTCGTATCCAACGCCGAAGCCAAGCGCATGGGCAGTGGCGGGTCGTTCGGCAAGTCCTCGCCGACGTTCAGCCGGCAAGCCACGCCTCAGGGCCCGGCACAGGCCGCACCGGCACAACGCCAGGCACAACCGGCTGCGCCGGCGGCATCGAGCCCGTGGAAAGGTATGCTCGGCGGCGCTCTGCTCGGTCTGGGCCTGGGTGCGCTGCTGTCGCACATGGGTCTTGGCGGCGAGTTGGCCGGCATGATCGGCACGCTGTTGATGGTCCTGCTGATCGCCGGCGCGGGCTTCTTCCTGTTCCGGATGCTGGCGCGTCGCTCGGGCAGCGCCCAGGCGCGTCCTGCCTACGCCGGACCGATGGAGCGCAACATGACGCCCGACAGCGGCCGCACGCCGGAAATCGGTGCCAATATCGGCGGCGCATCGGCTGCTTCAGCGGCCCAACCAACGGTCTGGCAGCCTGGCATGCAGGCAGCACCTGAGGGCTTTGACGTGAATGGCTTCCTGCGCCATGCGAAGTCGAACTTCATCCGCATGCAGGCGGCCTGGGATCGCGCCGACGTGAACGACATCCGCGAGTTCACCACACCCGAGATGTTTGCTGAGCTGAAAATGCAGTTGAATGAGCGTGGTGCTTCCGCTAACCACACGGATGTGGTCTCGGTTGAGGCTGACCTGCTCGGCGTCGAGTCGAGCAGCACAGAGCATGTGGCGAGTGTTCGTTTCCACGGCATGATCCGTGAATCGGAAAATGCACCGGCTGAAGCATTCAACGAGATTTGGGTGCTGACCAAGCCGGTGTCAGGTGACCAGGGTTGGTTGCTCTCCGGCTTGCAGCAAGCCTGACGCAGTAGTGTTGCTGCAGGCTCACCGGGCCTGCACGCATCTTCCCAAGTCCTGAACCGCTCGCGAATTCCGCGGGCGGTTTTTTTTCGACCCGACCACCCCGCCACCCATCGCATTCATGTCCGAACGTTCGCAGCACCTCCCGATCATCGCGTCTTATTTACTTGCTGTGCTGGCCCTGCTGCTGGTGCTGCATGCGGGCTTGCTTGCGGCGCTGTATGCCGGCCTGCTGGTGTACGCGCTGGTTCATCTGCTCGCGCCCCGCTTAGGCCGTCACGGCAGTCATCGCGCCCGAATCGTCGCGGTGGCGACCTTGGGTGCGGTGATCGTGGTGATGCTCACACTGGTCATCTGGGGCGCCCTGTCCTTCTTCCTGTCCAAAGAGGGTAGTCTGCCGGTGCTGATGAAAAAAATGGCTGACCTGATCGATCAGTCGCGTGACCAGATACCGCTCTGGCTTGCGACGTACCTGCCCCAGGGCGCCGAAGCACTACAGCAATGGCTGACCCAATGGATGCGCGACCACGCCGCGCAGGCGACGCAGATGAGCCAGGAGGCCGGTCGCATGCTGGTGCACCTGCTGATCGGCATGGTCATCGGCGCTATGGCAGCGCTGTATGACACGACGCACGTCCCACATTACCGCCCGCTGGCCGCTGCTATGCACCAGCGCGTGGTCAGGCTGCATGAATCCTTCCGCCAGATCGTATTTGCTCAGGTGCGGATCGCCGCCATCAATGCGGTCTTCACCGGCCTGTTCCTCGCCGTCGCGCTACCACTAGCTGGGGTCGAACTGCCGTTCGTGAAGACCATGATCGTCATCACGTTTATCGCTGGCCTGTTACCCGTGCTGGGCAACTTGATCTCGAATACCGTGATCGTCGTTGTTAGTCTGTCGCACTCGCTGTCGGTTGCCCTGGTCGCGCTACTGTTCCTCGTCATCATTCACAAGCTCGAATACTTTCTGAACGCGAAGATCATCGGCACGCAAATCAATGCGCGCGCATGGGAACTGCTCTCGGCAATGCTGGTGATGGAGGCGTTGTTCGGCATACCGGGCGTGATTGCCGCACCGGTGTTCTATGCCTACGTCAAGAATGAGTTGTCCGCGACCGGCATGGTGTGAGTGGCCAGTCGGGAGCTGCTTCAGGCGAGTGACCGGATCGCCCAGACCCAGTGTTGCTTGCAATCGCCACCCTAGCACCGGTTCAGCGCTTGCGTGGCTGCTTCTCCTCTTCGTCCTCTTCCGCGATCGAGGCGATCAGTTCTGCCGGCCGGGACGAGCGCGCCCGCATGCGCAGGTTCAGCATCTCGACCACGACCGAGAAGGCCATTGCGGTGTAGATGTAGCCCTTGGGGACATGGGTGCCGAAGCTTTCGGCAATCAGCACCACGCCGATCGCCACGAGGAAGGCCAGCGCCAGCATCTTGATGGTGGGATGGGCCGATACGAAGCGGCCGATCGTGCC
Source organism: uncultured Bifidobacterium sp. (assembly GCA_964515155.1). Taxonomy (GTDB): domain Bacteria; phylum Pseudomonadota; class Gammaproteobacteria; order Burkholderiales; family Burkholderiaceae_D; genus Pernthalerella. The sequence continues at coordinate 4,559 of CAZESK010000011.1, forward strand.
GGCGAACAGCATCATCAGTACGACCGAGGTGACCACGGCAGCGATCATCACTTCGACATGGTCGACCATGCCGACGGCCGTAATGATCGAGTCAAGGGAAAACACAATATCGATCAGCATGATCTGGATGATCACCGAGGTAAAAGTCGCCCGCGCGATGCCCTGTTTCTGGTCATGCACGCCCTCGATTGTCTGGTGAATTTCGCCGACGCTCTTCCAGAGCAGGAACAGGCCGCCGAAGAACAGCACGAGGTCACGTCCGGAGAACCCCTTGCCAAGAATACTGAACATCGGCTCCTTGAGGCCAACGATCCACGACAGCACCAGCAGCAGGCCAATGCGCATGAACATCGCGGCGAACAGGCCGATCTTGCGTGCCACCTCGCGCTGGTGCGGCGGGAGTTTATCGACCAGGATGGAGATGAAGATGATGTTGTCGATACCCAGCACCAGCTCCAGTGCCGTCAGGGTGGCAAAGGCGATCCAGACCTGCGGATCGGCCAGAAGTTCCAGCATGCACTGCTCCCGAAATTCGTTGTGAAGAAAGCCAAGATTCTAACTGCTGCGCGCATCGCGAAGGCCTCTGCCAGTTCTGAAAAAACGATACATAATCAGACAAATAAATCGATAAATCAGAAAGGCATCAAACATGGGCCTCAATTTCCGGCACTTGCATTACTTTTGGGTCGTGGCCAAGGAAGGCAGCATCACGCGCGCGGCAGAGCGCCTTGGC
>CAZESK010000011.1:5391-42995 GCA_964515155.1 uncultured Bifidobacterium sp.
CTTTTGGGTCGTGGCCAAGGAAGGCAGCATCACGCGCGCGGCAGAGCGCCTTGGCCTGGCCATCCAGACCGTCAGCGCGCAGCTGTCGCAACTGGAGCAGTCGGTTGGCAAGGCGCTGTTCAAACCGCAGGGCCGGAGGCTTGTCCTGACCGAGGCCGGCCAGGTCGCGCTGCGTTACGCCGACCAGATTTTCCTGCTCGGCGAGCAACTGCAGGAGGCGCTGGCGGATGTGGATATCGACCCGGCGATGCGCCTGACGGTCGGCATCTCCGATTCGCTACCGAAGCTGATTGCCTCGCGTCTGCTCGATGCTGCGCTGGCGCTGCCGCAGCGCGTACGGCTCATCTGCTACGAAGAGCAGTTCGAGTCTCTGCTTGGCAAGTTGTCGGTGCATAAGCTCGACGTGATGCTGACCGACCGACCGGTGCCGCCCGGATCGTCGCTGCGCGTGTTCAGCCACCTGTTGGGTGAGACCGAGATCAGTCTCTTCGCCACCGAGGCCTTGGCGGCACGCTACCGCGACGACTTCCCGAAGAGCCTCAACGGCGCACCGCTGCTGCTGCCGACTCGTAACAATGCCATTCGCGGCCGTATCGATACCTGGCTCGAAACGCATGACCTGCATCCCGACCTGATCGGCGAATTCGACGACAACGCTCTGCTGCATACTTTCGGGCGTGCCGGACGCGGGCTGTTCCCCGCCCCGTCGGTACTGGCGAAAGATGTGACCGAGCAGTTTGGCGCGGTCGAGGTGGGTGCCATGGCGCAGGTACGCGAGCAGATCTACGCGATCTCCAATGAGCGCAAGATCAAGCATCCTGCGATTGAGGCCATTCTCAATGCTATGCATGCCGACGTTTTCTGAAGCGGTAAGGCACGTCGCGCACCGATGAAAAAAGCCGGCGTGAGGCCGGCGTTTCGCTCGCGAGGAAGCGGGGCGTTGCTTCAGCAACATGAGCCTGCCGTGAGGCAGGCTTTTTTCATGGCGCCGTCGTATCAGCGCTTCTTCAACTCGATTTCGTACTGCGCGAAGTAAGCGGAGACATTATCGATATCCGCGTCCGACATCGGCTTGGCGATGACGTTCATCACTTCGTTGTGGCGCTTGCCGTCGCGGAACTGGCGCAGTTGTGTGGCCAGATACACCTCGGGCTGGCCCGCCAGTGAGGGCGTACCGGGCATGGTGGACAGGCCGCCATCACCATGGCACATCACGCAGCTCTGCGCGACTTTTGCGCCGGCCGAGATCTTGTCGGCGGACAGGACGGGAGTGGTAATGCTGGCGCAGAGGAGGCCGGCAGCGATCAGGGATACGGGTTTCATCATTGACTCTAAAAAACGAAACAAGAAAGAAAGACAGTAAAAAAAACTATAGTGCCAAAAAAATCGCCTGCCGCGATCACTCGAGGCAGGCGACTTTCGTGATTCCTGCCGGGCTTGTGGCCCGGCATTCATCCAGGAGCCGATTAGTTACCGGCGTAGCTGATGCGATAGAGCGCGCCAGCAAAGTCATCCGACACCAGGATCGAGCCATCCGGCAGGTTGGCCACGTCGACCGGGCGGCCAAAGGCGCGCTTGGTCTCTGCATCCAGGAAGCCGTCAGCAAACACTTCAGCCTTGCCGGCGGTACCGTCGGCGTTCAGCGGAATGTAGTTGATCAGGTAGCCGCTCGGCACGGTACGGTTCCACGAACCGTGAGCCGCGACGAAGATGCCGCCCTGGTACTTCTTCGGGAAGGCCTTGCCGGTGTAGAAGGTCATGCCCAGCTGAGCCTGGTGGGCAGGGAACTCGACTTGCGGGAAGATCGCGCCAGCCGGCTCTTTCATGTCCTTCAGGTCCGGAGCTGCGCCCGAACCAGCGACCTTGAACTTGCCGTTCCAGTACGGGAAGCCGAAGTGCTGGCCTGCCTTGGTGATACGGTTCAGTTCGCCCGGTGGGACGTCGTCGCCCAGACCGTCAACCTGGTTGTCGGTGGTCCAGATGGTCTTGTCTTTCGGGTTGATATCCATGCCAGCCGGGTTACGCATACCCATTGCATAGACTTCCTTGCCCGAGCCGTCGAACGGGTTCAGGCGGATCACGCCACCGATACCGGTCTTGTTGTACAGGTCGATCTTGTCTTTCGGCTGCACGTTGAACGGCTGGCCCAGGGTGACGTACAGCTTGCCGTCGTCAGCCACTTTGCAGGTACGGCCGGAGTGGTTGAAGGACTCCTCTTCGACCGGAATCAGGCCGCCTTGCTGCACAGCGGTGATCACGGCGACGTCCGGGCCTTCGTAGAAGTATTCAGCTGCCGGGAAGTTCAGCACGCGGTTCGATTCGACGACGATCAGGAAGCCGTCTTTCGTCCAGCAGACGCCGTTCGGGTTCTTGAACTTGATCGACGGAGCGAACGGCTTGACTTCGTCAGCGGTCATGTCGCCGTTGCGATCGGTGACTGCCCAGACGGTGGACTTACGGGTGCTGACGAACAGCATGTTGGTCGACGGAGCGACGGCCATGTAGCGCGCGTCCGGAACCACTGCGTAGAGTTCGATCTTGAAGCCTTCCGGCATCTTGATCTTCTTCAGGTTGGCCTTGAGCTGCTCAACATTCTTGCCGGTTTGCGGCACGGTCGGAATGTCGATAGCGGTGGTGGTGGTCTTGAACTGCGAGATCTTCTCGAGGTTCTCGTCCTTGGCGAAGCTGGGAGCCGAGAAAGCGATCAGCAGAGCCGATGCCAGGGCGCCCTTTACAAAAACGTTGGATTTGGCCAATTTAATCTCCGATTGGTTTTTATTAACGAAACAACAGTACACCCAAGCACAACTTTCATTACTGTTTTTGCAATCTCTTTAAGGAAAGTCCTGCACTATTGCAAGTGGGGTCATGGACTATAGGACTCTGTGATCGAGGGCAACAAGTGAAAATTTTTCACCTGGGCGGCGTGCGCGCGAGGCATTCGGCAGACCACGCTGCGCGCACATGAAAATGGCTGCGAACGGGTGTCGCAGCCGTCGCTGTCCAGCGCACATCGCTGCGTTTTTATTGAATCAATACGCCCCACGGCAACTCGCCGACTTTGACGTCGGTCATCGGCTTCAATTCCACCGCGTCGATGACGGATACCGAATTCGAGCGACCATTGGCCACGTAAAGCTTCTTGCCATCCGGCGTGATCGCCATGTTCCACGGTCGCTTACCCACTGGGATGGTGGCAATCACGGACTGTGTCGCGGTGTCGATTGCGGACACCGTGCCGTCCTTGCCATTGGAGACGAACACGCGGCGCCCATCCGGCGTGACCGCAACCCCATTGGAGAACGTGCCGGCCTTGATGGGCCTGACCACCTTGAGCTTTGCCACATCGATTGCATAGACGGTGCTGGCGATTTCGCAAGCGACGTAGGCCAGCTTGCCATCCGGCGTGAAGGCGATACCGCGGGGCCGGGCACCGACCTTGATCGACGCGATCTGCTTGCGTCGCCTGACGTCGATCACGTCAACGCTATCGGCTTCCTCGGCCGAGACGAAAATCAGTTTGCCATCCGGACTGAACACGGCGTGCTCCGGGTTCTGGCCGCGCGTCTTGACCGCAAATATCTTCTTGCCAGAGACGGCATCAATAAAGTTGACCGAGTTGCTGATCTCCGAGGCGGCCACGATCCACTTGCCATCAGGTGAGCGGGACACGCCTTCCGGCGACTCGCCCAGTTCAATGGTTCCGCTACGCTGGCGACTTTCAACATCGATGATCACGAGCGCATTGTGCGGCTGGTCGCTCACGTAGAGGGTCTTGCCGTCCTTCGACGCCGTCAGGCCACGCGGTTTCTCCCCTGCCGGGATCTCGGCGACGACTTCGTCAGTGTTGGTATCGATGACGGACAGTGTTCCCGACTTCTCGTTGGGCACATAAGCAAGTGGACCTGCGGTGGCCAGCAGCGGTAACACGCTGGCAGCAGCGGTAGCGAGCAAATAATACAAGCGCATAATGGAGCTCCGTTCTTTTACTAAAAATGTCGACGGGTTTCGGCGTAACGCACTAAGTCGGCGATCGCACGATCAGGACGCACAGCATAACCGAAGACCCTCATGCCTCCGCCCCTGCAAGGCCTTCGATCCCGTCGCACAGGGGCCGCCAAAACGAAATGTGAAATTCAGGTACGATGAGGCGTGCGTTGAACACGGGCACGCCTTGCCGCATTTCAAGCGGCGTCAACACCTGCACTTTCCTCACCCCTACTAGGAAGCATTCCATGTCCGAAGAATTCAACGAACACGACTGGCGGCGTTTTCTGCGCAGCATCGGTGAAGATCCGGACCGCTCCGGCCTGGCAGAAACTCCGGCGCGCGTAGTTAAGGCATGGAAGCACTGGACTTCCGGCTACAGCCAAAACCCTGCCGACGTGATGAAGGCCTTCGAAGACGGCGCCGAGGATTACAACGAGCTGATCGTCGTGCGCAATATCCCGGTCTATAGCCATTGCGAACATCATCTCGCCCCCTTCTTTGGTAAGGCAACCGTCGGCTATCTGCCCCAGGGCAAGATCGTCGGACTGTCGAAGCTGACCCGTCTGGTCGAATGTTTTTCCAAGCGACTGCAGGTGCAGGAAAGACTGACGATGCAGGTGGCCAATGCACTCATGGAAATTCTCGAGCCGCGCGCCGTGGGGGTTGTCATTCGTTGCCGGCATCTGTGCATGGAGAGCCGCGGCATCAAGACTGCGGGCGAGGAAACCGTGACTTCGACCATGCTCGGTGAGTTGCAGCATAACCTTGCCATGCGCACCGAGTTTCTCGACCTGGCGCGCGAAGATCTGGGCCGCTGGTAGGTATTCATCAAACCCGTATTGTCCGGGGTATAGCCGGGCGCCCCGGGTGATCCTCGGTGGCGCCTCGATTCGTCTTATTTCGCCTTCTTCTGCTTCTTCGCCGAAGGGCTCTCTGCGTCGGCGCTGATAGCCTTTTTCGCGTTCTTCACTTTCTTCCCAGGCTTCTTCTTTTTTACTGCCAGCATCGTGCCCCGGCATGAGGGGCTGCCGCAGCGGCATGCGTAATCCTTCTTCAGCTGCTTCGTCAGCTTGTCGTCGATGATCAGGCCGTAGTCGTAGCTCAGCTCTTCGCCGCGCGTGATGTCGCGCAGGGCATGAATGTAGACGCGCCCTTTTTTCTCCTGCGCTTCGCAGTTCGGTTCGCACGAGTGGTTGATCCAGCGCGCGTCGTTGCCCTCGTCACCACCGTCGATCAGCTTGCCGCTGTCGAGGCTGAAAAAGAAGGTGTGAAAGGGATTATCCGGATCACTGCCGAAGCGCTTGTTCGCCTGTTTCTCGGTGATGCGCTTGCCCTGGTACTCGATGATGCGCGCGCCGGCCGGGATCTTGCGGGCGGCAAAGACGCCGTTGCCATGAACGGTCGAGTGACGCACCTTGTAGTAGGCCTCGGGCAAAAGCTCGGCCGGGGTAATGCTGCCTGGTTTCATGAAAGCCTGCGGGTTGGAAAGACAGGAAGTGAAACGCGGGCCACCACGTTGCCGGATCCGGGTCTCTCGTAAACAAGAGGATCCCGAATTCCGTGAGCGCAGGACAAGTCCGCATCCGAAGCGGGCGATGATATCGCGCCGATCACTACACGGCAATGAATCCCGGTGAAGTTCGCGCTGTCGGTACGGCGGGGATCGCGCAGCTTTTTCCGGGTCGAGGCAGTTTTTTCTTCCGAGGGCTGGCCTGCGCCTCGACGGAATGCGCGCTCGACGGCTGGCACGTGGCTTGCGTCGGTGTGCAGACTTGTCCCAACCACGCCGGCGTTCGCGCGCCGGCAACGACCCAAGGAGAAATGCCGATGCCTACCAATCGCTTGCAACCTCATGTCCTGGCCGCCCTGCTGGGATTGCTGGGAACGACCTTTCTTTTCCATTCGCTGACAGTGCACCCGCAGGACATGGGCGCCAAGCCACCTGCCACCCAAAGCACGGAAAGCCCATCGGGCGGTGCATCTGCAGGCGCAACCTCGCCAGAGGCGTCGGGTGCTTCGGCCGGAAAGATCACCGACCGTGATCAAGGAACGATGAAGCAGATGGCCGAGTCGCACCTTGGCGAAATCAGTCTCGGCAAGCTTGCGCAGGAAAAGGCGCAGAGCGATGAGGTGAAGAGCTTCGCGAAGAAGATGGTAGACGACCATACCAAGGCGCTCGACTCCCTGAAGCAGTTGGCTGAGTCCAAGGGGGTCACGCTGCCGACCGAGCCGGGCAAACAGCAGATGGCCGTGCAGAAGAAGCTCGAAGGATTGTCGGCGCAGAAGTTTGACCGGCAGTACATGCAGCAGTCGCGCGACCGCGCCCACCGGGAAACCCACAAGCTGCTGCAGCGCGCGGCCAGCCGTGCTGAAGATACCGACCTGAAGAACTACGCCAGCACGACTCTGGGTACCGTCGAGACGCATATGCAAATGGCCAAGGAGACCACGGAGAACCTCAAAGCAAGTTCACAGGGCAAGAGTAGCGGCGAGAAGTCCGGCAGCGGTACCTCTCCCGGCGGGGCATCCGGCGTCGGCAAATAACTTATCCGCCGTCCGACCGGCGTCCGTAGCAGTGCCGGCGGGCGGGGGCTTTGGGTAAAATAGGGCACCTGTGCAGGAGACCCATCGCTGTGCGTCTCCTTGCCTCACGCTTCCCGAGCCCGTCTGCATGCTGCGTATCACCGATGTCACCCTGCCCATCGATCACCCCGAACATGCGCTGAAGGACGCCGTGCTCGCGCGTCTGGGCGCGTCACCGGAGGAGTTGCGCAGCTTGAGCGTGTTTCGCCGCGCGTACGATGCGCGCAGGAAGTCGGCGATCCAGCTGGTTTACACCGTCGATGTCGAACTGGCCGACGAACCAAAGGCGCTCTCGCGCCGCCTGCCCAAGGTCGCACCGACACCGGACATGGCGTACAAGTTCGTCGCGCGCGCGCCGGCTGGTCTTGAGGGGCGGCCGGTCGTGATCGGTTTCGGCCCCTGCGGGCTGTTTGCCGCACTGATTCTTGCGCAGGCCGGGTTCAAGCCACTGATTGTTGAGCGTGGCAAGCAGGTCCGTGACCGGACCAAGGACACCTTCGGCCTGTGGCGGCAGCGCAAGCTTCACCCCGAATCGAACGTTCAGTTCGGCGAGGGTGGCGCCGGTACCTTCTCCGACGGCAAGCTCTGGACGCAGGTTAGCGATCCCAGGCACTACGGTCGCAAGGTGTTGGAGGAATTCGTGAAGGCCGATGCGCCACCGGAGATCCTCTACGTCAGCAAGCCGCATATCGGCACCTTCCGGCTGGTGAAGATGATCGAGCTGATGCGCGCAACCATCGTCGAGCATGGCGGCGAGTTCCTGTTCGAACAGAAGGTCGATGGCCTGGATATCGACGATGGCCAGCTGCGCGGTGTGCGCCTCTCGAATGGCGAGCGCATCGCGACGTCGCATGCGGTGCTCGCCGTCGGCCATAGCGCACGCGACACTTTCAAGATGCTGCACGATGCCGGTGTCTACCTTGAGGCCAAGCCCTTCTCGGTGGGCTTTCGAATTGAACATCCGCAGTCCATCATCGACCGCGCCCGCTTCGGCCGCTTCGCGGGCAATCCGATACTCGGCGCGGCCGATTACAAACTGGTGCACCACGCGAGCAATGGCCGCTCGGTTTATAGCTTCTGCATGTGCCCCGGTGGAACGGTGATCGCGGCCACCTCCGAGCCGGGGCGCGTGGTGACCAATGGCATGAGCCAGTACTCGCGCAACGAACGCAACGCGAATGCCGGCATCGTCGTCGGTATCTCGCCGGACGATTATCCGGGGGGCCCGCTGGCAGGTATCGACTTTCAGCGCGAGCTCGAGTCCCGCGCCTTCGAACTCGGTGGGCGTGATTATGATGCGCCGGGGCAGCTCGTCGGCGATTTCATCCGCAACGTGCCGTCGCAGGATTTTGGTACGGTGCTGCCCTCTTACAAGCCCGGCGTGAAATTGGGCGACCTGAATCCGTCCCTGCCGCCCTATGCGATCGAGGCGATCCGCGAGGCGCTACCGGCGTTCGACAAGCAGATCCAGGGGTTTGCGATGCGGGACGCGGTCCTGACGGGCGTTGAGACCCGCACGTCGTCGCCAGTCAGAATCCGGCGTGGCGAGGATCTCCAAAGCATCAATACCAAGGGGCTGTATCCGGCCGGCGAGGGTGCTGGCTACGCCGGCGGCATCATGTCGGCGGCCATTGATGGTATCCGGGTGGCCGAGGCGCTGTCGCTCTCGATGGTGTCTGGCCGGTCCTGAGCTCGCCGGCATTTCTCTTCCGATCAATGAAAAACGGGCCGCTGTTGCGGCCCGTTCCCATCGTGCTACCTGCTCAGCTAATTCAGCCCTTCTTGGCGCGCGCCGGCTTCTCGGCGGCAGGAGCGAAGTGCTTGGTAGCTTCGTTCATGCTGTCCTCCATCGTTTCGATGGCCTGCTTGCTGGCCTTGACCACTTGCTCATAGCCGGCGTTCGCGTTGACCATGCTGGCCTTCAGCATGGCGATCATGTTCTCCGAGCCGGCCGGAGCGGCTTTCGACAGGTCGTCGATCAGCTTGCTGACCTGCTTGGTGGTTTCGGCGATGCGGGTTTCGGTGGCTTTTGTGAACTCGGCCTGCGCCTTGGTGGCGATCGAGGCCAGGTGGCGACCGTAAGCCAGTGCCTTCTCTGCGCCCGGCTGTGCCTGGGCCGAGGTCAGGCTCAGGACTTCCTGCGCGTCCTTGGCCGTCAGCATCTGCTGGGCTGTCGCGGCCGTTTGGGCCAGCGACTCTTTGGCTGTTGACATGTTCAGCTCGACCAGCTCGGCGACGCTGTGCAGCGCCTTGTTGGCGATGTCATTCATGGCAGCCAGTTGGGCGTCGATGGAAGCCTTGGTGGCGTTGGATAGTTGGTCAGCGGCAGAAAACATGGCGTTTCTCCTTTAGGGCATCAATCGGTATGAGGATCAGCGGCGGTTGTGCGCCGCAACAAAACCGATTTTACGGGCTTCTAGCCGCCTGTCAACAATTTTTTGTGCATCGCGTCAAAAAGTTGATGTGCGCCAAATCGGGGGTGATCACCCGGTACGGCGCGTCGCGCAATTCGACGACAGTTTGCCGAAGTCGGCAACGGGCAAGGTAATGTGGCGGCAGTTGCAGGATGCCGAGCGCCCGAACCAGCGTTCGCGTGACGGATCAGGCAGCGTTGCCTTCGGCGGCTTTGCGCCAGCTGTCGATCAGCGCGAGCGCCTCGGGCGCGAGCATATCGAGCGGGCATGAGGATGTCCGCTGGAAAATCATCAGGGCGTAGACGTCGGCCAGTGCGTTCACTTCCGGCGACAGCGCGCGTTCCTCGCCGGTAGCGGGTCGCACGCGGCGCCAGTAGTTGATTGCTTGTTCGAGCTCGGTCAGTGTCAGATCCATCGGCGTATTGTACCGATGGCCGGGGCGTGTCGTCGCTGCGGATGACAAGTGCCCTGTGCTGATGGCGGCCTTGCCGTCGGATGTGCGTGATCGCGAAAGGAAAGACGTGATGAATATCGTTCTGGTGCATGGTGCATGGCATGGCGGCTGGTGCTGGAAAGCAGTGGCCGAGCATCTGCGCGCTGCTGGACATGTCGTATACACACCCACCCTGACCGGACTCGGCGAGCGCGCCCACCTGCTGCGGGCCGACACCGGCCTTGACACCCACATCGAAGATATTTGCGCGCTGCTCACCTGTGAAGCACTGGAGGACGTGCTGCTGGTTGGCCACAGTTTCGCGGGGCTCGTGATCTCCGGCGTCGCCGACCGTCTGCCGGAACGCTTGCGGCGGCTGGTCTATCTTGATGCGCTGGTGGTCGCTAGCGGGCACTCGGCCCTGTCAGTTTTCCCGGCGGACGTGCGGCACGAGCGTGCCCGCACCATCGACACCGAGGGATTGCAGATGGCGATTCCTTCTCCGGAAAAATTCGGTGTGTCGGATCCGGTGCAGGTGGCATGGCTACAGCGTCGGCTGACGCCCCATCCGCTGAAAGCCTACACCGATCCCTTGTCGCTTCAGCACCCGTTCGGCAACGGACTGCCCCGAACCTATATCGCCGTCACCGACCCGTGGTACCCGCCGCTGGCTGGAATCCGCGAAGCCGTGCGCGCACAGCCGGACTGGGACTGGCGCGAACTGGCCGCCGGACATGATGCGATGCTCACCTCGCCCGAGGCACTGGCTGCGATGCTGGACAGGCTCGCTCGTGACAGTGCGACGTCGTCAGCGGGCTGACAGGAAGCGCTCGAGCCGGTCCGCGCCTTCGGCCAGCTTCTCGGGGGCGCTGGCGAAGCACCAGCGGATCGCTCCTTCGCCTTCCGGACCGAAGGCGCTGCCGGGAGCGAGCCCGAGCCCGGCCTCGGCCACCAGCCGCTTGCACAAAGCCAGCGAATCCTGCTCGCCTTCAATTCGGAAGAACAGGTACATGGCCGCATCCGGTTGCGGCGCGAGTACACCGGCATTGCGCAGCCCCGGCGACGACAGCCGCGCGAACAGCAGGTCGCGCGCGCTGCGATAGCGCGCCACCGTTCTGTGCACGATGGCATCGCCCTGCTCGACCGCTACCACGCCGGCGCGCTGAACGAAGCCTGGTGCGCACGAGGTGTTGTATTCGATCAGCTTGCCGAGCCCCGTCATCAGGGCGCGCGGTATCTGCATCCAGCCCAGCCGCCAGCCCGTCATCAGCCAGGATTTCGAGAAACTGTTGGTCGACACGACCCGCTCTTCCGGATCACACAAATCGAGGAAAGACGGCGCACACGCAGTCCCGTCGGCGGGACCCTCATAGACGAGGCGTTCATAGACATCATCGGCCAGCACCCAGATGCCGAGCCTGCGGCAGTGGTCAAGCAGCACCTGCTGCTGTGCGCGCGTGATCATCCAGCCCGTCGGATTGTTCGGTGAATTCAGCAGCAGCGCACGCGTGCCGGGTACCAGCGTATCGAGCAGGCGATCGAGATCGAGTGCCCAGCGCAGCGGCGCGTGGGCGGTGTCGAGCTGCAGCGGAACGGTCACGACATCAGCGCCCAGGATCTTGGGTATTTCGAGCAGGTTCGGCCACAGCGGCGTGACGGCCACCACGCGGTCTCCGGGGCTGAGCAGCAACTGAGCCACCAGCATCAACGCCGAGACACCCGACGAGGTGACCGCGATATGTTCCGGGTCAGTCGGGCGATGCAGGCGCGACGAATATGCGGCGAGTGCCTCGCGCAGCGCGGGCAGTCCGAGGTTATGCGTGTAAAAGGTATCGCCAGCGTCGAGTGCGGACTTGGCTGCGTCGCGGATGAAATCCGGGGTGACCTCATCCGGCTCACCGAACCAGAATGGCAGCACGTCGGCACGGCCCATGCCCGCATTCGCCACCTCGCGAATGCGCGAGGCGACCAGCGACTGCACTGCCACGCGTGGCTCGACGGGAAAGGATGGCGCGGCGTGCATTACAGGCAAAGCCATATCCGGTTGGCGAGGTCGACGATGAAGGCCGGCCGCAGGTAACCGGCAAAGGCGATGACGAGCAGCGCAGCACCCGCAAGCGCTGGCAGTGACCGGCGTAGCAGCGGCCTCATGCGGCCACCTCTTTCGATCGCGTAATCGGCGCCTCGCTGATTGGCAGGTTCAGTAAACCAGCGATGACGCCGAGCGCGATGGTGATCAACCAGACAGTCTGGTAACTGCCCTCTAACGTGTACAGGTAGCCGCCGAGCCAGACGCCGAGAAAGCTGCCGACCTGATGCGAGAAGAACACGAAGCCCGACAGCATCGACAGGTGACGTACACCGAAGATTCCGGCCACCACGCCGTTGGTCAGTGGCACGGTGGAGAGCCAGATGAGCCCCATGCATGCCGCGAACACATACACCGAGAGTGGCGACAGCGGTAGCCATACGAAGCCAGCGATGATGACCGAGCGTGCGAAATAAATCGCCGACAACAGCCACGGCTTGGGCAGGCGGCCGCCAAGTTTGCCCGCGTAGAACGAGCCGAAAATATTGAACAGACCGATCAGCGCCAGTGCGATCACGGCCACCTGTGGATCGACCACGCCCTGGTCCTGCAGATAGGCCGGCAGATGAACACCGATGAACACGACCTGGAAGCCGCAAACGAAATAACCGGCGACCAGCAGTAGAAAGGGGCGGTAGCCGAAGGCTTCGCGTACGGCCTGGCCGATGCTTTGCTGGTAGGACGACGAGCCTGCGTCGGCCAGCGGCTCGCGCAGCAGCATTGCCAGCGGCATCATAGTCAGCACAACCAGCGCTGCCAGGACGTAGAAGGCATTCTGCCAGCCGACGCCGCCGATAAGCATTTGTTCGACGGGAATCATCGCGAACTGCCCGAACGAGCCGGCCGCACCGAGAATGCCGAAGGCCCAGGAGCGCTGCGCAACCGGTGCGGTGCGGCCGACGATGCCGGACAGGGCGCCAAAAGCGGTGCACGACATGGCAGCGCCGATCAGCACGCCGGAACCCAGGGCGAACCACTGCGGGTGGCTGATCGTGGCCATCCACAGCAGGCCGGCCATGTAGAGCAGCGCACCGACGAGCACCACGCGTGCGGCACCGAAGCGGTCGGCTGCCATGCCGGCAAACGGGCCGAATACGCCCCACATCAGATTTTGCAGTGCCATCGCCAGCGAGAAGGTCTCGCGGGTCCATTCGTGCTGCTGCGAGATCGGTTGCAGCCAGAAGCCGAAGCCGTGGCGCACGCCCATGGCGAGCGAGAGGATGATGCCGCTGGCGATCAGTACCGATTGCAGTTGCGGCGGCTGGCGGGAATCAAGCACGGGGGAGTGGGTACACGATAGCGAGCGGCACAGTGTAACCCATGCTCCGAGAGGGGAGCGGGCTAGCGCAGCGCGTGTGACCGCGCTGCCCTAGCGAGGCAGGACAGAGGCTTGAGGCCAGCGCTTACTGGCCGGTGCTCGGGCTGGTACCTGGCCCCGGCGCAGTGCTGGGAGTAGGACTGGTGGTGCTCGGCGTGTCGGTGCCCATGCCGCCGGCAGGCGAGCCGGAAGATGTGCCGCCCGAGGAAGTACCGGACGGGGTGCCCGACGACGAGGCGTCCCCCGGGGCGCCACTCGACGAACCGGAAGGCATACCTGACGAGCTGCCACCCGAGGATGTGCCGCCGGACGTGCCATTCGTCGGTGTGGAGGAGCTTCCCGTCGAGCTGGTCCCTGTGCCGCCGCCCTTCTCGGATCCCGAACCTTCGCCTGTCATGCCTGCGCATGCGCTGAGCAGCACCACGCAGGCGATAGGTAACGTCCATTTCATCATAAATTACTCCCGCAAGTTTCAAAAGGCAGTACGCGCTGCGGCGCATACTGGAGGACTGCATTGCAAATGCAGAGAGTAGAAGCGGGAGGGGAATGAAAAGTTCGTGGCGGCGCCGGCGCGGTTGAGGTCACGCAATGGCCTCTGCGCAGGGTGGCCAACGGTCGCAATCGCAAGGTGGCGTCATGATGGCGCCACTTTGCCGGGGTGACCGGTTCAGGCGGCTTTCTTGACGCTGGCTTTTTTCGCGGCGGCCTTTTTCGGAGGCGCCTTCTTGCTCGCGGCTTTCGTCGCCGTTTTCGCCGTCGCTTTCTTTGCGACGGCGGTCACGGTCTTGCCCGCGGTCTTGCTGACCGAAGTCTTTGGGGCAGTCTTTGCTGCAACTCCTGCCTGCTCGCCGTCGTCCTTGGTACCTGCCTTGGGCTTGCGTGCCTCGAACTCGAAGCTGACCTTGCCATCCTTGCCCCGGACGAGAAAAGCCTTGAACGGCCGGCGCGTGCGCTGCGACACGAAGCCGGGCAGCAGGTCCGTGCGGCCATCATTGAGCAGTTTGGCCATCTGTTCCGGGAGGATTTCCTGTTGCAGGATGATACGGCCGCTGCGGAAGTCGCAGGCTTTCGGGCGAGCCACCGTCTTTTCACAGACATAGGCGAGGCCCATCTCGTAGACCCCGCTTCCGCATTTCGGACAGGCACCGAGTACCGTCTGGCCGCTGAAGTCGACAGCTTCAGCGTTCTCATCATCGTCATTCGACTGGCCGAAATCGAACTCGAGCTTGTGGTTCTTGATCTCTTCGTCGCGCGAGATCTTCAGGATGGCGGCGAAGGGCCGGCCCATCTTCGAGCGGAAGCCCTGCAGCGGGCCAATCGTACGATTGGTCAGCAGTTCTTCGACCTCCGGTACTTCGAACTGGCGCCCACCCGGCACCTTGCTCATCGAGAATTCGCACTTCGTACAGGCGAAGCGGCGGTAGTTTTCCTTCACCACCCCACCGCAGTTCGGGCACGGTGTCTTCAGCGTCGCATAGTCGCCGGGGATGGTGTCGTTGTCATATTCCTTCGCGCGCTTGACAATAGTCTGCGTCATCTGCGCGATCTCGCGCATGAACTCGTCGCGGCTGATACCACCCCGCTCCATCTGCGCGAGCTTGAACTCCCACTCGCCAGTCAGTTCCGGCGCGGTCAGCTCGGCCACGCCGAGGCCGCGCAGCAGTGTCATGAGCTGGAAGGCCTTGGCCGTCGGAATCAGTTCGCGGGCTTCGCGGATGAGGTATTTCTCGTTGAGCAGGCCTTCGATGATGGCCGCGCGCGTGGCCGGCGTGCCGAGGCCCTTGCCGGCCATGGCATCGCGCAGATCTTCATCATCGACCAGCTTGCCGGCGCTTTCCATTGCCGACAGCAGCGTCGCTTCCGAGTAGCGCGCCGGCGGCTTGGTGACCAGGCTGTTGGCCTCGATCTTCTCCGTCTTCACCTTCTCACCAGCGGCGACCGGTACCAGGGTACCGCTGCCTTCGCCTTCCTTCGCGTTCGGATCAGCCGCTTCCTTGCCATAGACTGTCAGCCAGCCGGGATGGGTCAGGATCTTGCCCTCGGTCTTGAACTGGTGGCCCGACACCTCAGTAAAGCGCGTGGTGACCAGGTACTCTGCAGCCGGAAAGAAGATTGCGAGGAAGCGTCGTACGACGAGGTCGTACAGCTTTTGCTCGGGCTCCGAGAGGCTCTTGGGCAGCTGGCCGGTCGGGATAATCGCGAAGTGATCGCTGATCTTCGTGTTGTCGAAGATGCGCTTGTTCGGCCTGACCCATTGGCTGTTCAGGATTTGCGCCGACAACGGGTAGTAATTATGGATCTCGGCCAGCGACTCCAGCGTCTGCTTGACCGTGCCGATGTAGTCTTCCGGCAGATGCTTGGAGTCGGTTCGCGGATAGGTCAGGACCTTGTGCTTTTCGTACAGCGCCTGCGCCAGTCCCAGCGTATTCTTGGCCGAGAAGCCGAAGCGCGCATTGGCCTCGCGTTGCAGGCTGGTCAGGTCGAACAGCGCGGGCGCCATCGAGGTGCTCGGCTTGGACTCTTCGCTGACCGCGCCCGGCTTGCCGCGGCAGGCCGCGACGATAGACTCGGCGGCGGCTTTGCTCCACAGGCGCTCCGCGCGCTGCTCGGGGTCGGCCTCGTCTTTCCTAAATTTCGTGTCGAGCCAGCGGCCTTCGTAGACGCCGGCGGCGCAGATGAACTCGGCGCGGACTTCCCAATAGTCGCGCGGCTGGAACTGCTTGATCTTCTCTTCACGCTCGACGACGATCGATAGCGTCGGCGTCTGCACGCGCCCGACGGTGGTCAGGTAGAAGCCGCCTTCCTTCGAGTTGAAGGCCGTCATGGCACGGGTGCCGTTGATGCCGATCAGCCAGTCG
The DNA here is from genome assembly GCA_964515155.1 of uncultured Bifidobacterium sp. GTDB lineage: Bacteria > Pseudomonadota > Gammaproteobacteria > Burkholderiales > Burkholderiaceae_D > Pernthalerella. The sequence goes on from CAZESK010000011.1 coordinate 21,077, forward strand.
GCCTCGCTGCGGCAGCGCGCGGCATCGGCCAGCGGGAGCATCTCGCCATCGTCGCGCAGGTGCACGAATGCATCGCGGATTGCGCCCGGCGTCATCGATTGCAGCCACAGCCGCCTGATGGGCTGCTTGGCCTTTGCATACTGCACGATCAGCCGGAAGATCAGCTCGCCCTCGCGGCCCGCGTCGCAGGCATTAATGATGGCACTCACATCCTTGCGCTTGATCAGCTTGTTCAGCAGCTTCAGCCGCGACTCGGTTTTGGCGATTGGATTGAGCGCGAAGTACGGCGGGATCATCGGCAAGTTTGCGAACGACCACTTGCCACGCTTGACGTCATGCTCTTCCGGCGCAGCAATTTCGACCAGATGGCCGATCGCGGACGAGAGTACATAGTCGTCCGATTCGAAATACTCATCGTGCTTGGTGAAGCCGCCGAGGCTCTTCGCGATATCGTTCGCGACAGAGGGCTTCTCGGCGATGATGAGAGTTTTGGTCATGGTTAATCCGGGTTCGGAAGCTGGGGACGGCGGGCAACGGCGCCAGTTGCCGAGCCTCAATCGTTCTGTGTGGGATGCGCCGCAACAAGCGGCAGGCAGCTAAATGCGGCCAATGATAAGCGGGTTGGCGAACAATCTGCAACCGGGGTCAGGCAACCGCAGGCTGCCGCCGACCAGAACGTCAGTGGTAGACCGGCGGTCCGGCCTCGTCATCGTCGCCAAACAATTCGTCGAACATGAGGCTGTCCGGCTCCTTGCCCTGGCTCCACAGCACCATCAGCACGATGACCTTCAGTTTGTCGAGGGGGATAGGCGACTCGTTGACCGCGCATGCACGCTCGATCACGATTTCACGCTGGATGGTATTGATGACATCGGCTGATTCAAGGAACTCGATGAAGCCGATAGCGGGCGTACCGAGCATGTCATATTCCTTGTCCGCATAGACGCGGGAGCCGAAGGAGAAGGCGGTCTGGTGCGCCTGCTGGCTGAACATCTCGTTGGTGGTTTCGGCCAGATCAGTCAGCCAGCCCAATGCCTCCGAGATTTCCTCTTCCTCGAAACCAACCGCCGACAGTTTCTTCGCCAGGGCTGCCGAATCGGGGCAGGCGTCGGGCCGGTAGTACGTTTCGTAAAGGTAAACGAGCACCTCAAACATGCGGCTACTGTAGCCGCATCTGCAGCCCCGCACAAGCAGCGCCTTGAAAATCTTTCGGACGGGGCTGTGGTCGGGTCGCGGTGTGGCAGCAAAAACCTTGTGTTTTCATGGGCTTGAAGGATCCCCCCGGATTTGTTCACAGAATAAAAAGTAATTTGCAGGGGGCCAGGTCCTCGGCGCAGGCTCAGCTTATTTTTTGATAACGACCGTCCGGCAGCCGTTCTATATGGCCTCCTAATTCCATCGACAACAGCGTGGCCTGAACCTCCGCGGCCTGCATGCCGCTGCGCGCGGCCAGCTCATCGACCGATACGGGGTCGTGACCTGCCGCCTCAAGCAGGGAAGCGACGGCGGGAATGACCAAGGCATCATGATCACCCACATCGACGCCGCCTGCCGACCCGTCGACGGCGGACGCGGGGGGCGTCAGGCAAGCCGGGCGCCAGCGTAGTTCCTCGATGATGTCCTGCGCCGACTCGACCAGTTTGGCACCCTGCCGAATCAGCCCATGGCAGCCCTTGGCGAGCGGCGAGTGGATCGACCCCGGGATGGCGAATACCTCGCGCCCCTGGTCGAGCGCGCTGCGCGCGGTGATCAGCGACCCGGACTGTAACGCGGCCTCGACCACCAGCGTGCCGAGCGAGATACCGCTGATCAGGCGGTTTCGCCGTGGGAAGTTTGCAGCAATCGCCGGGGTGCCGAGCGGGTATTCGCTCAACAGGCAACCTTGCTCCGCAATCTGATGCGCGAGCGCCCGGTGCCGTGCCGGGTACACCAGGTCGAGTCCGGTGCCGGTGATGGCCACGGTGGAGCCGGCGCCGGGCAGCGCGTTGCAGGCGCCTTGGTGTGCGGCGGCATCGATGCCGAGCGCGAGGCCGGAGATCACGGTCAGCCCGGCATCGCTGAGTGCACGGGCGAAGCGCTCCGCATTTTGCATGCCCTGCGCCGTGGCATTACGGCTGCCGACGATAGCGATCGACGGTCGCGCCAGCAGTTCGATGCGCCCTTTTGCGTACAGCACCGGTGGCGGGTCGGAAATGGTCAGCAGGGCGGCCGGATAGGCCGCGTCGCCCAGGGTCAGCACATGATTGTCCTGCTGGCCGGCCCAGGTCAGCGTGGCGTCGATCACCTGCTGCATGAGTTCAGGCGCGGGTCCGCAAAGCGCGATGGCCGTTTTCTCGGGCACGCATTTCTGCAGCGCGGGAAAGCCGGCGGCCAGCACGTCGCCGGGCAGGCCGAAGCGAGACAGCAACAACCGCGCTGTCTGCGAGCCGACGCCATCGGTCAGTACCAGCCGCAGCCAGTCGGCGAGTCCGTCAGCGTCTTTCATCGGGCATCTCTGTCGACCGATCGCACGTACTCACCGGCCGAGAACGCATCGTCGCTGCGCAGCACCAGCGCCAGGGATACGCGCTCGAGTGCCTCAAGCACCACCAGCGTAGCGATCGCTTTCGAGGATGCAGACGGCTGCGCAGGCCGTGCACGGTAGCGTGGATCATGGGTCGCGATTCTAACTTGCCGCACTACCGACACCAGGCTGCCCGCACGCAGGCCATCGCTGCCGCCCCGGTTGAGCGCAACGAGGTCCCGCTGCGCGGCCCACCGACCCGCACCGAGCACGGCTGCCACGCGGCCCTCGAAGGGCGCCGCCGGATGCAGCTGCAGCGGGCGCTCAACCATCGCCGCGGCGGTTCCCGGCGATGGCAAGGCCAGCAGGTCCCCGGCGAGAACTTCAGTACGGGTGGCGACAACGCGGTAGAGCGCGACGCCTTGCTCGCCGGTGCGCACGAACTCTGCCTTCCCGACCTGTTGCAGCGGTGTCGCCAGCACACTGCCAGTGTCCGGATCGAGGATGGGGGACAGCGGGCGAAACACATCGCGCCGATGCCCGGCTTGCACATCGCCCTCGTGACCACCATCGACCAGCGCGGTGTCGCCAGCGGCTGCGATGCGCCGGCTCTCGGAGAAACCGAGAATGCGCGGCAAGGGTGAGCCGCCGTTGGTTGCGAGCAGTCTCAGCTCGCCGGCCGCCCGCTGCCATGACGGATCGATCGCCGGTATCGACACTTCCCGCACAGATTCGCTGCGCGCCCGGGGCGAGAGCCGTTGCAATTCCGCGGCCGCTGCGGCGGTGACTGCCGGCGCGAGTCCGAGCCGCTGCTGCTGTCGATCGAACACGATGACTTGCCCGGGATAGATCCGGTGCGGGTTCATGATCTCCTCGCGATTGAGCGTCCATACCGTTGGCCAGCACCAGGGGTTCGCAAGGAAGGTGGACGCAATATCCCATAAGGTGTCGCCGGCCACGACCCGGTGGCTGTCGGGCGCAGAATCGAGGAAAGCACAGTGTTCGCCGGCGTCGGCGCGCGCCGAGATGACGGCCAAGGCCAATGAAAGGGACAGGGCAGCTGTGCTACACTTTTTCATCGTTTTTTCCACTCTCGACGGGTTCGTGCAAGGCATGATTTGCCGCAGGAGTTCTTCCTGCGGAGGCGTTGCGGATTTTGCATGAGCGCGCCGCGTTCCTGGACATGAATGTCCGGTTTCCCCAAGAATTTTTCGCCTTTGTTGCGCAAACGCTGTATGGCCCTGCTACCTATCCTGCGTTATCCCGATCCACGCTTGCACAAGATCGCCAAACCGGTGACCTCGTTCGATGATCGGTTGAAAAAATTGGTCGCCGACATGGCGGACACGATGTACGACGCACCCGGCGTGGGGTTGGCAGCCACGCAGGTCGACGTGCACGAGCGCGTCATCGTGATCGATGTCTCCGACACGCGCGACCAGCTGCGCGTGCTGGTGAATCCCGACATCGTCTGGGCCAGCGAAGAGAAAAAGGTCTATGACGAGGGCTGCTTGTCGGTCCCCGGTGTCTCCGATGGCGTCGAGCGTCCGGCGTGCGTGCGGGTGAAGGCCTTCGATGCCGACGGCAAGTTGTACGAGTTCGATGCCGATGGCTTGCTCGCCGTCTGCGTGCAGCACGAGATGGATCACCTGATGGGCAAGGTCTTTGTCGAGTACCTGTCGCCGCTCAAGCGCAACCGCATCAAGACCAGGCTGGTCAAGGAAGAGCGCGAGCTGAAGAAGGATCGCGTGACTGTCACGGCGCGCTGAGGATGCGCGTCGTCTTCGCCGGCACGCCGGAATTCGCTGCTGTTGCACTCGCGGCGCTGCACGACGCAGGCTACGCTATTCCACTGGTGCTGACCCAGCCCGACCGTCCGGCCGGGCGCGGCCTGCAGTTGCAGCCTTCGCCGGTCAAGCAGTTCGCCTTGAAGCACGGTATGCCGGTCGCCCAACCGGTCTCGCTGCGGCTCGGCGGGAAATATCCTGAGGACGCCGCGCGCGCGCATGATCTGCTCCGAGCCACGCCGCATGACGTGATGGTGGTGGCCGCCTACGGCCTGATCCTGCCCGTGTCCGCGCTCGGCATCCCGCCCCGGGGCTGCATCAACATCCATGCATCGCTATTGCCGCGCTGGCGCGGCGCGGCGCCTATCCATCGGGCGATTGAGGCGGGTGACGCCGAGACCGGCATCACCATCATGCAGATGGATGAGGGGCTCGATACTGGCGACATGCTGCTCATCGGCCGTGAGCCCATCTCGCCGGATGACACCACGGGTAGCCTGCACGATCGCCTCGCTGCGCTCGGTGGCCGGCTGATCGTCGATGCGCTGCGCCGTCTCGCCGACGGTAGCCTGTCGCGTACGCCACAGCCGGCCGATGGCGTCACCTATGCCGCCAAGATCGCGAAGGAAGAAGGGGCGCTCGACTTCCGGCTGCCGGCCGCCGTGTTGCTGCGCCGGATCCGTGCATTCAATCCGTTTCCCGGTGCGTCGGCGCAGGTCGATGGCATCACGCTCAAGCTCTGGGGCGCACACGTCGCCTCAATGCGCGGCGAGCCCGGCTGCGTGCTCGCCATCGATGGTGACGGTGTGACCGTTGCCTGCGGTGAGGGGGCGCTGCGGCTGACCGAGTTGCAGAAGCCCGGCGGCAAGCGCCTGCCGGCGGCCGCTTTCCTGCAGGGATTCCCCATGAAGATCGGGCAGCGGCTGCAGCTAAGCCCTTGAATTCCCGTATAATTCGACGAAGCGCCGATTTGACTCTGTCAATGCCAGCTTGCGGGCGCGGGGAAGCCTCCCCAAAAAATACTGCTAAAGCGGAACGCACACCCGGCTTCGCTTTGCACGCAAGCCGGGTTTTTTGTTTGTGCGCCCCGGGCGCTCTACCGAACTTACGATGAAACGCGACGCAATTTCTCCCGTTGAAACGCAGCTGCGCCAACTGCTGGCCAAACGCATCCTGATCCTCGACGGTGCGATGGGCACGATGATCCAGCGTTACAAGCTTTCCGAGGCGGACTATCGCGGCTCGCGCTTCGCCGATTTTTCTGTGCCGGGCAAGGAGATCTTCGTCAAGGGCAACAACGAGCTGCTGACCCTGACACAACCCCAGGTGATTCGCGAGATTCACGAGCAATATCTCGCGGCCGGTGCCGATCTGATCGAAACCAACACCTTCGGCGCCACCTCCATCGCGCAGGACGATTACCACATGGCGCATCTGGTGCGCGAGATGAACCTCGAGGCGGCGCGCATCGCGCGCGAGGCCTGCGACAAGTACTCCACCCCGGACAGGCCGCGCTTCGTCGCCGGTGCCCTCGGCCCAACGCCAAAGACCGCATCCATTTCGCCGGACGTGAACGACCCTGGCGCGCGCAACGTCAGCTTCGATCAGCTCGTTGTTGCCTACCACGCGCAGGTTGCGGCGCTGGTCGAGGGCGGCGCCGACGTGCTGCTGGTCGAGACGGTGTTCGACACGCTCAACTGCAAGGCGGCGCTGTTCGCGATCGACCAGTTCTTCGACGAGACCGGGCAGAAGCTGCCGATCATGATCTCCGGCACCGTTACCGACGCCTCTGGCCGTATTCTGTCCGGCCAGACGGTGACGGCATTCTGGAATTCGGTACGTCACGCGAGGCCTCTGACCATCGGCCTGAACTGCGCGCTCGGCGCAACGCTGATGCGGCCGTATGCAGAAGAGCTGTCGAAGATTGCCGAGACGTTCGTCTGCGTCTATCCGAACGCCGGCTTGCCTAACCCAATGTCTGATACGGGCTTCGACGAAACGCCGGATGTCACCTCATCGCTGCTCAAGGAGTTCGCCGAGAGCGGCTTCGTGAATATTGCCGGCGGGTGCTGCGGTACCACGCCCGACCACATTCGCGCCATCGCCGAGACGGTAGCTGCGATACCACCGCGCAAGGTGCCGACGCATCTGCACCAGATGCAGCTATCCGGCCTCGAGCCGTTCACGATCGATGACGACTCCTTGTTCGTGAACGTTGGCGAGCGCACCAACGTGACCGGGTCGAAAGCCTTCGCCCGCATGATCCTCAATGAGCAGTATGAGGAGGCGCTCGCGGTCGCCCGCCAGCAGGTGGAAAACGGTGCGCAGGTCATCGACGTGAACATGGACGAGGCGATGCTCGATTCGGTCGCCGCGATGACGCGCTTCCTGAATCTGATCGCTTCCGAGCCGGATATTGCGCGCGTACCGCTGATGATCGACTCGTCGAAATGGGCCGTGATCGAGGCTGGCCTGAAGTGTGTGCAGGGCAAAGCCATCGTGAACTCGATCTCGCTCAAGGAGGGCGAAGAAGAATTCCTGCGCCAGGCCACCCTCTGCCGCCGCTATGGCGCAGCAGTGATCGTGATGGCTTTCGATGAGACCGGACAGGCAGACACCTACGAGCGCAAGATCACCATCTGCGAGCGCGCCTATCGGCTGCTGGTGGACCAAGTCGGCTTCCCGCCGGAAGACATCGTCTTCGATCCGAACATTTTCGCCATCGCGACCGGCATTGACGAGCACAACAATTACGCGGTCGATTTCATCGAGGCCACACGATGGATACGGCAGAACCTGCCGCACGCGAAGATTTCGGGCGGCGTATCCAACGTGTCATTCTCATTTCGCGGCAACGACCCTGCGCGCGAGGCGATCCACACGGTGTTCCTGTACCACGCGATCAAGGCTGGCCTCAGTATGGGCATCGTCAACGCCGGCATGATCGGCGTTTACGATGACCTCGCTCCTGAACTGCGCGAGTGCGTCGAGGACGTGGTGCTGAACCGTCGTCCGGATGCCACCGAGCGCATGATCGAGATTGCGGCCACGCTCAAGGCGGGCGACAAGAAGGATGAACAAAACCTCGTCTGGCGCGATGCGCCAGTCGAGAAGCGGCTTGCGCATGCCCTGATTCACGGCATCACGCAATGGATCGTCGAGGACACGGAAGAGGCGCGCCAGCAGACTGCTGCGAAGGGCGGCCGTCCGATCCATGTGATCGAAGGCCCGCTGATGGACGGCATGAACATCGTCGGGGACCTCTTCGGTCAGGGCAAGATGTTCTTGCCGCAGGTCGTGAAGTCGGCGCGTGTGATGAAGCAGGCTGTTGCCCATCTCGTGCCCTTCATCGAGGAAGAGAAGGCTGACGAAGAGCGTCGCACCGGCCAGGCTGCCAAGCCCAAGGGCAAGATCGTGATTGCCACGGTGAAGGGTGACGTTCACGACATCGGCAAGAACATCGTTACCGTGGTCCTGCAGTGTAATAACTTCGAGGTCGTGAACATGGGCGTGATGGTGCCCTGCACCGAGATCCTCGCGAAGGCCAGGGAAGAGAATGCCGACATCATTGGCCTCTCGGGCCTGATCACGCCGTCGCTCGAGGAGATGGCGCATGTCGCGAAGGAGATGCAGCGTGACCCGTGGTTCCGCGAACGCAAGACACCGCTGTTGATCGGCGGCGCGACCACCAGCCGGGCGCATACTGCCGTAAAAATCGCACCGAATTATGAGGGGCCGGTGGTCTATGTGCCGGATGCGTCGCGTGCGGTCTCGGTGGCGCAGTCGTTGCTGACCGAGGATGCATGCGAACGCTACATTGCCGAGATCGCGACGGACTACGAGCGCATCCGCGTACAGCATGCAGGCAAGAAGGCGCTGCCGATGCTGACAATCGACGATGCGCGTCGCAACAAGACGCCCCTGAAGTTTGACGGCGTCTTCGCGCCGGTGAAGCCGAAATTCATTGGCCGCCGCCATTTCCGCAACCTTGATCTCGCGCTGCTGGCCAACTACATCGACTGGGGCCCATTCTTCCAGACCTGGGACCTCGCCGGGCCATTCCCGGCGATCCTCACCGATCCGGTGGTTGGCGAGTCAGCGAGCAATGTCTACCGCGAGGCGCAGGCAATGCTGAAGAAGATCGTCGAGGGCCGTTGGCTGACTGCCAACGGTGTGATGGCGCTGCTGCCGGCCAACAGCGTCAATGATGACGACATCGAGATTTACACCGACGAGAGCCGCACCGAAGTCGCGTTCACTTACTACGGCCTGCGCCAGCAGGGCGAGAAGCCGGTCATTGATGGCGTTGCGCGCCCGAACCAGTGTCTTGCCGATTTCATCGCGCCGAAGGCCTCGGGCGTTGCCGATTACATTGGCCTGTTCGCGGTGACCGCCGGCGTCGGCATTGAAAAGCATGAGAAGCGTTTCGAGGATGCCGGCGACGATTACTCGTCGATCATGCTCAAGGCGCTCGCCGACCGGCTCGCCGAAGCCTGTGCCGAGTACTTGCACGAGCGGGTACGCAAGGATCTCTGGGGCTTTGCGTCTGACGAAGATCTAACCAACGAGCAGCTGATCGGGGAGCAGTACCGCGGCATCCGGCCGGCGCCCGGCTACCCGGCCTGCCCCGAGCATACGGTCAAGGCGGATGTCTTCCGCATCCTCGAGGCCGAGGATATCGGCATGAGCCTGACCGAGTCGTACGCGATGTTCCCGGGTGCGTCAGTGTCTGGCTTCTACTTTGGACATCCGGAGTCGAAGTACTTCACGGTTGGCAAGATCGGGGCAGATCAGGTCAACGACATGGCCGTGCGACGCGGCGTATCGGTCGAGCAGCTGGAGCGGTGGCTGGCGCCGAATCTCTGAGGAAGTTGTGCGGCGGGTTTCGCCCCGCTCTACCCGCCCTATGTTTTGTCCCGTGTAATGACCATGGGCGGGTAGAGCGAAGCGAAACCCGCCAAACCGGCCCGCTCACGCCGAGACGGCCGCCCCCTCGACAAACACCTTCAACTCCCCAGCTGCAAACGGCAGCCAGGTCTCGTTGGTCGTCAGCGGTTCGGTAACGATCAACGCGACGCGGTCGTTCGGTGTCGTCACTTCGGAAAAATCTACCGACAAGTCTTCATCGGACAGCTTAGCCTGCGTAAATGGGTATTGGCGGACGATATAGTGCAAGCGCGTCGAGCAATGCGCGAACAGCGCCGAGCCATCGGACAGCATCATGTTGAACACGCCATGCGCGGCGATTTCGCGGGTCAGTTCGCACACCTCCGCCGAGAGTCTCTCCAGCGCGGGCGGTGTGTCGCCAAAGCGCCGACGCAGCTGTTGCAGCAGGTAACAGAAGGCGCGCTCGCTATCAGTGCTGCCGACCGGCCGGAATGCGCCGTCCAGTGTCGGTGAGAATTCTTTCAGGTCGCCGTTGTGCGCGAATACCCAGTAGCGTCCCCACAACTCGCGAACGAAGGGATGACAGTTTTCCAGCGCAACCTGGCCCTGGGTTGCTTTGCGGATGTGGGCAATCACATTCTTCGACTTGATCGGGTAGCGCTTGATCAGCTCCGCCACCGGCGAGGCAACGGCTGATTCATGATCGACGAACAGCCGCACACCGGCACTCTCGAAGAAGGCGATGCCCCAGCCATCCTTGTGCTCGTCAGTACGTCCGCCACGGTGTGCGAAGCCGGTGAAGCTGAAGACGATATCGGTTGGTACATTGCAATTCATGCCGAGGAGCTGGCACATGGTCGGAGTCTTTCTCGGGAGGCAGGTGGCAACGGTATCACAAAGCCCCGGCCGTTCTGCCGGAATCCGGCAGCGTCACACGGCAGCGCCAAAGCGCGTGGCCGGAGGCAGTGTATTTTTCCTCGAAGGGTGTCAGCGGCGCGTCGGCCTCGGGCGTGAACGGCTCAGTCGTTACATCGATGCCGGTCAGCAGCCGGAGTGCCATTGCGAGTTCGTCGATGTAAATCTTCCAGTTGCTGCGGCATTCGAGGTGTCCGCCGAGGGCAATGACCGTCGGGAATACCGGATGCCCGTGCCACCGCCGGCCGAGGTGCTGCTTCTTGGGCCATGGGTTCGGATAGAGCAGGTAATGACGTCGGGGATGGATGCCATGTGCCTGCATCAGCCGCCAGTAATCGACGAGATCGGCACGCACGGTGATGTAATTCCCGGGCGTCGGGCCGTGCCAGCGGATGTCGCGTTGCAGCCGGTCGGCCGACTGATCAATACCGATGACGAAGGCCTCCGGGTACTGCACCGCAAGCCGTCGCGTCGATAGCCCCACGCCACAGCCGGCGTCGATGATCAGTGGCAGTGAACCTGCAGCCTGCCAGAGCGCGATGCTGTGTTCGAAGGCAATGCGGGATACTGCCGAGATCGGCTTGAAGAAGTCTGTCGATGCGTGTTTGCGGACGCGATCTGATAGCCGATCGTGAATATCGGGCTGGTTGCTGAAAACGGCGCGGGAGTGGGCGTGCATGAAAAAAATGCCCGCCAGGCGGGCATTGTGGCTGTCCGGTCGATGCGCTGCTGCCCGGACCGCAATAGCGGCGAGCGTCCGGAAGGAAGCTTAATGCAGTACGACGGGCTGCGCCATCAGCGAGCCGTAGCTCCCAAGGAATTCATCGATTTCTTCCATCGTCGGCTCGGATGCGATGAGCTCACGCACATGCGCGCGGAAGGATTCCGCCAGCGGGCCGGCAATGAAGATTTCCCTGCGGCCCGGTTTGTCCAGGATCTCGTAGCCGCCGAAGCGCATCGCCTCCAGCCCCGACTCGGCACCGAATTCCACCACGCTATACTGCTCGCTGTTGTAGATCAGGTTCATGCTGGCTCCAATCAAGGATGTCCGAAGGATCATCTTCCTGCCCCCGCACATGGCGCTGTTGCGCCGGAATTCAATACCCAAGCATGGCAATTCCCGTGCCTTCCTCAGCCGCAGACGAGCTCCGGACCGAGCTGCAGATGCTCCCGGTACTGCCCTTCCTGCAAAAAGGCGACGATGCCCGGTTTGTGGCTCGCATCGACGATGCTCAGATACAGGTGGGCAGGCGCCTGCTTCAGCAATCGGTTCAGTGTGACGCGCATCGTCAGGTTACCAATGCAGCACGGACAGCCCGGGGCGACGCGCACGACCTGTAATGGCAGTTCCTTGGCCGCTGTTTCCAGCAGAGCCCGCCCGTCGGCCAGCCCTTCGATGATCGCCGCGTTCAGAACTTCCGGATCGACGTGCGCAGCGATGGCTTGTTCGCGCGCCGCACTGCTGCCGCCGGAAACCAGGGTCACAACGGTCATCCGGCCTTTTTCACGCTCTTGCTGGTATCGACGCCGAGTTGCTTGAGCTTTCGGTACAGGTGGGTGCGCTCAAGGCCGGTGCGCTCGGCCACGCGAGTCATGCTGCCGCCTTCCCGGACCAGATGATGCTCGAAATAGGCTCGCTCGAAGGCGTCCCGTGCTTCGCGCAACGGCAACTCGAAAGACACGCGGAACTCGTTATTCGGCGTGGCGAATCCCTGTACCGGCACCGGACTGCTGGCGTTGTGATAACCGTTGGCAGGCTGTATCTGGGGCACGAGCGTGACTTTTTCCTGATTCACGAGCGGCCGACCCGCCACCGCCGGCACCATGGTGCCGCGCGCATTGTCCTGGCCGCGCGCGAGACCCTGCTGGACCGTGCGAAGCAGCTTTTGCAGGGAGATCGGTTTTTCGAGGAAGTTCATTGCACCGATGCGCGTGGCTTCGACAGCGGTATCGATCGTCGCGTGACCGGACATCATGATGACGGGCATGGTCAGCAAGCCATCGCGCTGCCATTCTTTGAGGAGGGTAACGCCGTCGGTGTCCGGCATCCAGATATCGAGCAGGACCAGATCGGGCGACTGGGTCAGTCGTAGTTCACGTGCACTGTTTGCATCTTCGGCGGTAGTGACGACATGCCCTTCATCGCCGAGGATTTCGGACAATAACTCCCGGATGCCCATTTCGTCGTCAACGACCAGAATGTTTGCCATGGGTGCGCCTCTTTATTCAGTGCAGGGACTGCGCAGTTCAGAAATTGTATTTTTTACAATAACACTTGTCAAATGTAATCAATCTGCGAGCTTTATCAATAAAATCAATATCTTGGCTCCAGGATTACCCTTGCGATTCTGCAACTCGATGCGACCGCCGTGCTCCTCGATGATCTTCTTCACCACCGCCAGCCCGAGCCCGGTACCCTTGGGCTTCGAGGTGACATAGGGCTCGAAGGCTCGGGACAGCAGCTTCGCATCGAAGCCCGGACCATTGTCGGAAACCGACAAACGAACCGCCATGCGTGCGGTGCCATCCGCATCCGGATAGTGAACCGCTTCCGTCGCGATCACGATTTCCGGTGCTTCGGCGCGTGGTGACTCGGCGATTGCATCTTGTGCATTTTGCAAGATGTTGTGTACCACTTGTCGCATTTGGGTTGCATCACCGAGGATGCGCGGCAGGTTCGGCTGAAGATTTGCGCGTATGGCATCCGAAGTCCCACCGCCGGCATACAGCTCCAGTATTTCGCCGATTAATCCATTCAGATCCAGCGGCGCCAGTTGCGGCGGCGGCGTCCGCGCGTAATCGCGGAAGTTATCCACCATCTGTTGCATGGCAACCACTTGATTGACGATGGTATTGGTACCCCGCTCAAGCAGCGCGGCGTCGGCGCCGTCGAGCTTGGACTGCAGCTTCATCATCAGCCGCTCCGCCGACAACTGAATCGGCGTCAGCGGGTTCTTGATTTCATGTGCCAGTCGGCGCGCCACCTCGGCCCATGCAATTGAGCGCTGGCCGGAGATGACTTCGGTGATGTCATCGAACACCACCACGTGACCGGTACCGGACTCCACGGGCAGCGTCGAACCGCGCGCCAGCAGTGTGATGTCCTCGTCGGAGTTCTGGCCGAGAACCCGTCGCGGAATCTCGATTTGCTGTTGCCAGTGCCGCCCCTCGGTGCCGGCGTCCTCGCCCGCCCACTGCGCGCGCTGCCGGGTAAATGCGCGGATCACCGGCTCGCCGAAGGCGGCCAGACCGGCCACACCGGTGACGGGCTGGTCGAGAAAGGGAATCAGGTCCTGGTGCAGGATGCGGCCGGCCGATGCGTTGAACGTCACTAGCCGCCACTGGTCGTCGAGCACCATCACGCCAGCAGAAAGATTGGCCAGTACCGACTCGAGATAGGCCTTCGCATCTTCCAGCGCCTGCCGGTTGCGCTCGACCGCCTCGCGTGCGTCTGCCAGTTGCATCGTCATCGCGTTGAAGGATTGTGTGAGCGTGCCGAGCTCATCGGACGTGGCAACGATTGGGCGTGGCGAGAGGTTACCCTCGGCCACGGCCCGCGTACCCTCGGCCAACAGAAGCAGTGGCTGAGCAAGGTCGGTCGCCAGCAGGAAGGCGCTGACCATCGCAGCAAACACCGCCAGCAGCAGCACCAGCGTCAGCGTGACGAGATAGAACTGCCGCAGGCCGACACGCGCCAGCGCCCTTTCCTGGTATTCGCTGTAGGCCAGCCGCAGCGCCTCCGCGTTGGCCGCCAGCTGCTCCGGCACCGGCTGCAGTATTTGCAGGTAGCGCTGTTGTCCACGCAAGCTGTGTAGCGAGCCGTCACCGCGAATGGAAACGATCACGCGCAGGCGCAAGCGCTCACCCGGACTGACAGCCGCACCGCCATCGGTGGGCACGCCCTCGATCTCGCCATACCCGCCCACCGATCGCGCGCGCGACAGCATGGCCGGCGAGGGCATATCGGGCATCAGGTTGGCGAGCCTGCTATTGGTAGAGGCAGTCACTGTACCGAGGGCGGACAGGACCATTGCCTCGCTCAGATTCTCGTGCCCGATGATGACCGGGAGCCGCGCGGCGATGGCGTCGTCCGACATTTCGGACAGATCCAGCGCGATACCACGCGCCTTTAGCCGCAGATCCTGCAGTGACGACTCCAGTGCGGTACGCCCCAGCTTCAGACCAGACTCAAGCGCGGACTCGACCTGCACGTTGAACCACGATTCGATCGAGCGCGAGACGAACTGCACCGACACCATGTAGATCACGATGCCGGGCACGATACCCATCAGCGCAAAGTTCATCACCAGGCGTGACATCAGTCGTGACCCGAAACGGCCACGCCGGTAGCGGCTGTAGAGACGACCGAGGAGCAGACAGACCACGGCGAACAGGCCGATGCCGACCACAATGTTGGTGCCCAGGATCCAGGAGTAATACTCGTCGAAGAGCTGGGTATCGCCGCTGGCCGCCGCCAGCAGTAACAGCAGGCCGCCGACGGTGACTGCTGAGGCCAGCAACAGGTAGCGTAGCGCGCGTTTCATCGGCTGTCGTTGCGGAACGTGAAGCGTGTCCAGCCGGAGGACATACGCCAGTCGCCACTACTCATGGCGCTGACCTGAATGGGCTTGGGTAACTGCGAAACGTCCAGCGACATCTGAACGCCGACTGTATAAACCCCATCACGCTGCAATGCGGCGCTATCGGCGATGATCCAGCGACCGGGCCGGCGCAGCAGCGCCAGCATCTCGTCAAGGCGAGAGAAATTGCGATGCAGGCTGCCATCGACCGAGACCCGGTACTGCTGGGTCAGCAGGTTGTATGACAGCCGGATCCGCCGTGTGGCCTTGACTGCCACCTCGTCGAACCAGTACCAGCGCCCACGCGATACTTCCACCTGCAGGTTGAAGTACAGCGGTACGCCGCGCATCAGCGCATCTTCGAGCGAGCGCGTCAGTTCGACTGTAAACGTCGATTGCAGCCGATAGCCGTCGTCAGTCGCTTCGAGTGTGGCCTCGATCAGCTCAATGTCCTCGGCGGCCTGCGCGCCCGCAGGCACGAATGCCAGCAGCGAGCTCAGGCAACAGGCAAGTAGCAGTCGAAGAATCACTCAGGCAGGCGGGACAATGCCCATGGGAAAAATTGACCCGATAGTATCAAACCGAAGGCTTTTGGAGTAGGGCGTAGAACAGCCCATCATGGTCGCTATTCTCGCTGGCTGCGGGCAGCAGCTGGCCGGGCGACGCGAGCCGCACGGCGCCGTGCATGAGCACCATGCGCTGCGCCTGTTGTTCGGACTCTTCCGGCCACAGCGAACAGGTCACCAGCAGCAGTCGGCCGCCAGGCTTGAGCAGCGTCCAGAGGTTATCGAGGATCACGGTCGAGAGCTGCGCTAGCTGCGCGCTGTCGGTCGGACGCCGCAGCCAGCGGATATCCGGGTGTCGCCGTACGATGCCCGATGCCGTGCAAGGCACGTCGGCAAGTATCCGATCGAAGGGTCGGCTATCCCACCACTCGCGTCCACGTGCATCACCGGTACGCAGCTCGGCCGCAAGCTTCAGCCGCGACAGGTTCTGCCCGACGCGCGCTAGACGCTCGACATCCTGATCGAGTGCAAGCAGGTCGATGTCGGCCAGCTCAAGCAGATGGCCGGTCTTGCCTCCGGGTGCGGCGCACGCATCCAGCACGCGCATGCCGGCTTCCGGAGCCAGCAGCGGCGCGGCCAGCTGTGCGGCAGCGTCCTGGACCGACACATCGCCCTCGGCGAATCCCGGAATCTCGTTGACCGGACGAGGACGCCCCAGCCTGACCGCAACCGGGCCGATGCGATGCGCGGTGATACCGAGCAACGCGAGGCGCGCCAGGTAATCATCAACGGATGCGCGACGAACATTCACCCGCAGCGTCAGTGGTGGAGGATGGTTACCGGCGTCGAGCACAGCTCGCCATTGCTCCGGCCACGCCGTGCGAACCGCATCGACCCACCACGACGGGTAGTCCCACCGCGCCTCGTCTGCCTGAATCACCTCTGCCAGCAGGATGTCGCGCTCGCGCAGGAAGCGGCGCAGCACCGCGTTGGTCATACCTTTGGCTCGTACAAGCTCACGGTCCGCCGTGCAGGCATTGACGGCCTGGTCGACCAAGGTATGTGCTGCATACGCCGGCTCTTCTTCGGACAGCAGCGCCAGCGCGCAGCACAGCAGCGCATGCAGCCGAGGCGGTGAAGGCGGACGATCTGCCAGTTTGCGCAGCAGCGCACGCGCCTTTCCCCAACGTCGCAGACTGCGATAGGCAATGTCCTGAATGGCACCTCGTGCGGCGGGCGGCATCGGGCCCCACGCGAAAACATCCGACAACGCACGTGGCAGTGCTTTGCCCGCCTCGACCTCGGCGAGCGCCCGCGCAGCACCGGCCAGCGCATGGGCCAGTGATTCCTGGGCGAGCTTCATGCAGGCAGCTTTTCCTGCAGGCCGGCCAGCCAGCGGTCGAGGTCGGCGAACACGGCCGCTGCCCCGATTTCATTGAACAGCTCGTGATACAGCTGCGGGTAGATATGCTGCACCGATTTACCCGCCGGTAGTTGCCGGAAGAAGGTATCGCTCCCGGCCGGATCGACCAGCTGGTCGTCGCCCGATGCCAGCAGTAGTGTCGGCAACGCCAGCGATGCGGCACCCTGCTGCGCCACCTCGATGGCATCGAGCATCGCGCACAGCAAGCGCGCGCTGATTTTTGCATGGACCAGCGCATCATCAAGATAGGCACGCACCACTGCAGCATCGTGCGACAAGAAGCGCGCGGGCAGTCCGTTTGGCAGCGCAAGGCCCGGCGCCAGCGCACGCATTACTTTCAGTAGCAGGCGCTGGACAGGGCTGAGACGCAGTCCCAGTGCGGGTGAGGACAGCACCAGCGCCGACAGTGGTGCGCGGCGCTCCACGGCAAAGCGTGCAGCGAGTAGCCCGCCCATACTGTGGCCGAGTAGGACGGGTGGTGCCTCGTCCGATGCAAGCTGCCAATCGGCGAGCACAGCCTGCGCGTCGGCGAGCAGCGTCTCGCTGTCGGGAATATCGCCGCGTGCGCCGTCCGAATGCCCGTGGCCGCGGTGGTCGTAGCGGCGCACGGCGTAGCCGCGCTCGGTGAAGAAGCGGGCCACATGAGCGTAGCGTCCCGCATGTTCGCCGAGCCCGTGCATCAGCAGCAGGTGGCCGCTGCAAGGCCCAGCCGGCAGATCGTCGCGAACGAACAGCCGGCAACCGTCAGGCAGGGCGAGCATCTTGCCCGGCGGCCGCATCGTTTCCTGCATCAGACGCCCCACATCACGAAAGTCTGCTGGCGGTTGGCTGCGCGCAGCATTTCCAGCAGCGGGTAGGCGCGTGTGCCAAAGCTCACGTAGTCACTGCGTGCTGCATCATCATCCTGTTCGTCGCTGCGTTCACCGGCGCCTTCGGGCTGCGTGCTCTGCGTCTGCTTGCGCTCCGATATCTCGGCTTCGATGCGATGGATCGCGTCAGCTGTTTCCTCGGCGGTGATCACGCCCCGCTCCAGGCTCTTGCCCAGCAGATCGAGAATGGGTTTGGCATGCGCTTCGTACATCAGCACCTCGGCTGCAGCCTTGGACTTGAAATTGACCAACATGATGACCTCGTCAAACGAATTTCAGATGAACTGAACATAGCACGCCGGCGCCCTTCACGGCAGGGGATCGGTGTTCAGGACAAGCCAACCTGCAGTACCGGTGCAGTGCGGTCCTTGCTTCGCATGAACATCCACAGCGCAGCGGACTGCAGCACGAGGTAACAGGCCATCGCCAACCGCATGGCGTCAGCAGCGGACACACCGAACCCGGCGAAGACATCGATCAGCACGCCGATGCCCCATTGCACCGAGAAGGCGCCGATAAATAGCGTTAGGTTGAATGCGCTGTTGGCCCGACCGGCGAGCGACGCCGGGAATGCCAGGCTGACATGCGTCTGCGCCAGCGTGGTCACTGTAATCAGCAACCCGAAGACAATCCATAGCACCCAGCTCCAGCTAAATGGCAGCAACACCATTAACAGCTGTACAAGCACCGAACCGGTCAGGCCCACGGCCACCACGCGCAGCACCGGTAGCCCGGGGCGCGTGCCGTAGGCCACACGACGTGGCGCCCACCATGACAGCCCCAGGTAGGACAGCATCAGACAAAAGTTGAATGCGAACAGCGCTTGTGAAGCCTCGGTGACTGACATACCCAACACGGTCACCATCCACGGGCCGGCCCAGAGTGACTGGATCGCCATGAAACCGCCCTGATGCACAGCGCCCAGCAGGGCCATACGTCGAAAATATGGATCGCGGAAAATCGCCGCATAGCCAGGGCCGGTCGTCAGTGCCGGCGGTGAACTGCCAGCCATTGACTGTTCGACATCGCGCAGGCGCGTCAACACCAGCAGCGCCGCCAGCAGCAGTGCGACCGCAATGCCCCAGAACACCATCCGCCAACCGACCCAGGGCAGCAGCATCGCCACCGGAACCGTCGACGCCAGCGCACCCAGCGTTCCCGAGACCAGCATCCAGCTGGCGAGCTGGCTCTGGCGCTCCGGCGCGTACCAGCCACGATAGGCCTTCAGTGCTGCCATCAGGCAGGCCGACACGCCAACGCCGATCAGGGCCCGGCCACACCACAAGCCGACCAGTGACGAGCTTGATGCGAAGATGGCCGAGCCCAGAGCCGCGAATAGGAGCAGTAACGATTCAATACGGCGCGCGCCATAGCGATCCAGCCAGACGCCGATCGGCAGCTGCATGCAGCCGAAGCCGACGAAGTAGGCCGAGGACAGGAGGCCAAGATCGGCATTGCTGAGCTGGAGCTCGGCCATGAGCGCCGGCGCGATCACAGCATTGATGGCGCGCAGTGCATATGACAGGAAGTAGGCGGCGGCAAATACCGCGACCACGCGCAGCGCCGTCTTGCCCTGCAGATAGGGCCCGCCCTCGCCCATCTCAGCGCAGCGTGAATGATTCGAGGAAGGTCTCGGCCGCCTCCGGCGTGAGCGCTTCGGCTGGGCCGATTGCCACGGCCTGAAACACACGTTCGCCATGCTGCGCGAAGCGTGCGTGCATCACGACGGCCCGCTTCGACGTGCTGGCATGGCCGCGCGCCGTGACCTCGATTGCCGGCGTGCCGCCTTCGAGCACCACGGCGCGCTCCTGCGGCGGGTTTGCGCTGATATTCCGCAGCATGGCATCCTGCATCGCAGCCAGTGCGGCTGTGCGCTGCGTCGCATCGGGAACGCGTGCGCTGGCCACTGCATAGCTGACGCCATCGACCTCGGCGGCCGTCATGCTCATCTCGACCTTCAGACCGTTCAAATCTACCGGACGGGCGAAGGTGGTTGGCTTGGCCGGCAGCAGCACGGTGTACGGTGCGTCACCGCCGCGTACCTCGCGCCAGTTCAGCGCAGGGTTGCATGCGACCATGGCCGCCAGCAGTAGCGGTGTGAGGAGCAGGCGTGCGAGGGGGTACGGGACAGTATGCATCCTGCGATGGTATCAGCCCGGGCAGGGGGATGCCCGACATGCTCAGCGTCCGGGGGAAGGCAGCAGCGCGCGCCGATATTGAATGGCCTCGGCCGCATGCGTGCTGGTGATGTCGTCGGCGCCGTCGAGGTCGGCAATCGTGCGAGCCACTTTCAGCACGCGGTGGTAGGCGCGTGCCGACCAGTCGAGCTTCTCGATGGCCGCGCGCAGCAGCGCAGCCGCCGTCGCATCCGGATGACAGTGACGTTCGATGCCGGCGACATCGAGCAAGGCATTCGCCTTACCCTGACGCTCGCACTGGCGCTGCCGTGCGACGTTGACTCGCGACGCGATCGTCGCCGAGGACTCGCCATTGGCCGCACCCAGCAGCGTGTCCGCGCTGGTGGCCGGCACGCTCAGCTGCAGGTCGATTCGGTCCAGCAGCGGACCCGAGATCCGCCCCTGGTAGCGTGCTATCGCATCCGGGGTGCAGCGGCAGGCGCGCTTCGGATGACCAAGGTAGCCGCACGGGCAGGGATTCATCGCTGCCACCAGCTGGAAGCGGCACGGAAAGTCCGTCTGGCGCGCCGCGCGCGAGATCGTGATGTGTCCGGATTCCAGCGGCTCGCGCAGCACCTCAAGTACCTTACGGTCGAATTCAGGTAACTCATCGAGGAACAGCACGCCGTGATGGGCAAGCGAGATCTCGCCCGGCTTCGGCACGCCGCTGCCGCCCACCAGCGCCACGGCCGAGGCTGTGTGGTGGGGTGCGCGAAACGGCCGCTGCCGCCAGCGTTCGGCGGAAAAGCTGCCGGCGATCGACTGCAGCGACGCCGTCGCCAATGCTTCGGCATCGTTCATCGGTGGCAGCAGCCCCGGCAGGCGGCTGGCCAGCATCGACTTCCCCGCTCCGGGTGGACCCACCATGATGAGGCTGTGTGCGCCTGCGGCGGCAATCTCGACAGCGCGGCGCGCCTCGGCCTGCCCGCGTACATCGGCGAAGTCCGGATAGCCGGGCACACACGCAGCAACCGGCGGCTCCACCCGGGTGAGGCGCGCGTCCGGATCCCGGCTCGCGAAATGCGCGACTACCTGCAGCAGCGTGTCGGCTGGGTAAACCTCGGCCTGCGGCACCAGCGCCGCCTCGGCGGCGTTTGCCCGGGGCAGGATGAAGGCGCGCTGCCGGTGCGGGCCTGCGGTGCACACGGCCACGCTCATCGCCAGGGCTGCACGTATGGGTCGCAGCTCACCGGAGAGCGACAACTCACCCGCGAACTCGTAGCCATCGAGCGCGTCGGCCGGCAACTGGCCTGAAGCAGCCAGAATACCGAGCGCGATCGGTAAATCGAACCGGCCCGACTCTTTCGGCAGGTCAGCCGGGGCAAGGTTGACGGTGATATGGCCAGGCGGGAATGCAAAGCCGGCGTTGTGGAGCGCCGCGCGAACGCGGTCGCGGGATTCGCGGACCTCGGTATCGGCTAGTCCGACTATCGCAAATGTGGGCAGTCCATTTGCCAGATTCACCTCGACCGTCACCTCGGGCGCCTGCACGCCCGTGATCGCACGGCTGCGAAGGACGGCCAGCCCCACGCGAGGCTCAGTCTTTCGGTTGTGCTTCCAGTTCGGCGACCCGCTTCTCCAGCGCCTCAAGGCGGGCGCGGGTGCGGGCCAGCACATCGGCCTGCACCTCGAATTCCTCGCGGGTCAGCAGGTCGAGCTTGGAAAAGCCCTGATTCAGCATCGAGCGAAGATTCTTTTCCACATCCTTGGCCGGTGACTGCTGGAGGACCTGGTGGATTTTGTCTTGCAGTTCGGACAGAAAACTCGGCTTGGCGGTCATGGTGTCGTCATCCGTGTGCACCAATTTAAGGCAAACGCCCCCGGCTGGTGCAATGGGCCGGGGGCGAGCGGGAGCAATGACCCAGATGCTAGCGAAATTGGATGGATTGGCAAGTGTTTACTGAAATCCTGCTTGGCACACGTCCTGCTTAGTTGCTGTCAGCCACCACGCGAAGCGTGTGTCGACTGCTTTTACCAAAGCCAACCAGATACCAAGGACAACTCATGAAAAAAATGATTCTTGCCAGCGCGGTCATCGCCGCATGCACTGGCTCGCTCGCGCATGCTCAAGAGGCAGCCGCACCGGAGCATTCACTGACTTACAACATCGGTGTTGCGAGCGATTATGTTTTTCGCGGTATCTCCCAATCGCGAAATAAGCCCGCCTTGAGCGCGGGTATGGATTACACCCACTCTCCCACTGGACTCTATGCGGGCACTTGGGCATCCACGATTAGCTGGATCAGCGACTCCACAGCTGCTGGCACCCGAG
>CAZESK010000012.1:0-42472 GCA_964515155.1 uncultured Bifidobacterium sp.
GCTCCGCCACGGCATGGGCGCCGGCGTCTGGTACCAGCCGCGCTAAACGCCTCGTAAAGACGATGCGCAGTGATGCGGAGGGAAGCGGTCAGATCAGCTCGGCGGCCAACCGCAGCCTGGCTGCGGTCGCGGGCAAGCCGCCTACCTCGACAGCTGATGCAGTGAACGATGAAGGTGTCAGGGTCGATCACCTCGATACCGAGATCCCGCAGAATCTCTGGTGGGAAATCTTTGAGGTTTGAGGTGATGATGGCGTCCGCGTGCCCCGCTATGGCAGCAGCGAGCACATGAGCGTCATCCGGATCGGGCAACTCGATTCCACGCGCAATTGGCACCCATGCAGCTTCGGGCACCTCCCAGTCCGCAATGGCGTCGCGCATGCTGTCGCGCCGAACACCCAGCCTGCCCACGAGGTCCGGGCGCTGCCTCTCCAAGGCAGATATCCATTCGCACTCAATCCGGGTTGTCCACTTCGCCGCAAAAAATCCTGCCGTAGCAAGGCTCAACAGGGCATCGGTCATCGCCAATGGGTACAGGACGCATGCATCAAGCAGCGCCGTGTAGCGGGCGTGCCCGGCCATTAATAGTCGAGGCCCAGTTCGCGGGCATTGTCGGCGAGCCGCTCAAGTGCGCCAGCCTGTTGGGCACGCATTTTCCGGGCATAAGCAAGCAAGTCCCCCAGGGCGATTCGGCGGTGAGAACCTACTTTTCGGTAGGAAAGCCGCCCTGCCTCCATCTCCTTAATAACGAATGGCCTGGAAACATTCAGGAAATTCGCCGCCTCGACCGTCGTGAATTCCTGCTCGGTCGGCATCAGGATAATCGGATGCCCCTCGCTCATCGCCCCCAGCAGCTGGCCGATCAGCTTTAGCGCAGCCGGAGGCAGATCGACCGTCGGGTGCTCTCCTGCGTCAGTCGTCAATGTGATGGAGGCTGCGCGGGAATGGTCGAGAGAGGCCATGATGCAACGTTGCGCGATCCGGATCATTTCCTTGTCCCGGGCATTCAATAGCGGGGGGGCAACCTCCCGAACGCGATCCACCGTTCCCATGATTTCTCCTATCTGGCCAGACATCTGAGCCACGCCTTGGCCCGGAACGATAACACAGTAAGTGCAATAAGTGCAGCAAATGCAACTGAACTGCGCTGTACCTACCACACCGAGCGTACGAGAGCCATCCGCTCCGGCGTGAATGGATGATATTGGCCAGTTGAGCACGCCGCTCAATCTTTGCCGCTAAACCCACTTGCTTCAGCACAAACGGCCTGATTGGGTCGCACTATGGATACGCCTCAACTGTGACCCTTGTCGCACCCGCTTGCGCTATCCAGTTTGGGTCATTTCGGGTGCCAGAACGCGCCGCCTGATCACTGGCATACAGCACCGCCATCCGCCTGAGCGGGTGGCGCTTGGGTTGGATATCCGACCACTTGATTCATTGCCTATTGCACACGCAATCCGGTTGGGCGGCCAAGGGTGATAATGGATTGATTTTTACGCTAGCCAGCTGAAAATCCGTTGGCCACGCGATTCATGACAGGCTACCGAGTGGGTGTGAATGGATATGTTTATGCACCGCCGGGTCCGGGCACCCAGGCGCGACCGATACGGATTCATGGGTCGAAGTAGGCGGAAGAATGCGCCTGAGGGAAGGTACGACGGCTGCGGGCAAAAAGCACGAGCCGCCGGGTTGCGGCCTACGCCGCCATGACGAGACTGATGCCGCGCCTGGAACGGTCAGGCAGGCGAAATGAAGAAAGGTTGAGGCGCCGGGAGCCGGGCTAGCGTATTTGCAGCGGTACGCACAACTGATACCCCACGAGCCGCACCGCCCGCAAGCAGCGCAGTTCCGCGCCCACCTCAATGAGCTTTTTGCGGAGCCGGACGATCTTCACCTCCAGCGTCGCCTTGCGGAACTCGTCGGGCGTGTGACCGAGCAGCTCCATCAGCTGCCAGTACTCCAGCTGCTGGCCGGCGCTGGTGGAGAAGGCGGAGAGCATCTGCAGCTCGGCGCGGGAAATGACGATCGTACCCTTCGGGCCCTGCAGCAGCATCGCGCGCGAATCGACGGAAAATCCCTGCTTCTCTCCGGTACTGCCGGCCTGGCGCGACGAGGCAATGCGACGGCTGACCGAAGAAACCGCGGCCAGCAATTCTTCCATCGCCACCGGTTTGGGCAGGTAGACGTCGGCGCCGCAGTCGTAGCCGGCAATGCGGTCTTCGACCAACGTGCGGCCGCTGGCGATGATGATGCCCGCCTGCGGATTACCGTGCCGGATGCGGCGCGAGAGGGACAGGCCGTCCTCGCCGGGCAGGTTGATGTCAATAATGAAAACATCGGCCGGAAAGCGCGCTGCCTCGTCATCGAGCGCTTCGGCGCAGGCAATGCCCTGCACGGTGTGGCCCTGCTGGCGCAAGGCCTCCAGCGTCACTGCGCGCAGCGCGTCATGGTCTTCGACAACGGTGATATTTAGTTTGGAATCCATACGCTGAATCGGACGCTGGTTTCGGAAGGCTCGTACCGGATCTCTCCACCCAGCAGCCGCATGAAATTGCCCACCAGGTACAGGCCGAGGCCCGAGCCGGAATGCTTGCGCGCGCTGCCGGCGCGGTAATACTTTTTGAACAACTCGGAACGCTCCGGAAAACCGTAGCTGCCCACCTCGTTTTCGATGCTGACCTCGCAGCCACGCACCGACTTGCTCTCGGCAGTCCGGATGCGCACTTGGATTTTGCTCCCTGGCAACGAATACTTCAAGGCGTTATCGATCAGGTTAGATACCACCGACTTGAAAATCTGCCAGTCGCTGTTCACCACCAGCCGCGACTCGCGGTAGACCGCCACCCGGTCAGCGTCAGGCAGCTTCTCGAGGATCGCGTCGATGACGGCATCAACCGGAAAGTTTTCAAAATGGGAAATGATCTCGTTGTCGTCGAACTTTTCGGCCTCGAGGCAGCGCTCGATGAGGTCATTAATGCTGCGCACGGTACGGCGGCCGTGTTCCATCATGTCGGGGTTGGGCTTGGGTGTGCCGAAGATCATGTGCAGCACCGATAGCGAGGTCTTGAGCTCGTGCGCGAGCATTTCCATGAAGCGCGTCTGCAGCTGCGACTTTTGCTTTTCGATTTCCACTTGCTGCGAGGCCGAGCGCGCACGCAACGACGCGAGATTGCGCGACTCCTCGACAAACACCGCGCGGAACTGGAGCAACACCAGCAGCAGCAAGCCCGTCATCAGGCCGTGGATCAGGTACACATGCAGGTTCAGCTCCGGAGCATCTGCCAATCCCAGCGCAGGCAGCGTCGCCCCCCAGAGCATCCCGGTCATTAGCGCGTAAAAACCGACCAGCGACCACTTCGGGATGGCCGGCGGCTCGTCCTCGGCGGCCTCGGCCCAGGCGCGGCAGCTGAGGGACGTTAACAATATGAAAAGCGGAGACAGGCTGACCACGATGATATTGGTACGCATGGCCACCTGCACCTGCCCATTGGCCAGCAGCAGCAGCTCGGCAAGATAGGACAGCACGGCCAACAGCGCGAGTGATCGCAGCGCGATGCGGTTGGGCTTGAACTCCCTGAGAAAAAACAGGTGGAACACGAAGCCCGTAGCCACATAACTGCAAAAAATATAATTCGACAGGCGCTCGACGAGGGTGCTCTCGAGCAAACCGTCGAACAGCAGGCGGTTGTAGCCGACATAGGTGGCGGCATAGACGAAGGCCACGCACTGACTGAGCATGAACACCAACATCAGCAGCTCTCGGCGCACCATCCACTGGAGCACCGCCCACAGAAAGAACAACAGGAGCACACCCATCATCAACCCGTACCACAGCTCCTGCAGCCGGTTGGCCTGCTGCGCATCTTCCGACGGGAGTACCTCGATGTGGATGAAGCTGGAGCTGGTGGTTTGCAGGCGCAGCCAGATATCGCGCGGCTCGGCGGAGGCCGGGATCAGGAAACCGTGGTTCAGTGACTTGAACTCGCTGGCTTGCCACGGCTGCTGGTCACCCGTCAGGCGCGGCCGGCCGGTGTCGTCGAGCGGGTCAAATAGTGTGATCTGGTCGAGATAAACAGGACGGATGCGGACAACCAGCTGGTCACCGGGCGCGGCGGCCGGCGTGCCGTCCACCCGCAGCCGCAGCCAAGTGGCCGAGCGGGTAAAGCCGCGGCTAAGCACGCCATCGAAGCGCTCGGCCGGCAGGCGCTGAACCTCGGCCAGGGTCAGCGACGCTTCCGGATCATCTACCCAGGCGCGCTCGACGACGCGGTCCGCGGCCGGCGCAGCCGCGCTCAACGACAGCAGGACGGAAAGGGCGAGAAAACGCAGGAACGACCGCATCAAAAACCGGCTTCTTGTTGTTAATTTGCACGGATTATCTCAGAGTCGGCTGACCCGAGGATTCCGCACCCTCTGAAAACAGCCCTCACGAGCGCGCCATCTGCACTTTCTGCGTCGTACTGGCGGCCGCGCCGTCCAATGCGGCGCGCGCCGCAGCGAACAATGGGTCCGTTTGGGTGCGCTCTGCGCTGGCGGTCGCGATGCCGATCTCAAGGTCGATGCCGCGCTGGGTCGCGCCAATGACGAAGGCGTCACGCGCCAGCGCGCTGCGCAGGCGCTTGGCCGCCACCAGCGCGCGTTCGGCGTCGGTGCCGCACAGGGCAACGGCAAACAGGCCGCCCTCGAGCCGGAATACTTCGTCAGTGCGGCGCGTGATGCGGGCGATCGCACCAGCGAGGTGGCGGATGAGCAGCTCAAGATCATGTGGGTCGGCCGGCAATACTTCGCCATGGCGTGCGGTCAAGCGGCACAGCGCCAGCGAAAAGGCCGTGCCCGCTTCGCGGAAGCGGCGGCAGCCGTCGCCCGTAACGGTATCCATGGCCACCCGGTTTCCCAGCCCCGTTAATTCATCCACATGATCCGGATTGAAGTCCTTGGCGGGCGCGGTCACATTGCGCACGATGCGGTGCCGGTGCGCATCCAGCCGCGACAGCATGAGCGCAATATCCCGCCCCTCGACATTGGCCTGCAGCAGCACCTGCCGCAGGATGCCGATCGTGTCCTCATAGGCGCTCAGGGTGATGTCGAGGCGGTGATGCGATTGCGCCAGGCGCTGCACCTCCAGGTCGGGCGGCGGCTTTCCCATGGCAAAGGTAATCAGGTCGATCTGGTGCTTGATGACCCGCTCCCTCGGCACGCTCTCGAAGTAACGCCGCAAGGTCGGCTTGGCGTCGACGCGGGCAGAAAACTCCCTCACCAGCTGGCGCACGGCCGTCGCGCCTCCGTATTTGTCGAACAGCGTCAGGGTCGATGGCGTCTGCATAGTTCTATTTTTTATTGTGGTGACGACAGCGTAGCAAAAATATGCCCAAACGCAATTTTTTGAGGACATGGCCATTGGTCTTTGGACATCGCCGCCCTGCCCTCCGCGGAAAGTCGATCTGGCTCAACCGGGGCCGCTGCCGAAGTTTCACCATCAGGTTCATCACCCATCTCGGAGCACATGTTGAACCGGGTTCATCCCTCCTGTTTGCACGGCGCCGCGGCCGGTGACCTGCCAGTCTTCAGCACACGCGGGCTCGGCAAAACCTATCGCACTGGCGATAACGAAGTTCAGGCGCTGCGAGACGTGGATCTCGACATCCGGCCCGGCGAGTTCATCGTGCTGCTCGGCCCGTCGGGCAGCGGCAAATCGACGCTGCTCAACATCCTCGGCGGCCTCGACCGCCCGTCAGCCGGCAGCGCGCATTTTGCCGACCACGAGCTCTCCGGCGCGGACGACGATGAGCTCACTCGCTACCGGCGAGAGCATGTCGGCTTCGTTTTTCAGTTCTATAACCTGATGCCCAGCCTGACCGTGCGTGAAAACGTTGAGCTGGTGACCGACATTGCCAGCCATCCGATGCCGGCCGACGAGGCACTGCGGCTGGTGGGGCTGGCGCAGCGAATGGACCACTTCCCGTCGCAGCTGTCCGGCGGCGAGCAACAACGCGTGGCCATTGCACGCGCGATCGTGAAGCGGCCCGAGGTGCTGCTGTGCGACGAACCGACCGGCGCGCTGGATTATCAAACCGGCAAGCGCGTGCTCGAAGTGATCGAGCGCATCAACCGCGAACTCGGCACCACCACCATCGTCATTACCCACAACGCGGCCATCGCGGCCATGGCCGACCGGGTGCTGTATCTGGCGGATGGGCGTTTGCAGCGGGTGGAAGTGAATTCCCGGAAGTTGTCGCCGGCGGAGTTGTCATGGTGAGTGAGGGCGAGGCGATATTGGGTTTGAACGGGGCGCAGCGAAATCCGCCGATATAGGGAGATCCCCCGAAACACCGCCCCCCCTAAACCATCCCCATCCCCTGACCCATGCAAGCCCTCAACCGCAAGCTCCTGCGCGACCTGCGACTGATGTGGAGCCAGGCCCTGACGCTGGCGCTGGTGGTTGCCGCCGCCGTGGCGGGCTTCATCACCACCTTCAGCGCCTGGGACTCGCTGCAATGGTCACGCGACCGCTACTACGCCGAGAGCCGCTTCGCCGACTTGTTTGCCGACCTCAAGCGCGCACCGGACCCGGTGGCGGATCGGCTGGCGCAGCTGCCGGGCATTGCGCAGGTCGATGCCACGGTGGTGCAGCATGTGCAGCTTGCGCTGCCGGGCGTGCCTGACCCGATCATCGGCAAACTGATCGGCATCGACCCGAATAACCCGCCACAGCTCAACCGCATTCATGTGCGCAGCGGCCGCATGATCGCCCGCCGCGCCGGCGGCAAGCTGGAGGTGCTGGTGTCGGAAGCCTTCGCCACCGCGCGCGGCTTGCGTCCGGGGGATGCGATGAGCGCGCTCATCAATGGCAAGCGCGAGCAGCTGTGGGTGGCCGGTATCGCGCTGTCGCCGGAGTTCATCTTCGCAGGCTTCTCGGGTGCGCCCGATCTCAAGGGTTTTGCCGTGCTCTGGGTCGACCGCGAGGCGCTGGCTGCGGCCTATGACATGGCCGGTGCGTTCAACCACGTCAATATCCGGCTCGCGCCGCAGGCGAGCGAGGCGGCGGTGATTGCCGGCCTCGACCGCGTGCTGCAAGCCTGGGGCGGCCAGCGCGCCTATGGTCGTGCGGATCAGATGTCACATAGCCGGGTCGAGTCGGAGATCAAGGAACAGCGTGTACT
The DNA here is from genome assembly GCA_964515155.1 of uncultured Bifidobacterium sp. Classification (GTDB taxonomy): domain Bacteria; phylum Pseudomonadota; class Gammaproteobacteria; order Burkholderiales; family Burkholderiaceae_D; genus Pernthalerella. The sequence goes on from CAZESK010000012.1 coordinate 7,163, forward strand.
GGGCACGATCCTGCCGGCGATTTTTCTGGCCGTCGCCGGTTTCCTGCTCAATATGGTGCTGGGGCGGCAGATCACGCTGCAGCGCGAGCAGATCGCTGCGCTCAAGGCGCTGGGCTATGACGATGCACGAATCGTCGCCCATTACGTCAAGCTGGCGCTGCTGATCGTGCTACTCGGGCTGGCGCTCGGTCTGGCCTCGGGCGGCTGGCTGGGCGAGCGGCTGACCAGCTTGTACCGCGAGAGCTTCAGCTTTCCCGTCTTTTACTACCGGATACGACCGGAGTTGCTGCTGACGGCGGTGCTGGTGACCGCCGGCGCGGCGCTGGCGGCGACCTGGCAGGCGATCCGCAGCACGGTCACGCTGTCGCCGGCCGAGGCGATGCGACCGCGCTCGCCCGGCGTCTACCGACCCTCGTTCATCGAGCGCCCCGGCCTGCGCGAGCGCCTCTCGCCGGCTATGCGCATGATTCTGAGGAATATGCAGCGACATGCACTGCGCACGCTGCTGACCATATTTGGCGTGGCCGCGTCGATTGCGGTGCTGATCAGCGGCACGTTTTGGGGCGATGCGATTGACCTGTTGCTGACGACCCAGTTCCGCCATGTGCTGCGCGGCGACATCACGGTCGGGCTGGTCGAGCCCCGGCCGGCGCGCGCGCTGCGCGAGTTCGGGCGTCTGCCGCATGTGACGGCCGTCGAGGCCGCGCGCACGGTGCCGGTGCGGCTGCGCAGCGGCCACCGGCACTGGCGCGGCATGATCCAGGGACGGCCGGAGCATCCTCAGCTTAACCGCGTGCTCGGGCTGGACTGGCAGAGCCGCACCCTGCCCACAGACGGCCTGCTGCTGACCGACCGCCTCGCGCGCAAGCTCGACGTGCGCCCGGGAGACCACGTGATCGCCGAGATCGAGGACGGTCGCCGGCAACGCTTGCTGTTGCCGGTGGCCTCGGTCGTGCCCGAATTGATGGGACTCAATGCCTACATCGAGCGGCGCAGCCTGAACCGGGCGCTGCAGGAGGGCGATGTGCTCAATCAGGTGACCTTGTCGGTCGACCGCGGCCAGGAACCGGCGCTGCTGCAGCGCCTGCAGCAGCAGCCGATGGTGGCCGCCACCTTCAGCAAGGCGGCGATGCTGGCCAATGTGGAGGGCATTACGGCCCGGAATTTGAAGATCATCAGCGCCGTGCTGACGGCATTTGCGTCAGTGATTGCCATCGGCGTGGTCTACAACCAGGTGCGAATCGCGCTCACTGAGCGCGCGTGGGAGCTGGCCAGCCTGCGCGTGCTGGGCTTCACGCGCGCGGAAGTGTCGCAGCTGCTGCTGGGCGAGTTATTGATCGGCATGCTGCTGGCCATCCCGCTGGGCATGCTGGGTGGGCTGGGGCTGGCCAAAGGCATCGTCGCGCTGGTGCAGACCGACGAATTCTTCCTGCCGGCGCAGGTACAGCCGGCGACCTATGCCTACGCGGTGCTGTGCGTCGTGATCACCGGCGTGGTGAGCGCCGCCATCGTGAACCGCAAGGTGAGAGAACTGGATCTGGTCGGGGTGCTGAAGACGCATGAGTAAACCACCCCGCCCGCACAAGCCATGAAACCCAAGCTTCTGACACTTGGCGCCCTGCTGGCCTTCGCCGCCATTCTGGGCTGGGCTTTTTATCCCAAACCCGTCGCGGTCGATGTGGCCGAGATCCGGACTGGCCGCTTCGAGCGCCGCATCGAAGAAGACGGCCGCACGCGCCTGCGCGAGCGCTTTGTTTTGTCGGCCCCGGTGACCGGGCGGCTGGCTCGGGTCACGCTGCGCGAGGGCGATGACGTGCAGCAGGGCCAGGTCGTGGCAACGCTATGGCCGGCCGACCCTGCCCTGCTCGATGAGCGACGGCTGGCCGAGCAGCGCGAACAGGTGGCCGCTGCCGAGGCCGGCGTGCAGCGCGCGCAGGCCGGCGTGGCCCGGGCCGAGGCCACGCGGGCGCAGGCCGAGGCTGACCTGCAGCGCAGCGAGCGGCTGGCAGCGCGCGGCTTCATCTCGGCGAACCAGGTTGACAATGCGCGCCTGGCCGCGCAGGTGCGACAACGGGAGCTGGAGGCGGCGCGGCAAGAGCGCAATGCAGCGCGCCACCAGCTGGCGCAGCTGCGCATCGCGCTGCGACCCTCCGGCGGCGCGGCGCCGGGGGCGAACCGGCCGTGGCCGGTACGCTCGCCGGTGGCGGGCAAGGTGCTGCGCGTGCGCCAGCAAAGCGAGGCGGTGCTGCCGGCCGGCACGCCGCTGATCGAGGTCGGCGACCCGGTGCAGATGGAGGTGCTGGTTGATTTGCTGACCGAAGATGCGGCACAGGTGCGCCCTGGCGCGATGGCCACGCTGGCCAACTGGGGCGGGCCAGCGCTGTTGGAGGCACGGGTGAGGCTGGTGGAACCGTCGGCCTTCACCAAGGTCTCGGCGCTCGGCGTGGAGGAACAGCGGGTGAATGTGCTGCTCGACATCGTTTCACCGCCCGCGCAGCGACAAGGCCTGGGCGACCATTACAAGGTCGATGTCAGCCTGCCGGTGCTGTCGGCCGAGGCGGTGACGCTGGTGCCGGTCGGCTGCCTGTTCCCGCGCGGCAGCCGGCAGGCGCTGTTCGTGCTCGACGCTGGCCGCGCGCGGTTGCAGGAGGTCGAGCTTGTCTCGCGCAATGGCCGCGATGCCTGGATACGCAGCGCCCTCCGGCCCGGAACGCGGGTGATCGCTTATCCACCGGCAAGCCTGCGCGACGGGGATCGGGTCCGGGCGATGGGACATGAGGGCTAGGCAGCGCAGCAGCAGCAGCAGCGGAAGCCACATCGGCTGGCTGCATGATGCAGGAACCGTTCATCGGCGTTACAAGTCTTCACACTTCGTTCTGGCAGCGGCCGCTACAATTTCGACGCATTCATTACCTGCCTTCTGGCATTCCATGCGCAAACCTTCGATCTGCCTGATCCTGCTCTCGGCCCTGCTGCTGCCTGCCCTGGCCTCGGCCCACGGGCCGCAGCGTCATTCGCGTGTGCAGTGGGGCATGAGCTTCGGCACGGGTTATCACTCACCGTATTACTCGCCGTTTTATTCGCCGCATTACTCGCCGTTTTTCGGATCATCCTGGCCCGGCTACTGGGGCCCCTCGGTGGTCTACAGCGCACCGCTCTACACGCCGCCGCCGGTAGTGATCCAGAGCTCGCCGCCGGTCTATATCGAGCGCCCGAGTGCCGAGCCGCCGGCCACGGCCTATTGGTACTATTGCGCGCCGACCAAGGCCTACTATCCGTACGTGAGTGACTGCGCCGAGGCATGGCAGCGCGTGCCGCCGGTTCCCCCTTCCACCCCCCGCTAGCACATCATGAAACACACCCTGATCGCCCTACCCGTCCTGCTGCTGGCCGCCGGCTGCGCGACCACGCCCACCGGCCCCAGCGTACTGGTGCTGCCCGGCACCGGCAAAGCCTTCGACCAGTTCAACCGCGACGAGGTCTACTGCCGTGACTACGCGCTCAAGGCACTCGGCGGCAAGGCCCCGGGCAAGGTGAGCACCGATTCGACCGTTGCCACTGCCGTCGCCGGCACCGCCATCGGCGCGCTCGCAGGTGCGGCGCTCGGTGGGAATGACGGCGCAGCCGTTGGCGCGGGCACCGGCCTGCTGTTTGGCAGCATGGCCGGCAGCGAATCCGGCCGCTACGCCGGCAGCAGCACCCAAACCCGCTACGACAACGCCTACATCCAGTGCATGTACGGGCTGGGGCATCGGGTACCGGTACCCGCCGGGCTGTATGGTTCCGAGTCACGACCGGTAACGCCGAGCCCGAGCTCGTCCACCGGTACCGCCAACACCCCGCCGCCCCCGCCGCCCGGCAACCCGCCTCCGCCGCCGCCTGGCGTGAAGTAAATATCACCGCATCCCTGCCTGCCCCACGCGCAGGCTCACCCGGCGGTCAGCCTGCTGCTGCCCGCGCCTTGTCACCGAACGGTCATACGCCGCACCTGCGGCGCAGGTAAAATCCCCGCACCCGCACCATGCCTGCCCGGCCTCGCCACGAGACCGCCGCGGGCCGCATCACCCTTAAGGAAAAAATGGGACCTGAACCCTCCGCGCCCTCCGCCGCCTCGCCACGCCCGCTCCCCGACTCCTCCGCCCCGCCCCGCCGCTGGCTGCCCTGGCTCCTGCTGCTGCTCGTGCTGGCGGCCATTGGCGGGCTGAGCTGGTACGCGGTCAAGGGTAAACCGCCGGCCACCGACCGCGGCGGCATGCCGCGCGGACGGCCGCCAGTGACCGTGGGCGTGGCCAAGGCAGAAAAGCAAAGCTTCCCGGTCGAACTCGACGCGCTCGGCACCGTGACCCCGATCGCCAACGCTGTCGTGCGCGCTCAGGTGGCAGGTGTGCTGCAGCAGGTGCTGTTCACCGAGGGCCAGGTGGTCAAGCGCGGCCAGTTACTGGCCCTGATCGATCCGCGCCCGTTCGAAAATGCGCTGATGCAGGCGCGTGGCCAGTTGCAGCGCGACGAGGCCCAGCTCGAGGTGGCGCGCGTCAATGAGCGCCGCTACCGGCAGCTGCTGGCGCAGGATTCGATCGCGCAGCAGGAAGTTGATGCGCAGGTCGCCCTGGTCAAGCAGCTCGAGGGCACGGTAAATATCGACCGCGCCGCCGTGCGCACGGCCGAGCTGAATCTGGATTTCTCGCGAATTGCCGCGCCCATCGCCGGCCGCATCGGCCTGCGCAGCGTTGATGCCGGCAACCTGGTCGGGCCGTCGGATGCCAGCGGCATCGTCACCATTGCTCAGGTTGACCCGATCGACGTCGCTTTTGCCGTGCCGCAGGATGCGGTGCCCGAGCTCAAGGCCGCGCTGGCGGGCGGCAAACCGCTGGCCGTCACCGCCTGGGACCGTACCCGCAGCACGCAGCTGGCGAGCGGCCGCTTCCTCGCGCTCGATAATGTGGTTGATACCCAGACCGGCACCGTGCGCGCGAAGGCACGCTTCGACAACGCCAAAACCCTGCTGTTCCCGAACCAGTTCGTCAACGTCCGGCTCAAGCTGCGCACCATCGAGGGAGCGACGGCGGTACCGGTCTCGGCGGTGCGCAACGGCGGCAACGGCCCGTTCGTCTATGTACTCAACCCGGCCGAGAGCACGGTGAGCCTGCGTAACGTCAAGCGCGGGCTGTCCAGCGCAGACAAGACGCAGATCCTCGCCGGCGTCGAACCCGGCGAACAGGTCATTACCGAGGGCGCAGACCGCCTGACCGACGGCGCCACGGTGCGCCTGCCCGGCGCCGGCCGGGAGGGCAGGGATCGCAAGTCCTCCGGCGGCACCGGCGAGCGGCGCAGCGGTGGCAGTGGCGGCGACGGCAGCCAGCGCCGGCGCGACGCGAGCGGTGGATGATTCCCTCCCGTCCTTTCATCCTGAGGCCGGTCGCGACCTCGCTGCTGATGGTGGCGATCGTGCTGGCCGGCCTGATCGCGCTGCGCTTTTTGCCGGTATCGGCGCTGCCACAGGTGGATTTCCCCACCATTCAGGTGCAGACCTTGTATCCCGGCGCCAGCCCCGAGGTGATCGGCCAGACCATCACCGGGCCGCTGGAACGGCAGTTTGGCCAGATGTCGGGCCTGAAGCGGATGAGCTCGGCCAGCGCGGCCGGCAGCTCGCGCATTACCCTGCAATTTGGCCTGGGCGTGCGGCTCGATGTGGCCGAGCAGGAGGTACAGGCCGCGATCAATGCTGCCAGCCTGCTGCTGCCGGCCGACCTGCCGGCGCCACCCACCTACGCCAAGATCAACCCGGCCGACGCACCGATACTGACGCTCGCGCTGACCTCCGACACGATGCCGCTGACCGAGGTGCAGCATCTGGCCAATACCCGGCTGGCGCTGAAGATCAGCCAGGTCAGCGGGGTCGGGCTGGTCACGCTGTCGGGCGGGCAAAAGCCAGCCATCCGGATACAGGCCAACCTGAACGCGCTGGCCTCGGCCGGGCTGGGGCTGGATTCGCTGCGCACCGCGATCACGCAGGCCAACAGCAATACGGCCAAAGGCACGATCGACGGCGCCAGCCGCTTCTACACGATCAATGCCAATGACCAGCTGAAGTCGGCCAGCGACTACGCCAACCTCATCGTCACCTGGCGCAATGGCGCGCCGGTGCGGCTGTCCGACGTGGCCAGCGTGGTGGATAGCGCGGAGAACGTGCGGCTGGCCGCCTGGGCCGACCTGAAGCCGGCCATCATCCTCAACGTGCAGCGCCAGCCGGGCGCGAACGTGATCGAGACGGTGGATGCGATTCGTCAGCGCCTGCCCGAACTGCAGGCGGGCCTGCCGGAGGCCGTGCGGGTCGATGTGCTGGCGGACCGCACGACCGGCATCCGCGCCTCGGTCCGGCACGTGAGCATCGAGCTGTTCATTGCCGTGGCGCTGGTGGTGCTGGTGATCTTCGCCTTCCTGCACAGCCTGCGCGCGACCGTGATTGCCAGCCTTGCGGTGCCGATCTCCCTCATTGGCAGCTGCGCGGCAATGTATTTCCTCGGCTACAGCCTGAACAACCTCACGCTGATGGCGATGACCATTGCCACCGGCTTTGTGGTGGATGACGCCATCGTGGTCGAGGAGAATATCTTCCGCCATCTCGAGCGGGGCGAGCCGCCGCTGCAGGCGGCGCTGAAGGGCGCGGGCGAGATCGGCTTCACCATTATTTCGCTCACGCTGTCGCTGATTGCGGTGCTGATTCCGCTGTTGTTCATGTCCGACGTGGTCGGCCGCCTGTTCCGCGAGTTTGCCGTCACGCTGGCCGTCACGATCCTGATCTCGGCGGTGGTTTCGCTGACGCTGGTGCCCATGATGGCCGCGCGCTGGCTGCGCGGCGCCGATGAGGGCCGGGGCACGGCTAGCGGGCGCTGGCTGCAGGCGCGCTTTGATCGCCTCTCCGCCGCGTATGACCGGGCGCTGCAATGGGTGCTGGAGCGACAGCCACTGACCCTGATGGTGGCGCTCCTGACGCTGGCCCTGACGGTGCTGCTGTATGCCGCGATACCGAAGGGCCTGTTTCCTCAGCAGGATACCGGCCAGCTGCAGGCGCGGGTCGAGGCCATGCCCTCCGTTTCCTTTGCGGGCATGGCCGAGCTGCAGCAGGCCGTGGCGCGCGCGCTGCTGGACGACCCCGACGTCGCCTCGCTGAGCTCGCAGGTCGGCGTCGGCGGCGGCGATACCGCGATGCTGCACACCGGCAGCATGCTCATCAACCTCAAGCCCGAGCGCAGCGGGACGCAGGAGCAGACCCTGCAGCGGCTGCGCGAGCGCGCCGCGCGCGTGCCCGGCGTGACGCTGCACGTGCAGCCGGTGCAGGACCTGACCATTGATGCCGAGGGCGGCCCGACGGCCTACCGGCTGTCGGTCGAGGGCGCCGACAATGCCACCGTGCAGCGCTGGGCCGAGCTGCTGATGCAGCGGCTGGCCGAGGAGCCCGCACTGCGCCACGTGACGACCGATGCCGGCGCGAACGGCCGCTCGGTGCTCATCAACGTCGACCGCGACAGCGCCGCGCGCGTGGCGATCACGGCCGCCGCGATCGACGATGCGCTCTACAGCGCTTTCGGGCAGCGCATCGTCTCCACTGTTTTCACGCAAACCAACCAGTTACGCGTGATTCTTGAGGCGGCCCCCGGTACCGCCAGCTCGCCGCAGTCCGTTGGCGACGTTCCGCTACGCACCGGCTCGGGCAAGCCGACCACGCTGGCCGCGATTGCCGAGGTGCGCGAGCAGCCGGCGCCGCTGCAGATCACGCGCGTGGCGCAGTTCCCGGCGGCCACCATCGGCTTCGATACCGCGCCGGCTGTGGCGCTGGATGCGGCCGTCAGCGCCATTCGCCAGGCAGCGCGGGACATTCACCTGCCGTCTGCGGTCAGCCTGAGCTTCCTTGGCGCGGCCGGCGCCTTCGAGGGGGCACTCACGAACCAGCTGTGGCTGATCCTTGCCGCCATCGTCTGCGTCTATATCGTGCTGGGCGTGCTCTACGAGAGCTACGTGCACCCGCTGACCATCCTCTCCACCCTGCCCTCGGCGGGCGTTGGCGCGCTGCTGGCGCTGATGCTGGCCGGACAGGAACTGGGCGTTATTGGCATCATCGGCCTGATCCTGCTGATCGGCATCGTGAAAAAGAACGCGATCATGATGATCGACTTCGCCATTGCCGCCGAGCGCAACGAAGGCAAAAGCCCGCACGAGGCCATCCGACAGGCGGCGCTGCTGCGCTTCAGGCCGATCCTCATGACCACGCTGGCGGCGCTGTTCGCGGCCGTGCCGCTGATGCTGGGCACGGGCGAAGGCGCGGAGCTGCGACGTCCGCTCGGACTGGCGATTTTCGGCGGGCTGATCGTCAGCCAGCTGCTGACGCTCTTCACCACCCCCGTGATCTACCTCGGCTTTGACCGCCTCGGCCGGCGCTGGCTGGGCGCGAGCACCCGGCGCGGAGCCGGCGCTTGAACCTGTCACGGCCCTTCATCGAGCGCCCGATCGGCACCGGGCTGCTGACGCTGGCCCTCGCGCTGGCGGGCATCGCGGCCTTCTTCAAGTTGCCGGTGGCGCCGCTGCCGCAGGTCGAGTACCCGAGCATTTCGGTACGTGCACAGTTGCCGGGAGCGAGCCCCGCCACGCTGGCCTCGAGCGTGGCCGCGCCGCTCGAGCGGCGACTGGGCGCGCTGCCCGGCCTGACCGACATGAGCTCGACCAGCGGCAACGGCTCAACCCGCATCAATCTCCAGTTCGAGCTCTCGCGCAAGATCGATGAGGTCGCCCGCGAGGTGCAGGCCGCGATCCATGCCTCGCGCGCCGACCTGCCGTCGTCACTGCGCGCGAACCCGAGCTACACCAAGTCCAATCCGGCCGACTCGCCTGTGATGGTGCTGGCGCTGACCTCGAAGGCGCGCTCCACCGGACAGATCTATGAAGCGGTCTCCAACCTGATCCAGCAGCGGCTGTCGCAGGTGGAGGGCGTGGGCGAGGTTGAGCTCGGCGGGGGCTCGCTGCCGGCGGTGCGCATCGAGTTGCTGCCCTACGCGCTGAACCGGCAGGGCATCAGCACCGAGGATGTACGGGCCGCGATCCAGTCGGCCACGGCGAACCGGCCCAAGGGCCAGATCGAGGCCGGCGGGCTGGCCTACCCGGTATACACCAACACCGGAGCCACCGCCGAGCGTCTGCAAGCCGATGCCTACAACGACCTGGTCGTGGCCTGGCGCAATGGCGCGCCGGTGCGCCTGTCGGATGTGGCGCGCGTCACCGACGGGCCGGAGGACAGGAATACGCTCGGCCTGTTCAACGGTATGCCGGCCGTCGTGGTACTGGTCTACCGGCAGCCGAATGCGAACGTGATCGAGACCGTGGACGCGGTGCGCGCGCTGATCCCCTCGCTCAAGGACGACCTGCCAGCCGATATCGCGCTGCATGTCTCGTCCGACAGCACGCGCTCGATCCGTGCATCGCTGCACGAGATCGAGCTCACCCTGCTGATCTCTATCGTACTGGTGGTGCTGGTGGTCAGCGCCTTTCTGCGCAGCGCACGCGCCACCGTGATTCCGGCGGTGGCCACCGTGGTATCGCTGCTCGGCACCTTCGGCGTGATGTACCTGCTGGGTTTTTCGCTCAACAACCTCTCGCTGATGGCGCTGACGGTGGCGACCGGCTTTGTGGTTGATGATGCGATCGTCGTGCTGGAGAACATTTCGCGCCATATCGAATCCGGCATGAACCGGATGGAAGCCGCGCTGCGCGGTGCGCGCGAGGTGGGCTTCACGGTGCTGTCGATCTCGGCCTCGCTGGTGGCGGTGTTCATTCCTCTGCTGTTCATGGGCGGGCAGGTCGGCCGGCTGTTCCGCGAGTTCGCGCTGACGCTGTCGGTCGCGGTGACGATTTCGCTGCTGATCTCGCTGACCACCACCCCAATGATGTGCGCGTGGCTGCTGCGCAAGCATGCGCCGGCGCGCCCGGGCCGCGTGGCGCGCTGGCTTGAGCGGCTGCAGGCCGGCGTGCAGCGCACCTACGGCCACAGCCTCGATCTTGCGCTCGACCATCGCTGGCTGATGCTGCTGATGCTGGTGGCGGCCATCGCGCTCAATGCCTGGCTGTTTAGCATCGTGCCCAAGGGTTTCTTCCCGCAGCAGGACTCGGGCCAGATCACCGCCGGCCTGCGCGCCGACCAGAGCATCTCCTTCGATGCGATGAAGTCCAAGGTGCAAACGCTGGTCGAGATCATCCGCAAGGACCCGGCCGTGGCCACGGTCACCGGCTACACCGGCGGCAGCCGCCCGGGAGGCGGCTTCATGTTCATCACCCTCAAGCCGCCGGGCGAGCGCGCCGAGAGCGGGCGCGACGTGATCGCGCGGCTGCGACCGAAGCTGGCGCGCGTGACCGGGGTCTCGGCGGTGCTGATTCCGGTGCAGGACCTGCGCGTGGCCGGCAGCCGGCGTGACGCCAGCCTCGTGCAGTACTCGCTCAAGGGCGACGACCCGGCCGAGCTGAAACATTGGACCAGCCGGCTGGTGGAAGCGCTCAAGCGCCAGCCGGGGCTGGTCGATGTCGATTCCGACCTGCAGGAAAACGGCGTGGAAACCTTCGTGCGCATTGATCGCGACGCCGCCGCGCGGCTGGGCGTGACCCAGCGCGACATCAATAATGCGCTGTATAACGCCTTCGGCCAGCGACCGGTAGCAACGCTGTACGGCGAGCTGAACCAGTACCGCGTGATCCTGCAGTCGGCGCCGGAGCTCATGCGCAGCCCGGAGGCGCTCAACGATATCTACGTGCCGGCGCGCGCGGCGGTTGCCCCGGGTACGGCGGCGCTGCCCGCCAACCCGGCGTTGCGCGACATCGCCAGCGGACAGCCGCTGACCACGGCGCCGACGGTCATGGTGCCGCTGTCGGCCATGGCCAGCTTCGCCGAGCGGGCGACCGCCGCCGCGGTCAGCCACCAGGACGCGGAGCTGGCCAGCACGGTGTCGTTCAATATCAGCCCCGGCATGTCGATGTCGGACGCGCGCGCGGCCGTGGAAAACGCGACGGCAACGATCGCGCTGCCGGCCAGCGTGCGCGGCAGCTTCCAGGGCAATGCGCGCGCCTTTCAGGAGTCACAGGGCCGGCAACCGCTGCTGATCATCGCGGCCATCGTGGTGGTGTATCTGGTGCTCGGTCTGCTGTACGAAAGCCTCGTGCATCCGCTGACGGTACTCTCGACGATTCCTACGGCCGGCATCGGTGCCGTGATCGGGCTGATGCTGTTCGACCTCGAGTTCTCGCTGATTGCGCTGATCGGCCTGTTCCTGCTGATCGGCCTGGTCATGAAAAACGGCATCCTGATCATCGACTTTGCCTTGCAGGCCGAGCGCACGCGTGGCCTGTCGGCGCGCGCGGCGGTGCGCGAGGCCTGCCTGCACCGGCTGCGTCCGATCCTGATGACGACCGCGGCGGCGGCGCTGGGCGCGCTGCCGCTGGCCATTGGCTTCGGCGAGGGCGCAGAGCTGCGCCAGCCGCTGGGCGTGGCCATCATCGGCGGTCTTGTCACCAGCCAGTTCCTCACGCTGCTGACCACGCCGGCCATTTACCTGCTGCTGGACCGCTGGCGCCGCCGCAGCCCGCATGAGCATGCGTTCGGCCGCAGCGATGCGAGCGCGACCGTTTCCCCACCGATTGCCCCGACCTGATGCCATGAAGACCACGCTGACGCTGATCGCCGCCCTGCTGCTCGCCGGCTGCGCCATCGGCCCCGAATACCGGCAACCCGAGATGGCCACGCCAACCGCTTTCAAGGAAGCCGAGGGCTGGGTCGCCGCCCGCCCCGCCGATGCCATCGAACGCGACCACTGGTGGTCGGGCTTCGACGATCCCGCGCTCGACCAGCTGGCCGCGCGCGTCGCGGTATCGAACCAGAACGTCGCGGCGGCGGTGGCTGCCTATGCGCAGGCGCGCGCACTGGTGGGCGAGCGCCGCGCGGCGCTGCTGCCGGCTGTGAACCTGACCGGCAGCGCGAACCGGACCAACTTCACCAATGTGGTGACCCCGGGGCAGCGGCTGCGCTTGGACCTTGGCGCGACCTGGGAGGCCGATGTCTGGGGCCGGTTGCGGCGCGCGGCCGGCGGCGCCGAGGCGGGCGCGCAGGCCTCGGCCGGCGACCTGGCCACGGCCACCCTGTCGGCGCAGGGCGAGCTGGTCACCAACTATCTGCTGCTGCGGCAAGCGGACGCCCAGCGCCGGCTGCTGGCCTCGGCCATCGACGACTACCAGCGCGTGGTGAGCATCGCCGAGAACCGCTACCGTGCCGGCGTTGCCGCAAAAACCGATCTGCTGCAGGCGCAGACTCAGCTCGCGAACGCGCGTTCCGAGTATGCGGGGCTGGAATCCCAGCGCGCACAGCTCGAACATGCGATCGCGGTACTGGTGGGCGAGGCGCCGGCAAACTTCTCGCTGGCGCCGCATGCCGACTGGCGGCCGGCGGTTCCCGTGGTGCCTGCCGTGATTCCATCGGAGCTGCTGCAGCGCCGGCCCGATATTGCCGCCGCCGAGCGCCGGATGGCGGCGGCCAATGCGCAGATCGGCCTCGCGCGCGCTGCTTTCTATCCGAGCATCGGCCTGTCGGCAGGTACCGGCGCCTTTGGCCGTACCGGGGCGGACCTGCTGTCGGCGCCGACCACGCTGTGGTCGATCGGCGTCTCGCTGACGCAGAGCGTTTTCAACGCCGGGCTGGTGAAAAGCCGGGTACGGGGCGCGGAGGCCATGTATGAGCAGGAGGTCGCCGCCTACCGCCAGACGGTGCTGTCGGCATTCCAGCAAGTGGAGGACCAGCTGGTCGCCACCCGCGTGCTGACGGAGCAGGAACAGCAGCTGGCCGCTGCCGCCGAGGCTGCCGCGCAGGCGCAGCAACAAGTGCTCAACCGCTACCGCGCGGGGCAGGTCAGCTTCCTGGAGGTGGCCGTGGCCCAGACCACGGCGCTCAATGCGCAGCGGGCGCTGTTGCAGATGCAGTCGAACCGGCAGGTGGCTGGCGTGGCATTGATCCAGGCGATTGGCGGTGGGTGGAGCAGCGAGGGGCAGCGCCGGGAGTGAACGGGGGGCTTCCATACTGTGTTTTTATACAGTATTATTGGCTTCGTGATACCCCGTACGCACTGCAACGAAGGAGCCCTCCGATGAGCACGAGCCTGTTCGCCACCACCGACCCCGCCCACCGGGCCAACCGCCAGAGCGCCGACGTGCAGAGCCGGTGGCGCCAGCGCGGCTGGCGACCGCCGAGCGAGTACCGGCAGGATTTCGAGCAGTCCTGCCAACCGGTGATCTATGCCGGCATGATCCGATTAACGGCAGGACGAGTCGGATAAACCACGCACGCGGCTGCAGCGGCTGTGGTCAGACACCCCCTGTCTTATCCACAGATTTTGGGGATAACTCTCCTATCATCGGTGTGAATAATGCGTTAAGTCGCTGATTTTGCAACGCTTTCCGATGTGATTCTCGACAGCAAACCTGATTGGGCAGCACCCGCCGGAGTGGCGGCGCTGTCATGCCACCGGCCGGCCCTGTCCTGCGCCACCACCCGCACCCGCCAGCGCGCCGCCTCGGCCTGCAACCGTGCTGGCGGCAGCATGAAAAACACCTTGGTCAGGGCATCGGCCAGTGCAGCGCGCCGTGCCATGACGGTCACCGACGACCAGTGCGGTGGCGACCAGCCAGTACGCGGGTCGACGATGTGATGGTGGCGACCGTCCGCGCTGAACGCTGTATGCCGATCCGATGAGGTAGCGACGGCAAAGCCGTCGGGTACCACCAGGCTTGGCAGCGCCGATGGCCCTTGCTCACCGCGTTTGCCACCGGCAGCATCCTCAATACCCAAGCGCCACGGCAGTGCGCCCGGCCCCTGACCGAGCACGCTGGTTTCACCGGTATCGAACATCGCATGCCGGATGCCGAGCGAGCGTATAGCCGCCCTCACCTCGTCTGCGGCATGGCCCTGGGCGATGCCATTGAGCGAGAGTGCGAAACCCCTCGGCAGGAGCACCCGCTGCGCATCGGACTCCACGGCGCGCCAATCCACCCGCGCCCGTGCGCGTGCCAGCTCGCGTAACGAAGCCGTCCGGCCTTCGCGGCTGGCCGTTTCCCAGGCGGTCCATAGCGGTTGCATCGTCACGTCGAACGCACCGCCACTGCCTGCGGCCACCTGCCGCGCCAGCTGCAGCACCTGCAACAGGCCGGGTTCGGGCGTGGCGAGCCGACCGCTGCGGTTAAGCCGCGAGAGCGCGCTACCATCGTCGAACAGGCTCATTTGCGATTCGATGCGGCGGATCGTTGCGGCGGCACGGTCGAGCGCTTCCTCGACACGGGCAGCGTCCGCATGCGCGGCGCGCAGCCACAGCGTGGTGCCGAAGCCCTGTAACAGGCGCTCGCGCCACTGCAGTGACTCGCGCGCTGCAGCCATCAAGGGATTGCCGAGGGCCAGGCCGAGACCAAAACCGAGACATTGGCGGCGCCCTGGATTCATGCGGTCTCCTGCACAGGTTGGATCGGGATCACCCGCTTGCGTTCGAGGATCAGGGGCAGGCATTGCTTGTCGTCCTGCATGATCGCGACGCAGTCGAGGCACTGGAAACATTCGGAATACGTCACCTTGCCGTTGCCGCCAATGGATTGGTATTCGCAGCGATGGCGGCAGGTCTGACAGGGCGTGCCGCAGGCGTCGCGGCGCGGCAGCCAGCCCAGGCGGCGCAGCGGGTCGAGCGCCGCCAGCGCCGCACCCAGCGGGCAGATGTAGCGACAATAGCCACGGTAGACGAACACCGAGAGCGCGATACAGCCGATCGCCCAGGCCACGTAGGGCCAGTCGCGCACGAAGTACAGGCTGATGGCGGTCTTGAACGGCTCGATTTCCACGGCCAGCTCGGTGGCTGACGGCGAGACCCACATCAGCCCAAGCACGCCGGCCAGCACCCCGTACTTGACCCATTTCAAGCGGCGATCCCAGGCCTGGCGCAGCCGCCGGTGACGCACGCCGACGGCACGCATGACCGTGCTGACGAGTTCCTGCAGTGCGCCGAACGGGCACAGCCAGCCGCAGAAGGTACCTCGCCCCCAGACAAACAACGTGCAAAACACGAAGATCCAGAGGATCACCGTCATCGGGTCATTCAGCAGAAAGCCGAGGTCATTGCCCGAAGCCAGCGCCTCGAGCGATGCGGTGATATTGACAATGGACAGCTGCCCCTGGAACCACCAGCCGATGCACAGGAGCGTGAACAACAGAAAACCGATGCGAAAGCGCGCCAGCCGACGCGCATTAACGGTCACGCTGCGCTGACGGATGAGCGTGACCGTGAGCACCGCCAGCGCCGTCACCAGCAGCGCAATCTCCCACCAGCGCTTCTGCCACTGCTGCATCCACGGTGCGTCCAGCCAGGACCACAGCGTCGAGCGCCACCCGACGAAGCCATACCCGAGCGGCAGCGGCTTTTCGACCACCATCGTCGGGAATGGTCCGTAGCGCCGCTGCAGCACATAGCTCAGCGAAAATGGCTGCCCGACGTCGAGCGGCGTGGCCGCGTCGATGATCAACAGGTGCGCGCGGCCCTCGCGCGCGGCTACCGGGTAGCGCAAGCCGTCGTCGGCCGTCAGCGTCCGCAGCGGTAGCGTCTTGCCATCTTGTTCGACGACGAAGGCCGAATTGCCGGCTGCACGCCGGCTGCGAAGCGCATCCGATAAGGCGCCGCGCTCGATCACCAGCAAGGCCTCGCCGCCGCGCAGGCTGGCCGCCAGCCGGCGCCAGCCGGATTCGTCGAACAGGTTCTGGCCAATCTGGGGCAGGCTGACCAATGCGACATCAAACTGCCATGCGATTTCTTCTGGTCTCTGCACTGCCTCGGGATCCGCACCTTCCACGCGGGTGCCAGCAAAGACGCGCTCGACCTCGGCGCGCGTAAAGGCGGTGCGCTCGATCATGCCCCGCGACGCCATTTGTCCCCAGTCCAGCGGTCTGACCTCAACATCGCGCCGGCGCTGGGCCGGTCGAGCGCCCTGCGCATCACCGGCCAGCGCGGCCTCGGCCAACTCCCGCACCTGTGCGGCCGACAGGCGCACGGTCTTCTCGATTGCCCGGGCCGTGACCGTGCCGGCCTGCACGCCATGCAGCACGGCCTCTCGCTCGTCGCGACGTGTCGCAGCCGATGGCCCCTGAATATCGACCTGATGACGCACCGACAGGCCCTTGAACTGGGCAGCGAACGCGGCGATCTTTGCGTTGCCGGACTCGGTGCGGAACAACGGCTCGCGGTGCTCCAGCAGGCGCACATCAAGATAATTGCCGTCGAGGTCGATGGCAACGAACAGGTTGATGGGCTTGCCGCTGTAGCCGCGCACGGGCTCGATGTCGGCCGATTCATAGGCATAGCCGCTCAGCCGGGGCTTCTCGTTCGGATCGGTGCCAGCACGCTGGTATAGCGGCCAGATCGGTAATGAGGCCGGCATCTCGCCGACGATGAATCGGCCGCCGAGCTCACGCTCGACATCGGCGCGAACCAGGGTGGTTGCGAAGGCCGGGATGAGCACCATACTTGCCACGATAGCCAGCAGCAGGGCCAGGGTGACGCGGCGAATGGGCGCGGACATGGGGGTTGCGGATAGGTGGATATGCTCGCAACCACTGTACACCCGGGGGAACGGGCACGGGTTTGGAATCGTTTAAGGGCTTCTCGAGGCGGAGACGGCGGGTTTCGCTTCTCCCTACCCGCCCTACCGATCGATCAGGATCGCCCGGAAATCATTGACGTTGGTCAGGGTCGGCCCGGTCACGACCGAGTCGCCGAGTGTGCCGAAAAAGCTGTGGCCGTCGTTCGCATCCAGCGACCCCAGCGGCGAGAGGCCCCGGGCCCAGGCGCGTGCAATGGTGTCGGGCCCGGCGACGGCACCGGCGATTTCCTCGAGTCCGTCAACGCCGTCGGTATCGCCCATGAGCGCATGAATGCGCGGGTGGCCGCCGAGTGTCGCGGCCAGCGAGAGCAGGCACTCGACATTGCGCCCGCCGCGCCCGCCGCCACGCACGGTGACCGTGGTCTCGCCGCCGGACAGCAGCACGCAGGGCGCGGAAAACGGCTGCCCGCGCTCGGCCACCTGCAGCGCAATGGCGGCCAACACCTTGCCCACGTCGCGCGCCTCGCCCTCGAGCGAATCGCCGAGGATGTGCGCGCGGTAGCCAGCCTGCTCGGCGACGGCCGCCGCCGCCTCGAGCGCCATTTGCGGGGTGGCGATCATCCGTACCTCATTGCGCGCCAGCCGGGCGTCACCCGGCTTGACCGACTCGCCCCGTCCGGATGCCAGCACCTCGCGTACCTCCGGTGCCAGCGCGATGCGGTAGCGGTCGATGATGGCCAGCGCATCGGCGCAGGTGGTCGGGTCGGCGACCGTCGGGCCGGAGGCAATGTCGACCGGATGGTCACCCGGCACGTCCGACAAGAGCAGCGTGATCACGCGTGCCGGATGGCAGGCAGCGGCGAGCCGCCCACCCTTGATGGCCGACAGGTGGCGGCGCACGCAGTTCATTTCGCTGATACTCGCGCCCGAGGCGAGCAGCGCGCGGTTCACTGCCTGCTTGTGCTCCAGCGTCAGACCCTCGATCGGCAGCGGCATCAGCGCCGAGCCACCGCCCGAGATCAGGCACAGCACGATGTCGTCGGCGGACAGATCCTGCACAAAATCCATCATCCGGTGGGCGGCCGCCAGCCCGGCGGCATCCGGCACCGGATGCGCTGCCTCGACGATCTCGATCCGCTCGCAGGGCACCTGGTAGCCGTAGCGGGTGATGACAAGCCCGGACAACGGGCCTTGCCATGCATCCTCGACCGCGCGCGCCATCGCCGCCGAGGCTTTGCCGGCGCCGATGACGAACAACCGGCCCTTGCCCAGAGCTTTTGCAGTCGGCAGGTGCGGCGGCACGCAGAGCGCCGGCTGCGCCGAGGCGATCGCGGCATCGAACATGCGCCTCAGGAGCGCGGCTTGGGTGGTCATCGTCATGAGCTGCTTCCTATCCCGTCATTGGCGAGGCTGGTGAGCGACCGGATCATCGCCCGCCGCTCCCGCGCACTGTTGTCATCCAGCCTAGTCCCGCTTCCGTGTCCGCTGCCGGCTTGTACTCGGCGCCGACGTGACCGCGATAGCCGATGCGGTCGATAAAGCCAAACAGGAAGTCGAAATGAATCTCGCCGGTACCGGGCTCGTTGCGCCCCGGATTATCGGCGATCTGGATGTGGCCGATGCGTGAAAGATTGTTTCGCAGCGTACCGGCCAGCTCGCCCTCCATACGCTGCGCATGATAAATGTCGTACTGGACGAAGGCATTGGCCGCGCCGACGTCGTCAAGCAGCGCGAAGGCCTTGCCCGTGCTGTCGAGCCAGAAACCGGGAATATCGTAGGTGTTGATCGGCTCGACCAGCAGCGCGATGCCGTGCTTGCCCAGCTCGGCCGCCGCGAACTGCAAGTTGGCCACCAGGGTCTCCCGCGCCTGCGCGTCGCTGACACCCGCCGGCAACTTGCCCGCGAGGCAGTTGAGCTTGGTCACGCCAAGCACGGTCGCATAGGCGATGGCCTGCGCGACGCCGGCGCGAAACTCATCCACCCGCGCGGGATCGCAGGCAATGCCACGGTCGCCGGCCTGCCAGTCGCCGGCCGGCAGGTTGTGCAGCACCATGGTCAGGTGGTTCTCATTGAGCAGCGACCTGATATCGGCCGCCGGCAGTTCATACGGAAACTGGCACTCCACCGCCGTGAACCCGGCCCGCGCGGCGCGCGCGAAACGCTGTCCGAACGGGACCTCGGTGAACAGCATCGACAGGTTGGCGGCGAATTTGGGCAACAGGGGCTCCTGAATTTGCGCGACTTTAGCAGGTGATGGCAGATTTCGCTGCGCTCTATCCACCCAACGGGTGTCTGTTATTGCAGCCGTGGCTTGGCGGATTTCGCTGCGCTCTATCCGCCCTATGGGTGTCTGTTATTGCCGATGGGGTCAAAAGCGTCGCCCGGGCTTACATCCTGTGAGACACTGGCGCGCTTTCATCACGCGCATCACCATGTTTGAATTTCTGCAATCCCTCAATTGGGTCGTCATCGGCCAGATCATCCTGATCGACATCCTCCTCGGCGGTGATAACGCCCTGGTCATCGCCCTCGCCTGCCGCGGCCTGCCAGAGCATCAGCGGATGAAGGGCATTATCGGCGGCACCATAGGCGCGATCGTGATCCGCATTGCGCTGATCTCTTTCGCGGTAACGCTGCTCACCGTGCCGTACCTGAAGCTGGTCGGCGGGGTGCTCCTGATCTGGATTGGCATCAAGCTGCTGACCGATGCCGGCGGCGGCGAGCATGAGATCGACGGTGGCGACCGCCTGTTCACCGCCATCCGGACCGTGCTGCTGGCCGACCTGATCATGAGTATCGACAACGTCATCGCGGTAGCCAGCGCCGCCGAGCATGCCGACGCCGAGCACAAGATGCTGCTCATCGCCTTCGGCATCATGGTCAGCATACCAATCATCATCTGGGGCAGCTCGCTGATTCTGAAGCTGATGAGCCGCATGCCGGCCATCATCACGATCGGCGCAGCGCTGCTAGGCTATCTGGGCGGCTCGATGATCTCGAAGGATATCGTCGTCGCCGCGAGGGCCGCGGAACTGCTGCCGATGGAGCTGCTGAAGTTTCATGATATCGGCGTACACCTGAGCCTGACCGGTACGGCGGGAGCGATTCTGGTGGTGGTCGCGGCGAAGTGGCTTAACCAGCGATCCGCACATAGTCAGGCTGACGAGGGGATGGCTGAGAAGCGTTGAGTTTCGCCGTGATCGCGACAACCACCGGATCCGGAACTTGCCACCCCTTCGATCAGGAGCCAGCTCAGTTCACAGCGGCAGCGAGGCATCACGCGCCGACAAGACGCTCAACTGCTGCGAAATCAATTCAGGTATGCCAAGCCGGTGGCTGGCAGGGCTCGAGAAACAGGCGTAGTCACGCAGGAAAGTGACTCGCCCGCTGGTCAGCAACAAGCCCCTGGCCATTGTTTCGGAGAACAGCGACCACTCGGTGGCCAGCCGGCGCGTCTGCTCGATGCCCACGACCGGCATCACGCTGGCGAGAATGTCGCTCTCCTGCAGTAGCGCGGCCATCGCATCGAAGTCCGCGAGGTCGAAGCGTTTGCCGCTGAGCGCGCGATGCGTATTCTTCACCCGGATCGGGTCGGTCATCAGGATGAGCTCGGCGACCAGCGCCTGGTCTTCCTCGGCCATGCCGGCGGCTTGCATCATCGGACGCAAGGCATTGACCGAGGCCTGTTCGAGCTCGGCAGGTACTTGATTCACACGACCGGTATGCAGGTAATCGTGAGAGAGCATGCAGAGCATGAGCAGCCACTCGCTGCGACTCAAACGCTCGACAGGTGCCTCGCGCAAATTCAGCAGCAGGCACACCATCGAAGCGAGGGTGTCAGCAATGTGCAATCGGTTGTGATAAGCGGGTTCGGTACCCTGCAGTTTGCGCTCCCGACCGTCGCGCTCGACCGCTTCGGCAGCGGCCATCATGCAGGCAAGAATGGCGGACGTTCGAGCGTCAAGCGCATCGTCATCACGATGGCCGAGCATGAGCAGACATTCGGACAGAATGGCCGGCAGCCCGGGCCAGCGCTCGTGCCAACATTCACGGTAATGCGCAAGCTGTTCCCGCAAGTTCTGCAAGCTCAAATGCTTGTTATCCATTTAACGCAACGGGTAAAATTTGGGGCATTGTACATGCCTTTCTTCATGGAATTACTGCTACTGAGATTAACTTTCGTTAAGCTGTCGGCAACTAAAATCTCGGTGATCGCCCCAGTCGGGTTCGTTGTCATCGATTCACCTATCCTTGTTGGAGGCGCCGCATTTTGCCGGCCAATATGACGTGGCCGCGGCTTCGCGACCGAGGCCTTGGGCTGCACATGCGCAAGACGAAGCGGCCGGTGATGCTCGCGATCTTCAAAGGCCTGATGCTGCAGCAGAACATGCACAATTATTTTCGCGCGAAGCACTCAGCGCCCCGGCGCCTTGCCTCAGGCTAGCGCTTCCTGATCAACCACGCTGAAACGCCCCCGGACAATGCCCGCCTACCCTACCGCCTGCAATGCCACCCGGCCTTCCTGCTCCTGGCCCGACCACCGCGCCGTGGCCCACCTGCCCGGCTCGCTGCCGATGGGCGGCGTGGTACCGATGACGCCGGTGTTTGCGTTCGACCACCCGGCTGCGGCACTGACGCTGCCGACAGAACACGGGCTGGTTCCAAGCCGCACCGACATCGAACTGGGTGGCCTGCTGGCCTTCGTGATTGATAACGTGCTGACGGCTGACGAGGCTGATCGCATCGTCGAGGCCAGCGAGCGCTTCGGCTACCGCGACGAGGCGCCCGGGATTGCGACGCCGCCCGGCATGCGGATGAACAAGGCAGTGCACTGGGTGGCGGACGACACGATGATGGACGCGATCTTCGCGCGCATCGGCCACCTGCTGCCTGCGACGATCGATGGCGCGCCCTTGCATCCCGCACTGAGCCGGCGCATCAACATGTACCGTTACGATGCCAACGACGTATTTAACCTGCATACCGATGGCGACTGGCCCGGCTACGGTCTCTCACCCGACCGCTGCGACATGATCGAGTGGCCGGGATTGCGCTCACGGCTGTCGATGCTGATCTATCTGAACGGGCCGGCCGATGGCGTAGAGGGAGGCAGCACGCGCTTGTACCGGCCCGACGCGGGCCATGTAGACATCACACCGACCAAGGGCTCGGCCCTGCTCTTTCGTCACGGTTTCGGACCGCAAAGCGTGCTGCACGAGGGCAGCCGCGTTCATGGCGAGGTGGCGAAGTACGTGGCGCGGATCAACGTGATGTATGCGGGGGCGTGGTAACGCGGGCGAAAGGACCCTGCAAATAAAAAGGCAGGTGGCGCCGGCAGATTGATCCGCCATGCACCCACCCGCCTGCCACGGTGTCGAGACCGGGGATTACTTCAGCGAGAGAACCAACTCGGCGATGGTGCGCGCATCCGCATCGGACACATGCGGCTGCGGCGGCATGATGTCATCGCCGAAGACGCCCGTACCACCCGCCTTGATCTTGGCAGCGAGCTTCTTGATCGCAGCCTCGTCATTGCCATGCTTCAGAGCGACTTCCTTCATCGTCGGGCCATATTTACGCTTTTCGATCATATGGCAAGCGGTGCAGTTGTTCCGCACCAGCAGGGTTTGAAGTTTCTCGGTGTCGGCGTACACGGTTTTACCGGTGCATGCGAGGAGCGTGAAGAGGAACACTGAGGTAACGCGTTGCATTGATGGCCTCCGGCCTTTCAGATCAGGTTAAAAACTAGTAGCGTGACGCTTGTCGCTCCGCCCGAGAACAAGTACCTCAGGAAATCGACAAGACTTCAAGTAATTTGGAGCCGGCGGTTGAAGCCGGCCAGTAAAAACGCGCCGCCTCACGGCGGCGCGTTCACCGTCAGATGCCGATTAGTTAGCCGGCTTGACGCGGTAGATCATGCCAGCAGCTTCGTCGCCGACATACAGATCACCGTCCGGACCCACCGACAGGTGACGGAAGCGACCAGCAAACGTCGGCCAGAGCAGTTCTTCACGCTTGGCAGACTTGCCATCCTTGGAGATGTCCAGGATGTCGATGCGGTTGCCCGTCGGGGTGCCGTGGATACCGATACCAGCGTAACCAACCGCCAGACGGCCTTCCCACTGCTTCCACTGCTTACCAGTCAGGAAGACGCTACCGCACATACCTTGCGACAGGCCGTTGTTGTTCCAGGCCGGTTTCATGGCGTTCGGATAGCTCTTGGTGTCGGTCATGGGCATGAAAGCAGCGCGCTGCTTCGGGTCCATGGCGCCCATCTGGTTAGGCGAGTAGCCGCAGTAGTCGTCCGGGCAGTCCTTACGGCCGCCAGCGTTCGGACGCGGATCCCAGCCACCGTTGCCGCCGTTTTCCAGCTTGGTGACTTCGTCGGTGTGCCACGGGCCGTTCTCGGAGATGAACGCCTCGTTGGTGCCCGGACGGAAGGCGATACCTTGCGGGTTACGGTGACCGTAGGTGTAGACGCGAGGGTCAAAACCTGCGGGCGGCTTGTTGCCTGCAGCGGCCTTGCCGTCACGGTCCACGCGCAGGATCTTGCCGCGCAGCTCGGTCGGGTGCACAGGGCCAGCGCCGCTGTGGTTGTCGCCGATAGCAACGTACAGGAAGCCGTCAGCCGGGCTGAAGCGGATACGACCGCCGTTGTGGGCACCAGGACCACCGAACGGGTGGTTCGACTTCTTCGGCTTGTAGCCGAGGTCGTCGATGATGTCCTTACGGTCGGAAACGCTCGACACTGCGGAATCAACTTTCAGACGCATCACGACGTTGGCATAGCCACCGTACTTGCGGTTGTCGCCTTTGGAGCTGGAGTAGACGTAGATGTAGCGGTTCGACGAGAACTGCGGATCCACGGCGATGCCCATGATGCCGGCTTGGCCATCGCAGAACAGGTCGTTGGCCACTTGCGGGAAGCCGCTCGAACCTTCGATGCCCAGCAGCGGGTTCACCTTACCCGAAGGCAGGCGCACCGACAGGCCCTTGCACTTCTCGGTAAAGAACATCGTGCCATCCGGCAAGAATGCCATATCCCAAGGCAGTTCGGCCTTCTGGAACGGCTCTGCCGTGACGTTGAGGGCCGAAGCCGTGCCCGTCGCCAGCAAACCTGCAGCCGCCAGCAGGGCTACCGGCACCAGACGCGCAACACCAGCGCTGCGTGCTTGGGTAACGACTGATTTTTTCATTTTGTCTCCTAAGGTAAATGGAAATTTCCAGTTCCTGCACACGACCGACGCGAACGCCCTTCGTGTTTTCCCGACCCGTCGTCCAACTATTTTTATTGTGTAGAACCTACTACCTGATACTGACTGCGTACCGACAGGAAACCTTGTCCTGCCAAAACACGAAGGGGCAAATTTTCGCCCGCGTGCGAGAGTGCTGCGAACCAGCGCCCACCGCTTGTCGCCTATCGAACATTGCGGCGATCTTTTTTCTAAACAGAAATATTATCCCCACCTCGCGACGTGTAAGCAACATTTCCTTAGAAAAATTGTGGATTTATTTTGGGCCTGTCGTCAGCGACAGAGCTTACTCAGGTCGCAATCAGCGGGTATTCACGATAGTACTCCTGCGCCGACGTTACAGCGAACGCACTCAGCGGAAGCGGAGCACTGAAAGTGATGTTTACTTGGCTGACCTCACACACTGCTGCACTGCAACTAGCGAATGCTGAGTCATCGCAGCGCAACAATCGAGAGCAGCGTTTCGACGCTGAACATTGGAGAGCAGGCGTGAGAGCGCTTGATTGCGCTGCAAGGTAAAGAGGCTTGTACGCATCGCAAAGCCTCCGATGCTGATCGATGAGCACACTAAAAAGGCAGCCTGAGTTGCACCAGGTTGATGCACCTCCGAGTTCCGTTGCGGGCTATGGCTATTGAAAATTAGTTGTCAGCGCTGGCGGGTTTGGCGTGTGCCGGGTGGTCATAAACTCATGCGACTGACTGCGCCCTACCCTCCACGACGGTTGGGACGGCGAGATGAATTGTGTCTGATGACTACTCTGCTGCCTAGACCAGGGAGGAGCACGACATTGCGGAGTGGCGGAAGCGGTGAGATTCGAACTCACGGAGGGCGCAAACCCTCGCCGGTTTTCAAGACCGGTGCCTTAAACCGCTCGGCCACGCTTCCTTTCCGGGTGAGCGCGAGATTATACCTGCGCCCCACCTCCCCCTCGTAGTTTTTCAGCCAGGCAGGAAGATCTGCTGCAGGTCGTTGAGGAAGCGCTGCCCCAGCTCTGTGGGACGGATGGATTGGTGATCTGCCTGCAGCAACCCCCTCGCCTCGGCCTTGCGCAGCGACGATTCAATCAGCTGCGGCGAGACGCCGGTGCGTTCGACAAACAGTCGCGAGGCGAAGCCGCCGGTCAGACGCAGCGCGTTGAGCATGAACTCGAAGCCGAGTTCATCGCGCTCGACTTCCTGCTCTTCATGCACCGCATTGCCCGCGATGGCCTGCTGTAGGTAGCTCGCTGGCTGCTTGTAGCGCGCCTGCCGCACGATGCGATGCGGGAAGGACAGCTTCGAGTGCGCGCCCGCGCCGATGCCCAGATAATCGCCGAACTCCCAGTAGTTCAGGTTGTGCCGCGCACGGCGACCCGGCTTCGCGTAAGCAGATACTTCATAGTGTTCGTAGCCAGCCGACTGCAAGAGGTCGCCGATCATTTGCTGCATCGCCGCGCTGGTATCGTCGTCCGGCAGTTCGGGCGGGTACTTCGCGAATACGGTGTTGGGCTCGAGCGTGAGGTGGTAGAGCGACAGGTGCGACGGCGCAAAGGACAGGGCGCGCTCGATATCCCTTCGAGCCTCGTCCATCGTCTGCGACGGCAGCGCATACATGAGGTCGAGATTGATGTTGCCGAAGTTCGCCTGCGCAATCTCGATGGCCCGCTGTGCCTCGTCGCCATCGTGGATGCGCCCGAGCGCCTTGAGGTGGCGCGTGTCGAAGCTCTGGATGCCGATCGACAAGCGAGTGATACCACTGGCCGCATAGCTACGGAATTTTTCTGCTTCGAAGCTGCCGGGATTGGCCTCCATCGTGATCTCGGCCATGGGCTCGAGCGGCAGCAGGCTGCGGATGTCCGACATCAGGCGATCGAGCCCCTGTGCCGACATCAGGCTTGGCGTACCGCCGCCAATAAAGACACTGACGATCGGACGCCCCCAGACCAGTGGCAGCGACTGCTCGAGATCAGCCCGCAGTGCGTCAAGATAGGCCTGCTCGGGCAACTCGCCGCCGGCCTCGTGGGAATTGAAGTCGCAGTACGGGCATTTGCGTACGCACCAGGGGAAATGCACGTACAGCGATAGCGGCGGCAGCGCCGACAAATTCAGGATGCCGGGCTGCAGGTAGCTCTCGATCACGCGGCGCGGTGCAGCTTGCAGCGCTTCCGGACGCGGGTCTTGCAATGTCACTGGCCGGATAGGAATCATGTGAGTTTTTCGATCAGCGAGCGCAGCGCCTGCCCGCGGTGCGACAGGCGATTCTTCTCATCAGCGTCCAGTTCGGCGGCGGTCTTGCCCAGACCGCGCACGAGGAAGTGCGGGTCGTAGCCGAAACCGCCCTGCCCGCGCGGTGCGCTCGTGATCTCCCCAAGCCAGCGGCCATCGGCGATGACGGGCTGCGGGTCGTCGGCATGGCGCACGAAGACCAGCACGCAGTAGTAGTACGCGGACTTGTCACTGTGCGCGGCCAGTTCGCGCAGCAGTTTCGCGTTGTTGGCGGCATCGGCGCTTGGCGAGCCGGCATAACGCGCCGACTTTACGCCGGGCGCGCCCCCCAGGGCGGGCACACAGATGCCGGAATCGTCGGCCAGCGCCGGCAGCCCCGACAGGCGCGATGCGTGCCGGGCTTTGGCAAGTGCGTTCTCGACGAAGGTCAGGTAGGGCTCGTCGGCTTCCGGAATGCCGAGCTCGCCTTGCGCCGTTAGCGCAAATCCAAGCGGTGACAGCAACTGCGACAGCTCGGCGAGCTTGCCTCGATTGTTCGAGGCGAGTACCAGCGACTGCGTCATGCGACGCCCAGGGCCTGTTTCTGCAGAGAGATCAGCTCGCGTATGCCACGGTCGGCGAGGTCGAGCAGCAGGTTCATCGTGGATCGATCGAAGGCATCGCCCTCGGCTGTGCCCTGCAGCTCGATGAAATGACCAGCATCGTTCATGACGACGTTCATGTCGGTGTCGCAGGCCGAGTCTTCGGGGTAGTCGAGATCGAGCACCGGAAGTCCGCGGTAAACACCGACCGAGATCGCCGCGACGAAATGCCGCAGCGGGATGGCGGGGATCAGGCCACGCGCCACCAGCATCGAGAACGCATCATGCGCGGCCACCATGGCGCCGGTAATTGCAGCGGTGCGGGTGCCGCCATCGGCCTGCAGCACGTCGCAGTCGAGCTGCAGCGTGCGCTCGCCGAAGGCTTCCAGATCAAACGCGGCGCGCAGTGATCGTCCGATCAGCCGCTGAATCTCCTGCGTGCGGCCCGACTGTTTGCCCCTGGCCGCCTCGCGATCCATTCGTGTGTGGGTGGAGCGCGGGAGCATGCCGTACTCGGCAGTCAGCCAGCCCTTGCCCTGACCGCGCAGGAAGGGTGGTACTTTCTCGTCGATGCTGGCCGTGCAGAGCACACGGGTATCGCCGAACTCGACGAGTACAGAGCCTTCGGCATGGCGGGTGTAGTGACGGGTCAGGCGCACATCGCGTAGGGCATGGGCGGCGCGCCCGCTGGGGCGCAATACGGGGGTGTCGGACACGGATTCCTCAGGGTTGTTCTCGGGCTTGCTCTATCACCGCCGCGCCGGGTGGATCGAGGTGATCACCTGATTCTGCGGCAATCCGTCGGTCGTCAGCAGTTCCCGGCCGGGATCGCGCAGCTCATCGAGCCAGGTCACGGCGAGCGCGGTGACATTATCGCCGTTTTTACCACCGGCGATGGCAGCTTGCCGAACCAGCGAGGGGACGGCCTGGTCGAGCGGCGTGGCCGAGAGCTGATAGGCCATTTCATGCTCACGCACACCTGACCATAACCCGTCCGAACACAGGAGCAACTGGTCTCCGGACTGCAAAGGCGCGGGTGCGGCCTTGTCGACGCGGGGCAGGCTCGGCGAGCCGATGCAGTTGTAGAGCTTGTTACGGTCCGGATGGTTCGCGCGCTCCGCTGGTGATACCCGCCCGAGCGCAACCAGCCGCTCGAGGTGAGAATGATCGACAGTGCGCGCGAGGATTCGCCCCTGCCTAAGCCAGTACAGGCGTGAATCACCGCAGTGCGCCCACCAGGCCATCCCCTGCTGGACAAGACAGGCAACGATGGTGGTACGCGGCGTGTCGGGCAAGCGGTGGGTTGCCCGATAGCCCAGCAGGGACTGGTGCGCAGCGAATACCAGCTCATCGAGCAGCGCCAGCGGATCGGCGACACGCGGCGTGGCGCGCTCGCGGAACAGCGCGCCCATGGTCTGCAGGCTGAGCGAGGCGGCGATCTCGCCATGCAGATGGCCGCCCATGCCATCGGCCAGCAGCAGCAGCAAGGCGTCGCGGGAGAAACAGTAGCCCATCCGGTCTTGATTGCTCGGCCGGCCTCCGATCAGGCTCTCCTGGTAGACCGCAAAGCGCATGATCAGTGCATTGCCTTGAACAGTCGGGAGAGCAGGCTCTGCGGATTGCCCGATGATGCGGCATCGGAAGACTCCGTCGTCGGGCTCCCGGGTAACGGACGCATCAGCTTTTGCAGCGCGTACACGCTCTGCGGGCGTTGCAGCGGATCGAGTTGCAGGCTCCAGCGCACCAGATCGATCAGCTCGGTCGAGTACAGGCTTTGCAGGTCATTCAGGAAGCCGCCCATGCGATCGTCACGCTTGCGCTCGACCGAGGACTGCGGCGGCACACCGACCATGCAGGTGAAGATGGTGGCGCCGATGCTGTAGATGTCGGTCCAGGGGCCGAGACCCTGGCGCGTGTAGAGCTCGGGCGCGGCAAAGCCGGGCGTATACATCGGATGCAGCCGTGACAAGTCGGCATGCAGGGTCTGCCGCGCGGCACCGAAATCGAGCAGGATGGGCGTAGCATCCTCGCGCAGGTAAATATTGGCGGGCTTGAGGTCCAGATGCAGCAGCTTGCGCGTGTGGACCTCGCGCAGCGCATCCATCACCTGGGCAAAGGTGGTGCGGATACCACGCTCCGAAACGAGCGGCTTGGCGCCCTTTTGCCGCCGACGCACGATGTGCTCGTGCAGCGACCGGCCGCGCTCGTAGGCCATGACCATGTAGACGGTGTCGTGCGCACGAAAGAAATTCAGCACCCGAACCACATTGGGATGCACGATGGTGGCCAACGCCCTGCCCTCATCGAAAAAGAAGCGCATGCCGATGCGGTACAGCTCGAGATGTTCGGGCGCCACCACTGGCGCGAGTTGCCCCTGAGTGCGCCTCGCGAGCGCCGCGGGCAGGTACTCCTTGATGGCGACTTCATGACCTTCAGCGTCCTGCGCGAGATAGACGATGCTGAAGCCACCCACCGCGATCTTCTTTACAATGCGGTATCCATCAAGTTCGTGTCCTTCCGGCAAGGCTGCGTTGTGTTGACCGGCCATATTGATGTCGATTTTGCCCATTCCCCGGGGCGGCATTGTGTAGACTGATTAGCTTTTTGTAAATACCAGAGGTTCCCCTTGACCATCAGCAGTATGACCGGTTACGCGGTCAGCAGCCGCGAGAGCAGCGCGGGTACGATCACGCTCGAATTGCGGAGCGTAAACTCGCGTTTCCTCGACCTGCAGTTCCGCATCAATGACGATCTGCGTTCGCTCGAACCCTTGCTGCGCGAGGCGATCATCGCTCGCGTTGCTCGAGGAAAGGTTGAATGCCGGGTCTCGTTCGGGCGCAAGGAGAAGGCGACCGGCTTGGCAGCCCATACCGAGCTGCTCGTCGCGCTCAAGGATGTGCAGCAGTCAGTGCTGCAGAGTTTTCCCGAAGCGCGACCAATGAGTGTGAATGAGTTACTGCGCTGGCCGGGCGTGCTGGCCGACGCCGAGCTGAGTCAGGAGACCATGCTTGCCGACGTGCAGGCAACCCTGGCTGCGGCCCTTGATGCGTTTCTCGATTCGCGCCGGCGCGAAGGAGCGGCACTGGAGACCATGCTGCTCTCGCGCATCGCCGATATCGAGGCCATCGTCGCGCGCATCACGCCGCTGGTACCGCAAGCCATCGAGCAGTTCCGGCAGAAAGCCATCGAGCGGATGCAGGAAGCGCTCGGAATTGCCCTGTCCGATGGCAAGCCCGCGGTGGCGACCGACGAGATCCACGAGCGCATCCGGCAAGAGGTAACGCTCTACGGTATTCGAGTGGACCTGGCTGAGGAACTCACACGCCTGTCGGGCCATCTGGCAGAGACACGCGCCATCCTGAAAAAAGGGGGACCAGTCGGCAAGCGTCTCGACTTCATGATGCAGGAACTCAACCGCGAGGCGAATACGGTGGGTTCGAAGGCTGCGGTGAAAGAGTTATCAGACGCCTCGATGCAGATGAAGCTACTGATCGAGCAGATGCGCGAGCAAGTGCAGAATCTGGAATGATCCCCGTGACCACCGAGACCACCGTGACTCCAGTGATTTCCTCCAGCTCCGGCAGCCTGTTCATCGTCGCTGCGCCCTCCGGGGCCGGCAAGTCGTCACTCGTGAATGCACTGCTCGCCCGGGTGCCGGGTATTCGGCTCTCGATTTCGTGTACGACGCGCGCGCCGCGTCCGGGTGAGCAGCATGGCCGCGAATATTTTTTTCTGGGCGAATCCGAGTTCGTGCAACGCCAGCAGGCGGGCGAGTTTCTCGAGTGGGCGCAAGTGCACGGTAACTATTACGGCACCTCGCGCGCGATGGTCGAGGAACAAACGCGTGCAGGCCATGACGTGCTGCTTGAAATCGACTGGCAAGGCGCTCGGCAGGTCCGGGCGCAGTTCCCCGATACCGTCGGGATTTTCATCCTGCCGCCGTCGGTTGCGGCGCTGGAGCAGCGCCTGCGCAAGCGCGGCCAGGACAGCGAGGAAGTGATTGCCAAACGCGTGCGCGCGGCTGCCGGGGAGATCGCCCATGCCGGCGATTTCGACTATGTTATTATCAATGAAAATTTCGAGACGGCCCTGTCGGAGCTTGCTTCGATTGCGCAATCTGCGCGGTGCAGGGTACGCCAGCAGGCGGCACGACATGATCGCCTCTTCGCCGATTACGGCATCCAGCCCGATTCAAAGTAACACCCATCCGCAGTACCGTTTTCAGGAGGCCTGATGGCACGCATTACCGTAGAGGATTGTCTGAAAAAGATTCCTAACCGCTTCCAGCTGACGCTGGCCGCCACCTACCGTGCGCGCCAGCTGCTGCAGGGTCACACGCCGAAGGTTGAAAGCAACGACAAGGCCACCGTGACCGCACTGCGCGAGATCGCCGCCGGCCAGGTCGGCGTCGAGATGCTGAAGAAGGTACCAACCTGAGCCAAGGGCACCCCCACGGGTCGGCATAGCGATGCAACCGACGGCTGCTGACACGCTTCAGACCTCTCCTTCCCGCAAGGACAACCGGCCTGCGCCCACCTCCAGTTCCATTACCAACGAATCCGCCTCGCCGGCCGCTGTCGGCGTGGCGTCGGTGACCCAGCTGACCAATCGGTTGGCCGACTACCTGACCGCCTCCGAACTCAAGAAGATCAAGGAAGCCTATCGCTTCTCGGATGAAATGCATTTAGGTCAGGTGCGCAAGTCGGGCGAACCCTACATTTCCCATCCGATCGCCGTTGCAGAAATCTGTGCAGAGTGGAAGCTCGATGCGCAGGCCATCATGGCAGCGCTGCTGCATGATGTGATGGAAGATCAGGACGTGAAGAAGGACGAGCTGATCGAGCGCTTCGGCGCGCCTGTCGCGTCCCTCGTCGACGGCCTCTCCAAGCTCGACAAGATCGAGTTCCAGAGCCAGATTGAGCAACAGGCAGAGAACTTCCGCAAGATGCTCCTGGCGATGGCGCGCGACGTACGCGTCATCCTCGTGAAACTGGCCGACCGCCTGCATAACATGCGCACACTGAGTGCGATGTCGACCGAGAAACGACGCCGTATCGCACGGGAGACCATGGATGTTTACGTGCCGATTGCGCACCGGCTCGGCCTGAACAACATTTACCGCGAACTGCAGGAGCTGTCCTTCTCGCACCTGTACCCGGTCCGCCAGCGGACACTGGCCAAGGCGGTCAAGGCGGCACGTGGCAACCGCCGTGAGGTGGTCAACAAGATTCTCGAGTCAGTGCGCGCAGCGCTTCAGGCTGCCGGCATCGACGCCGCGATCCAGGGACGCGAGAAAACCCTGTACGGCATCTATCGCAAGATGCGCAACAAGCACCTGTCATTTTCGCAGGTGCTCGATGTCTATGGCTTTCGGGTCGTGGTCGATAGCTTTGCCAGCTGCTACGTGACGCTCGGCGTGCTGCATTCGCTGTTCAAGCCGATGCCTGGCAAGTTCAAAGACTACATCGCGATTCCGAAGCTCAATGGCTACCAGTCATTGCACACCACGCTGATCGGACCGTATGGCACCCCGGTCGAGTTCCAGATCCGTACGGAGGAAATGAATAATGTCGCCGAGGCAGGCGTCGCTGCACACTGGCTGTACAAGAACCAGGGCGCCGGACTGACCGACCTGCAGCAGCGCACGCATGCATGGCTGCAATCGCTGCTCGACATCCAGCATCAGTCGGGCGACTCGGTGGAATTCCTCGAGCATGTGAAGGTTGACCTGTTTCCCGACTCGGTCTACGTGTTCACGCCGAAATCCACGATCATTGCTTTGCCGCGTGGCGCGACCGCGCTCGATTTTGCATACACCATCCACACCGACATCGGCGACCATGCGGTGTCAGCCAAGATCAACCATGAACCTGCGCCGCTGAAGACCGAATTGCGTAACGGCGATATCGTCGCCATCGACGTCTCGGATGATGCGCACCCGACGCCGAACTGGCTGTCCTTCGTGCGTACCGGCCGTGCGCGCTCGGCGATCCGGCACCATCTGCGCTCGATCAATCGCGAACAGGCCGTCGAGCTGGGCGAGATGCTGCTTGAGCAAGCACTGATGGCGCTGGAAATCGTGGTGCCGGTACCAGCCACCGCGCTAGACAAGCTGGTGGGCGATACGGGTACAAAGTCAGTCGATGATATTCATGCAGACATTGGCACCGGTCGCCGGCTGGCTTCACTCGTGGCTCGCCATATCCAACGGGTGATGGAAGTGCCGGCGCACAGGGATATAAAGGCCGTGAAAGCAGAGTCCCGGGTCAAGCCGATGGAGATCAGTGGCGACGAGCCAGCGACGTCGGTGCAGCTGGCCAGCTGCTGCTCACCGATCCCCGGAGACCGCCTGACCGGCAACCTGCGGCGCGACCAGATGCTGGTCGTGCACGCAGCCGACTGCGACGGCGCGCGACGCCAGCGCGCGAAGGAGCCGGGCCGCTGGATCGATGTTTTCTGGTCGGACGACCCGGTGAGCCGGTCGGCCTGCCGCATCCGCGTGCTGGTGAGTGACGAGAAGGGCCTGCTGGCCCGGCTGGCCGCAGAAATCAACGAATCCGACGCCAATATTGTTCATGTGGGTATGGACGAGGCAAGGCGCGAAGGCCCGCTGACGGAATTACGCTTTACAGTGCAGGTCGAGAACCGCGTGCATCTGGCACGGCTGATGCGCAACGTGCGCCGCGTGCATGGCGTAGAACGCATCCTGCGCGACCGCAGCTGACAGCTCGCACTCGCCTTGCGTGAGAAGCGGGCTGGCTAGTGCGCGCTGGAAGAATCGCGCGACGCACGACGCCGCATCCACCCGACCCCGAACCAGACCGTCAGCGCCAGCAGCGGCACGGCGATACCCGTAATCAGCTCGGCATCGACGTGCACGCCGCCGGCTTTCATTCCCTTGATCAGGTAGCTGATCAAGCCTGCAAGGTAATAGGAGATGGCAACCACCGACAGCCCCTCGACTGCCTGCTGTAGCTGGAGCTGCTGAGCCGCGCGTGCATTCATCGACGCGAGGATCTGGCTGTTCTGCTTCTCCTGACGAATGCCGACCCGGGTACGCAGCAGCGAGTTGGTATTGGCGATGCGTTCGGCCAGCACCTCCTGCCGGCGGGCGGTGGAGAGGCAGGTGTTCATCGCCGGCGCGAGCCGGCGCGCCATGAATTCCTCGATCGTCGGTACGCCTTCGATGCGCCGCTCGCGCAACTCGGCGATACGCGACTGCACCAGCCCGAAGTATGCCTGGGAGGCCGAAAAGCGGTAGCTGTCGTCGACCGACAATTGCTCCAGACGCGATGCGAGCAGCGTGATCTGCTCCAGCAGTGCCTGCTCTTCTTCCATGCCCTGCTCTTCGCTGAGCCCTGGCTTTTGCTGCGCGACCATGCCACGCGTCACCGAGGCCAGCTCGGACTCGATATCATTGAGCACCGGCGCAGCCTGCTGCGCAACCGGTAGGCCCAGCAGCGCCATCACCCGGTAGGTTTCGATTTCCAGCAACCGCTGCACCAGCCGTCCGGCCTGCATGCCCTTGAGGCCAGCATCGAGGACGATGAAACGGCCGAAGCCGTCGGCATGAATCTGGAAGTCAGTCCAGACCTGTGCGCTTTGCGAGGCATCACAGCCAATGATGACATTCGTATCGAACAACCGCCGCATGTGATGCACGGCGTCCTCGGCCGGGGCGTCGGCGCGGTCAAGCACGATGTGCGTGGCGACCAGCAGACGCCCCTTGAGGGTCAGCAGCCAGCTCTCCGGGATGTCGGCCGACGGCATGGCCGAAAACAGGCTGCCGTCCTGCGTCACCGGCTGGCTGGTCGCAACGAAGGTATACCCGGCGAATTCGGTATGGCACTCCCACTTGAGACGGAAACGGCCGAAGTCATGGAAAAAATACTTGGCATTGCCGACCGGCGCCGGCACCCCGAAATGGGCGCAGAAATCCGCGAGCAGCGCTGACTGCAGTCCGAGCCTGTCGGCAGGATTCAGCGGCTCATTACGGCCATACACCGCGAGATGCGTGATTTTTTCCGGCGCTTCGAGCCGGATGGGCGGACGCGAGTGAAGCTCGGCAGCCAGCGGAACGCGCAGAGGATGATTGAGCGTGGAATAGACAATCGGCATGGCGCGCATTGTACGTCAGGCAGGTGCCGGATATTGCACCGAAACAATCTCGAGCTCGTCCTCACCCGCTGGCGTGCGCAGCGTGACCACCTCGCCCTCGCGCGCCTTGGTCAGCGCGCGCGCTACCGGCGATACCCAGCTGATCTTGCCGCGCAGCGGATCCAGTTCATCGATACCGACGATGGTAACCGTGTGTTCCTCGCCGGCGCGGTTGACGTAACTCACGGTCGCGCCGAAGAACACCTGGTCGCTGCCATGGTGCAGGCCGGGATCGACCACCTCAGCCAGATCGAGCCGCTTGGTGAGGAAGCGAATGCGGCGATCGATCTCGCGCAGACGACGCTTGCCGTAGATGTAATCGCCGTTTTCCGAGCGGTCACCATTCGAGGCTGCCCAATGGACGATCTTGACCACCTCGGGTCGCTCGATATCGATCAGCTGAAGTAGTTCCTCGCGGATGCGCTGGTAGCCTTGGGGCGTGATGTAGTTCTTCGCGCCGG
>CAZESK010000013.1:0-9921 GCA_964515155.1 uncultured Bifidobacterium sp.
GCCCATCTGTTCGACCACGCCGTTGTCGAGCGTGCAGACCAGCTCAGCGCCGCCATCAAGCAAGATCGCGGCTTCTGAGCGCTGCTGTCCCCGGATTAGCTTGTGAAGGGTGCCGACAAAGCGGTTCGGCCCTGCCGTCATGACCGGCCCGGTCGCCGGCCGTATCAGCACAGCTGACGCTTTGATCAGCGCAAAGACCTTTCCCCCGATGTCTAGTCCCAGCTCGCGACCGCTCTCGTGGGTGATGGAGGCGGTCAGCATCAAGTTGCCGTTGACCATCAGCGTCACCTCGTCATTCACCGGCCCCTGCAGGATGGACACCACGATGCCGGCAAACTGGTTACGTGCGCTGGTTTTCATCGCAATCCCGGTCTGCAGCGCGTAATCCTCCTCGAGCCCGTTGGCGAGCTTGTTCAGCCGGCCGATGAAGCGTTCATGCTCGGCCTGGATCAACAGGAAGTTGTCCAGCAACTGCCGGCCCCGCTCGGTCAGCTTTGTCCTGCCGCCGCCTTTGCCGCCCGCCTGCCGTTCGAGCAGGCTGCCCCCGGTCAGCTTCGTCATCTGGTCGATCGTGTCCCACGCGCCCTTGTAGCTGTAGCCGGCAATCTTTGCCGACCGGGTCAGGTTTTCGGTCAGGCCGATCTGCCGCAGCAACTCGATGCGCTTGGCGTTGGCGAGGAGGGCGTCGCCGACTTTCAGCGTCAGCTCGGCATCCAGCGTGTAGTGGGGGGAAGTCATGCAGCGATTATAGGGAGTCGTGATGTGGCTGGCTACGCGACGCCCTCGCATGGCCTGCGGTCAATCGGTATGCCTGGCCACCGGAAGGGTTAAGCGGGGCTGTTTGACCGATCAACATTATTTGGATATATTTTGCCCGATCAAAATATACCTTGAAACACTTTGATCGCAAGGCTTGCATCAGAATGGCGAATAAAGTCCATGAAAAACAATAAGTTAAGAAAATCGCTACCGATAGCTACCGTACTTCTGGGTGCCTTTACGTTAGGCGGTGAGGTGTATGCCGGTGAGGACGTCAAAGTCCTGCTCGAGATCCTCAAGGAGAAGGGAATCATCACGCAAGAGGAGTTCGACAAGAAAATCAAGGTGGCGCAGGAGAAGGAGGAGATTCGTGCGTTCAACGAGGCGCAGGATATCCGCCGTGCCAACCGTGAGATCGACAAACGCGCCGAGGACGAACGCAAGTTCAAGACCCAAATTTATGGACAGGTCTCGGCCGGCTACTACCAGGCGTCCAACATGACGTCGCAGAACCTTGATGCGTCGGGCATGAGCGACCAGCCGAAGGCGAATAACCGCGTTGGCCTGCGTGTGTCGCGCGAGCTCGATGCCGACACCACGGCCATGGTGACCGTGGAATCGAACTTCTCGGCGCGGACCGGCGCGGTCGGTCGCGACTCCGCCGCAACCGGCGACGGCAAAAACCCGCTGTTCGATCGTGAGGCCAACTTCAGGCTGATATCGAAGGTGTACGGCACGCTGATTCTTGGTCGCGGCCCGAACCTGCAAGCTGACCTCTCGAGCGCCTTCGATGCCCGTAACAACTGGAACTTCGGCGGACTCAAGCCCATCGCCCGCTATGCGGGTTTCCACAGCGCCTCGGGCATCAACCGGGCAGACCGGCTGGTGCGCTATATCTCGCCGTCGTTCAACGGCTTCACGCTGGATGTCGGCTTTGCGCCGGGCGGTGTTCCGGGGGATGCTGAGCGTGGCACCAACTACTACCTCGGGGGACGCTACAAGAACGGCAATCTCGAGCTGGCTTACAACCATATCGAGGCCAGGCTGGGCGGGGCAGGCAACACCACGAAGGCTCAGGTGAATAATCGTGTCGACTTCTTCGCTGCGAAATACACCATCGACCAGCTCACGCTGAACGCTGGCTATGTCATCACGCGCAATCCGGAAAACCCGGCTGCGCTACTCGATGGCACAAGGCCCGGTGGTCAGGCGAATGCCGATACCTATTTCGCTGGCGGAGTGTATCGGTTCACGCCCAAGCTGAGCATGAACGGGGGCTACTACGTTGTTCAGGATAAGCGGCGCGGCGGTACCGGCGTCAACGATGTGACCATGTTCGCGACCGGTCTGACTTATTCGCCATTCAAGGAGTGGGATTTCTTCGTCGACTACGCGATGGCGGATCGGAAAGCCGGGGCGACAGCGGCATTCACGATCTTCGACAACTGGCGTCCGGACAGTGGATACGGCAATCCGGGTACCACCGCACACTCGGCCAGCACGCGCGATCAGCGTGGCCTGTCCGTCGGCGCCCTCTATCGCTTCTAACCTTCCATCCGAATCACAGGTAAAACGACTATGAGATTGAAACAGTTCATCGCACTGGCCGCCGCCTTGCTGCTGGCCGCCTCTGCCCACGCAGCCGAGGTCAAGGTCGCCGTGGCCGCGAACTTTGCGCAACCGATGAAGGAGATCGCGGTCGAGTTCGAGAAAGAGACCGGACACAAGGTGGCGCTGTCACAGGGCGCGACCGGCAAGTTCTACGCGCAGATCTCGAATGGCGCGCCGTTCGAGATTTTCCTGTCGGCTGACGACGAGACGCCGGGCAAGCTGGTCAGGGAGGGCAAGGCCGTGGCTGGCACGCAGTTTACGTATGCGATCGGCCGCCTGGTTCTGTGGTCACCGAATGCCTCGCTCGTCGATCAGGGTGGCGGCGTACTGAAGACCGACAAGTTCAAGTTCCTGTCCATTGCCAACGCCCGGGTCGCGCCTTATGGCCGGGCAGCGGTGCAGACGATGCAGAAGCTCGGCGTGCTGACGGCGCTTGAGCCGCGCGTGGTGCAGGGCGAAAGCATCTCCCAGACCCACCAGTTCGTCAGCAGTGGCAATGCGCAGCTTGGTTTCGTCGCGCTGTCGCAGGTATGGGAGGGCGGCAAGTTGAAGTCCGGATCGGCCTGGATCGTGCCGGAAGAGATGCATGAGCCACTGCGGCAGGATGTCGTGCTGCTGAACCCCGGCAGGGACTCGAAGGCCGCTGCTGCGCTCATGGCTTATCTGAAGTCGGACAAGGCTGCGAAAATCATTGAACGCTTCGGCTACAAGCTGCAGTGAGCGTCGCTGGATTCCTCTTTCTCGTCTCAGCCGGTTATCAAGACAGGCGCAAGCGACCCCGGACGCGGCGTGCTGGTGAAGCCGGCTGAGATCGCGCGGGGTTGGGGGCAAGCTGATCGAGCAGTGAATTCCTGATTGAGAGAAACCCGAACCGACGTTGCAATCCCATCCGCAGTACGGTCACGGCGGCTGCCCGCGGTGGCGTATGTTCGAAACGGTTCAGGTCGATCGTGCGGGCAATATCGAACGCCTGCTCCGGTACCCGTACACCCTCCGAAACAAACAGCATCAGGTGCTGCATCAGGTCCTCGCGGTTCATAACGGTCTCTTCCGTATTGGGTTGGCTGGCGGATAGCGCAGCTGGGGAGCTGGACCATCCGCAGCCAGTGTGTCGGTGCGGGTGGTGGTGGAAGCTCAGAGCGCTGCCGGCTCGTTGCGGGAGCGCAGTGCACGCGCATTGGCATCGCGCGTGCGTCTCAGCATGCGCTTCATGCTGCTTGAGGCGCGCGACAAGGCGTGGTTGAGTGCGGCATGCCAGTTGTCAGCGACCGAGCGGATGATGACGGGTGTAGCACCCGCAGCGCTGACCTCGATCAGGCATTGCTTGTCCATGCCACCACGGGGCCCATTCAGATCCGAGAGCTGTATCGTCGCGCGCGGCGCGGCCCAGGGATGCCGCCGGAAGACGAAGGCAACGCGTTCGCTTGCCCACTCGCGCAGTGACTCGGCCTCGGGGTCGCGCGACTTGAACAGAATTCTCATTCCACACCTCCATGGCAAGTGACAGGAAGCTGCAGAATGGGCCCACCCCACTCGAGCAGGAATAACGCCACAGGGGAATCTGCATGCGAAAATCTCGAAACATCGCGCACGCAGACCCTCATCAAACGTGTATCTAGAGGGTGGCCGGCAAGCCTGCGCGAGCTGCGGTATCGTCATGGTTGTTGCTTATTCCACTTGCCGATAGTGCATTGACCCGACACGCCATGAAGAAACTTTTTGCCCTGATCCTCCTCTGCGCAGCATCGCTCGCCCACGCTCAGACCTGGGAGCGCTACGCGCAATCCGGCGACGCGACGCAGTACTTCGATAAATTCCGCCGCGTGGTCATGAGCGGTATGGGTTTCGTCTGGGACCTGCATGACCTGCGCAGCGAGTCGACCGAGGCCGGCAAGACCTGGCGCTCGGTGCTGTACCCGACCGAATACAACTGCCGTGGGCTGAAGAAACGTGTACTGAGTTCGCAGAAAATGTCAGGTCCGATGGGCAGCGGCGAGACGGTGGTCGAGGACACGGTGGCGGGGCCCTGGGTGGATGTTCAGCCCGGCACGGCTGATGACCGCCTGATGGTTGCCGCGTGCAGCCCGTGATCCGACGCCACCGGCGTGCGGCAGCGGCTGGCCTGTGGCTGGCGCTCGCCGGCTGCACGTCGATGTCCGTGCAAGAGGATGGCGCTACATCCTGGCGCTATAGCGCCTTCGATTTTTCCGGGGACTCATGGGCACGGCAGAAGCAGCGCTGCGAGGCGCTGTCGATGAAGCCCCGTCATCTCGGCACCGAATGCGGCTTTTGGACTTGCACCAGCCGTTACCGATGCGAGACGCCGGCCGGTGCGCCTGCTCAGAGTAGCGTTGTGCAGTAGATGATGGCCGGGTGGCTCGCCAGCCAGGCCCAGAAGAAACGGTTCAGCCCGAAGTAGCGGAAGACCAGGAAGTGGAAGACCACCGCAGTGGCACAGAACGCGAGCGCCGCCTGCGGGCTCAGGAGCGCGAACGGCGCCGCGCATTCCCAGAGAATGAATGCCCATGAGCAGGCCATGGCCACGTGTCTGCGGCGCAGCATGCTGGTGGCCGCGAGCGGCCCGTAGAGGCCGCCGTCGAGGAAGTAGGGCAGCGCCAGCCCGCTACGCCACTCGCGCGAGAGCAGCTTGATCGCACCGGAGATGAAATACGAGGTGATGGCGTGCAGACCAATGTAGCCCAGGCCCGCTTTCCAGGCGAGCGCTGGGCCAACCGCATATTGGCCGAGCTGCGCGATCAGCATTCCGGTCAGCACGATGATGGTCATGAAATCGCTGCCGCCATTGAATGCACCGCGCCAGCGGATGAGGATCAGCACGCTGCTGACGAACAGCAGGACGACGCCAGTGGCACTACTGCCGGCGAACAGGCTGGCGGCGGCGCCGGCGCGCACCAGCAGATGAATGCGGTGAACACGCTCGCTGAAGAGCCAGTCGAGCAGGCGGCGCACCGGTAGCGACGCATGGGCGACATCCGCGCGCTGCCGAGACCAGCGCCACAGCCCGTCGTGCCGCTGTGCCGGTTGTAGCCGCAGGTATTCGAGTGTCTGCAACAGCAGGCTGACGGCAGTCAGGCATTCGAGCGCGCGCACGGCGAGAGCGAGCCCGCTCATTCCGCCACCATCACCGGCGAGGTCAGGACGGCCATGCTCTCGTCCGGTGCCTGTAGCGGCGGTACCAGCCGCAGCTCGAACTGCCACTGCCGGCCTTGCGAGGCCGGCGCTGCCACCAGCGAGCGCGCTAGTGCGCTCACCATCTGGTAGGTCACAAGCTCGCGTACCTCCTGCCCGTCGGGCAGCGTCTGCACATCGAAGCTCAGGTGGTCGACGAGGTTCTGGTTGGCCAGCAACAGGTTGTTGTGCGGGTTATGCCAGAGGTCGGCGACGGACCAGCGTGCGCGCGGCATGAACATCTGCCAGTCGCTCCACTGGCCGTCGGCGTCGGTACTGCGGACGAACAGGCGGGGCTGGTGGCCGAAGCCATGGTAGAAGCGCCAGTTCGGGAAAAAGCTCCGCAGCAGAAACAGCCAGCGGCCGCTCAGCACCCGACTGCGCCGCACCAGGCTCAACATCACGGCGGCGAAATAGCCGGTGATTAGCACTGCCGTCAGGATCTGTAGGCGCGTCAAGGCGGGTAATCGCTTTACAATGTTGTCTAGTTGCAAGTTTAGCAGCCGGAATCTAGGCTGAATGTTCAGGGGTCGATTAAACTTGCGTCCAACCAACGGGAGGGCGAGCATGATCGGGGAGGGGATGGAAACGCGGCATTGGGTATTGCTGGTCTTTGTCGCGTCGGCTTTGTATGCGCACCTGCGCGGCAATGTCCGTTTCGGCCTGGTGCGCGCGCTGACCGATTTCACCGTGTTGCTCGCGCCGATCAACGCTCTGATGTACTTGTTCTCGCGTACCCGGCGCTCTGCCTACATCGACGTTGCCGAGTTTCCCGAGCTCGCTCCGCTGCAGCAGCACTGGCAGACCATCCGGGACGAGGCCATGGCGCTGGCTGAAGGTGGTCAGATCCGTGCCGCGATCGGCCATACGGATCTGGGTTTCAATTCGTTTTTCCGTACCGGGTGGAAGCGCTTCTACCTGACCTGGTATGGCAAGGATCTGCCCTCGGCACAGCAATCCTGCCCCCAAACCCTTGCCCTGCTGCGGCAGATCCCGACGATCAAGGCAGCGATGTTCGCGTCGTTACCGCCGGGCGCAACGCTGGTGCGGCATCGCGATCCGTACGCCGGCTCGCTGCGTTACCACTTGGGTTTGACCACGCCGAATGATCCGGGCTGCTACATCGAGGTCGATGGTCAGCCCTATCACTGGAAGGATGGCGAGGCCGTGATGTTCGACGAGACCTTCATCCACCATGCCGCCAACACCACGCAAGCGCAGCGCGTGGTGCTGTTTTGTGACGTTGAACGCCCGCTGTGGGGTGCGCCGGTACGCTGGATCAATCGTCTGTTTGCCCGTTATGTAATGGCGTCGGCCGCATCAGCCAACGCGGAGGGCGAGGACATCGGCGGGCTGAACCGATTCTTCAAGCTTTTCTATGCACTCCGTGCGCGTGCCAAGCAGCTCAAGGCCTCGCACCGGCGTACTTATTATGTCGGCAAATGGGCGGCCATCCTCGGGTTGCTGTGGCTGCTGTTCTGGTAAGCAAGACGGGGGCGGCGGAACACGACCATGCGAACGCGACTACTGATTGCCCTGCCGGCGCTGCTGCTGTCAGCGTGCGCCAGCCAGTCCGAGCTGGTCTCCCAGCGCCTCAATCCCGACCATCCGAAGTACCGGTCGGTTGGCTGCCAGCATAGTCTGCAGGGCAGCGAATTCCACCGCGACGCCAAGACCGTGAGCCTGATCGCCTCGCCCGCATTGGTGCTGATAAGCGGCGGGCTGTTTCTGCCGGTGGTCTTGGCCAACGCCGGTCTGGACTATGTGGATCGGGTGGATGCGTCGAATATGGCCACGCGCTGCGGCGGCCGTGGCCAGACCGAGAGCGACATCGTGCGCGATGTCTCGGCCGGTGCGGCGCTGGGCGTGGTCACGGGCGGGGGGAAGTGAGCCTGCCTGACTTGCGGGACGCTGCCGCGTGACGCTTGTTCGCGATACCACCGGCGGGCTGCGCTGGCACTTGCGCGCCTTCTGGCGTCGCCGGCGCTGGTACGTCACCACGCGCGCGATCGCCGAGTGGCTCGATGGCACGCAGCCAGCGCACCCCGAGCTGCTGCTGATCGGCGGTAGTGCAGGCTGGATGATGTCTGGCCGGTGGTTGCAGCGCTTCACGCGCATCGTGCTGGTCGATATCGATCCGCATGCCGCGTGGCTGTTTCGACTGAACCATGGCCGCCGTCTGCGGGCGGTCGGGTCCCGCCTTGATTTCGTGCAGGCCGACGGGCTGGCCAATCTCGAGGACTTGTTGTCCGCTTACCCCCAGGCCTCGGTCTTCTTCGACAACGTGCTCGGTCAGCACCTGTACCGGGTGCGCGATCTCGAGCGCGCCGAGCGCGAGCTCGACGGCACCGCTGCGCGATTGGCCGGGCGCGATTGGGGCAGCGTGCACGACCTGTTCTCTGGTCATGCCGATCCGGCCCTGCTGCCGGCAGCTCCGCAGCTATGCTTCGAGGCGATGCGTGATGCGAGCGGTCTGACGGCCGCCGGTCTGCGTGATACCCCGCTGCACCTGAAGCTGCTAGCACAGGTCGGCGGCTCCGGTGACTGGATGGATCACCTGACCTCGGGCGTTTTTCCGGTCGGCACAGGCAGCCGGCTGATTGCCTGGCCCTTTCTTCCGACCTATGCGCACTGGCTGCAGGCCGGCTGGGTATCCTCCGCCCGCTAAGGTTCCGGCCGGAAATGTCGATTACCGAAGTTGGCTAGAATGTCGGCCGTCATGCCTGTCCCGTCGTGATTTGGAGGAAAAACAATGAAACGCGTGGTGCTTTCCCTGCTGATCGCTTCGGTTTTGCTGCCGTCTGTGCAGGCGGCCGATCCGAAGAAGGATGCCGCTGCTGCGGGTCCGCGACCGCCGTCTCCGGGTGCCCATCACCAGCCGAAGGACATCCTGTGGAGCTATGAGGGGGAGACCGGCCCGGTAAAGTGGTCGGAGCTGGATCCCAAGTTTCGTAGCTGTAATACCGGAAAGCGTCAGTCGCCGATCAATATCGAGACGCGTGACGCGGAGAAGGCCGGGCTCAAACCCATCCTGTTCAGTTACCAGGCGGGTTCGGCGGAAATCGTGAATACCGGCCACACCATCCAGGTAAACCTGCCCGACT
The DNA here is from genome assembly GCA_964515155.1 of uncultured Bifidobacterium sp. Taxonomy (GTDB): domain Bacteria; phylum Pseudomonadota; class Gammaproteobacteria; order Burkholderiales; family Burkholderiaceae_D; genus Pernthalerella. The sequence continues at coordinate 8,664 of CAZESK010000013.1, forward strand.
CGGGCAGCGCGCGCTTTGACAACCTCGAGCACAAGCTGGTGCAATTCCACTTCCATACGCCGAGCGAGGAGAAGATCGACGGCATGGCGCAGCACATGGTGGCTCATCTCGTGCATCGTGCCGGGGACACGCGTTTCGCAGTCGTCGCCGTCATGTTCAAGCTGGGCAAGGAAAACAAGGCGCTCAAGCCGGTATTCGAGAACCTGCCCCAGCGGCGGGGTCTGCGTACCCAGATCAAGGACATTAATCCGGCGGATTTCCTGCCGGCCGATCCTACCTACTTTACCTACACCGGGTCGCTGACCACGCCGCCCTGCACGGAAGACGTGAAGTGGTATGTGATGAAGACGCCGGTGGAGATTTCTTACCGCCAGCTGGCAACCTTCAAGGCGCTCTACAAGATGAATGCGCGGCCCGTACAGCCGCTCAATGGCCGACGCGTCCAGGTGCTCGTTGAGCCCTGAGCCACGTGCTTGCATATCACGCGTTACAGCCGATATGCGATGACAGACGACGTTGTGCTCAGAGTTTATCGAGCGACTGATGCAGCTTGAGGATCTTGTCCTTCAGTTCGGGGCGAGATTGCATCATGTCCGAGACGCCCTCGAGTTGCCGGCGGGCTGTTTCGGCTGTCGCAAGGGTGGTTGTCGAGGTGGCGGCGCCTGCCGTTCGGGCACGGCTGACGAGGAGAGCAGCCAGCGTCCACGCCGCACTCACCGACAGCCATACCAGCCACACGCTGCCCGACGGCAGCATCTCCAGATCGCTCATCGCGGAGAACTCGCCCAGCCATCCGGTCCAGTCCAGCCGCAGCCACCACAGCACGTTGCCCTGTACTCTGCAGGTCCATGCAAAGGCGCCGGAGAGCACCAGCCAGTTCAGTGCAAGCAGCAAGGCGGGAAGACGAACCAGACGCGACATCCGTGTCAGCCCTTCAGCGCCGACGCCAGCTTCTCGCTCAGCGATTCGGCGATCTGCATTCTCAGCTTCGAGGTTTCGTGAATTTCCTGCTCGCTGCGGTACGCCGCAGCCACCAGCTCGGCGGCCAGCATGCGTACACCGTCGATTTCGGTGTCGAGTGCCGTGATGCGCTCCTGCAGAGACTTCCGCTCGTCGAGCTTGCCGCTGATGAGGCGAATTGCCGCATGCACTTGCGTCCATGCCTGCAAGCGTGGGTCGCTGATTTTCAGACTGTCGAAAACTTCCTGCATCGATTCGCCGATTTCCATCAGCGCTTCGGTCGGGAGATTATCAACAG
>CAZESK010000013.1:10021-40683 GCA_964515155.1 uncultured Bifidobacterium sp.
TCCTGCATCGATTCGCCGATTTCCATCAGCGCTTCGGTCGGGAGATTATCAACAGGATGTGCAAAATTCGCTTGTCCGGATACGGTGCTGATCGGATCGAGAGGCGCATCCGGTTTCTCGTCCATTCGCGCGCGATCATTGATCGAGATAATGTCTGCAGCTGCTTCACTCCAGCCTGATTTCGGTTCGAAACGCATCATCATCGGTTTTGCGGACGGCTTTCCCATGGTAAAAAACCTCTCGTAAAAAATCATTGGACTTTTATGTAAGTTTCCATATACTCCATCGTTATATTATGGCAAAACTTCCCCCGAAGCAAGGGTAGCTTAGCGATTACCCAAAAAAATCAAAGGCTTGCGAAACGTTCGAAGGAATATCATGAGCAAGGCATTAAGGGTTCTGATTACCAGCCAAAAGGGTGGTGTGGGTAAGAGTACGGTCTCCGCAAATCTCGCCGCGTATTTTTCTTATATTTCCGGCAAAAAGACTTCGCTGATAGATTTCGATCACCAGGCGACTGCCGGAAAATGGGTGAGAAAAGCTTATCCAATTGGCATCGACTGCGACACCGTGGATTTACCGAATGCCAAGGGTAGTGGAATTGCGTTGCTGAAAGCGAAGGAAGCATTACGCAAAGCGACCGAGACAAGGGAGGTCGTGATTACCGACCTGACCTGGACGGACGTATTGCCACCGGATTTTCTATTTGAATTCGACCTGGTCCTGGTGCCCAGCTCGCTCTCACGGGTTGAACTCGACAGCACGCTTGAGTTCGTCAATCGTTTCTCGTTCGTCTTCAACTCCCGGATGCGCCAACCGCCCAAGCTGGTGATCGTACCCAGCCGCGTCGACAACCTGCAAACTTACGAGAGCATTTTCTCGAAGTCATTCAACGCCGGATTCTTCCTGTCGCCGCCGGTGATGTACAGCGCCAGCGCCAATGAATTCTTCGGTACCGAATTCTTTGTCATGACCAGCAACGACGTCGTGCGCGAGAATTTCCTCGAGTTCGGTCGCTCGATCGAGCAGCTTGGCGACATCGAAGCCGACTTCCGCCAGACCACCCGCCAGCCCGCGCTGACACACAAGGTGAGCGGATCCATTCTCGATCGTTTCCGCGCGATCCGAAACGCCGGTACCAGTGCGCCCATGCGCACCGCCGCCAATGACAGCCAGACGCCGCGTACATTGCGGATCAAGTCGGTGATTCCGTCTTTTCTGACGCTCGGCCGAGACTGAGCGTGTCCGCCGACGATTCGAGCCCGCCCTGATGGCGGGCTTTTTTATCTCGGGGCGGCCTTGTTCGCGTCGCCTGGCGGTGCGGGCGGCGGGGGTGGGGTGCCATACAGCAGCAAAGACACTTCCCGGTTGGTCTCGGCAAAGGATTCCAGCAGCCCATCGATCGCCGCAGCCAGCTCGGCCGAGTCGGCCGAGCCCAGCCATTGCGAGCGGTTATTGCGGATAACGATCAGTTGCTCGGCTGTGCAGTCCTTTGCCTTGCGCTTGAGCCACGAGGCTGCCTTGGTGCGCCGGGTCTGCTCGTCAGTGGTGTCGATGCCGATTGCACGGAACTCGGCCACTGCGCAGGAGGGCGGCTTGAGGGGCCCGGGCTTGGGTGCAGGCTCGGGAGGCGTTTCGACCACTGTATCCGTGCCATTTTTTTTGGCAGGCGCCGGAGGCTTGGGCAGCTCGGCGGCTGCTGGCTGGGTTTTGGGTGGCTCGGCTGCGGCGGCCGGCGCAGGTTTGGCCGGCGGGGCAGCGCTCGCCGGTGCTGCCGCCGGAGTCGCCGGCGCCGATGCGGGCCTGCTGTTTGCCGGCGTACCGGGCCCGGGGCGGGCGGACGGGATCGAGGTCGTGGGCTGGTTGGTGGCTGGCTGAGCGGCTGGTGCGTTTTGCGCTTCGGCATCGAGGCCCGTCATGAGGCTGGCGAGCGTGGCGGCGAGCAAGGCTGCGTGTGTGGCAGCCATCGGCATGCGTCGTGGCGAGAGGGGGTGCGGTATCCGGTGCGTCATGGGTGTTAGCGAGCCGCGTCGGTCTGGTGCAGGATCGTGATGCTGATGCGCCGGTTACGCGGATCGGCCGGATTGTCGGGAATGAAGGGCGCGGTATCGGCCACGCCTTCGATCTTCGCGAAGCGGCCTTCCTGCAAGCCTGCGCTCTGCATGATGCGACGTGTGCTCTCGGCACGGTCACCGGATAGCGACCAGTTGCTGCGCACGCCATCGTCAAAGGCGAGGCTATCGGTGTGTCCTCGTACGGCGACTTTGTTGGGCATGTCCGCTACCGATTTGGCGACCTCGCGAATCAGCGTCTCCGCGCGTCCCTGCATTTTCGCCGTGCCAAGGCCGAACATGGAGAAATCCGCCTTGTCGATTACTTCGATGCGCAGGCCTTCTTTCTCACGGATGAATTTCACCTGATCCTTGATCTTGTCGAGCTGCGGATTGGCCTCGAGCTTGGCCTTGACCTCCTGCTCGAGCTTGTCGAAATTCCTTTTGTCCGTCTCGGCTGCGATTTTCTGGCGCTCTTCCTCGGTGAGCTCGCCCGAGTGCATGTCGTTGTTTTCGTTCTGGGACTCGCCGGAATCGCTCTTCGTGCCGGCCTCGTTACGGGGCGTCTCCCGCTCGAACAGGCTGGTACGCTGGCCGGCATAGGGCATGCCGTCCGGATCCAGAATGGACTGCCCGCCCATGATGCCGCCGACGCCCGCGCTCTGGCTCATGTTGGCGAGGCTGTGGGAGGTGGGCTTGAAATACTCGGCGACGCTCTTGCGCTGGTCTTCCGTGGTCGCGCCGAGCAGCCACATCAGCAGGAAGAAGGCCATCATCGCGGTCATCATGTCCGCCAGCGCGATTTTCCACGCGCCGCCGTGCGCACCCGCGTGGTCGCCTTCGATCTTCTTTTTCTTGACGATAGGCTCCAGCGCAGGCGCGGCCTGCTCTGGACTGGGGGCGGGTTGGTTGTCGGCGGCTTCGGCCATGCTGGGTTCCTGCGGTGCTTGCTACAGGGAATCGACACGAACAAGAGAAAATCAAGCCCGTTCGGATGTCGCTTATCCGATATGCTTTTTCTGCAAGATCATACCGGATATATTGCCTGTAGGTATCATTTTGCCCCTGACCTCCAACCGCTCCAAGGCTCCTCTCATGTCCCTGCCAGCGCTGTTTGTGCGCACCATTTTTATCCCCGGCTACGCGCTCATACTGCTCGCTGGGCCGTCTGCAGCGGCGCCTGCGGAGCCCAATCCCGAGGCGGCAACTGGCACCACTGACAAGACGCTGGTCAGTGCCCGGCGGCAGATGGCGGTATCGGCTAACCCACTGGCGACCGAGGCGGGTCTGAGCATGCTGCGGGCTGGAGGTAGTGCGGTTGACGCGGCCGTCGCCATGCAGATGGTGCTCAACCTGGTGGAGCCGCAGTCCTCGGGCATCGGCGGCGGTGCATTCATCGTCGTGCACGATGCCGCGCGTGGCCGGGTGCGCAGCTACGACGGGCGTGAGACCGCGCCGTCCGGCGTCCGCCCGGAGCGCTTCATGCGCGACGGCCAGCCGCTGCCTTACGCGGAAGCGGTCAATAGCGGGCTCTCGGTCGGCACGCCCGGCGTGCTGCATGCATTGGAGCTGGCGCATCGCCGCCATGGCCGGTTGCGCTGGGCGACGCTGTTTGAACCGGCCATTGCCATGGCCGAGCAGGGTTTCCCGGTATCGCCTCGGCTGCATGCCCAGATCGCGGGTAATCGGCAGCTATTCGCCAGTGAGGAGGCACGCGCCTATTTTTATCCGGATGGGCAGGCGGCGCCGGTCGGTTACCTGCTGAAGAACCCGGCACTGGCCGAGGTGTTCCGCCGTGTTGCGGCAGAAGGCGCGCGTGCGTTCTACGAGGGCGAGATCGCGCAGGACATCGTTCGCGCGGTGCAGTCGCATGCCCGTCCGGGCGAGCTGATGGCCGAGGATCTCGCGCGCTACCGTGCTATCGAGCGCGAGCCACTGTGTGCCGGCTATCGCGAATACCGGCTGTGCGGCATGGGGCCCCCGTCATCGGGAACGGTGGCCGTGGCGCAAATACTTGGCATGCTGCAGCAGCATGAACCGCAAACCCTGCTGCCCGGTTCGCGCGAGGCAGTGCATTACTTTGCCGAGGCGGGCAGGCTCGCCTTTGCCGACCGGGACCGCTACCTCGGTGATCCGGATTTCAGCAGCATTCCCGTGGCGGGTCTGCTCGACGCACGCTACCTGCGCTGGCGCGGCGCGCTGATCGACAGCCGAATCAGCATGGGCACCGCGCCGCCCGGTGACCCCGCGCGGCTGCTGGCACGCGTCGGTCATGGCGAGACGGCCGATGTGCCTTCGACTTCGCACTTCGTCGTGGTTGACCGCTTCGGCAACGGCGTGAGCATGACCAGCACCATCGAGGCCGAGTTCGGCAGCAAGATCTTCGTGCGCGGCTTCCTGCTCAATAACCAGCTGACGGATTTCGCGCTCAAGCCGGTCGATGCCGACGGACGCCCGGTGATCAATCGCATCGAGCCGGGAAAGCGACCGCGCAGTGCGATGGCGCCGCTGATCGTGCTGCGTGATGGGAAGCTGTTCTTATTGGTCGGCTCACCGGGCGGTAGTTCGATCATCAACTTCGTCGCGAAGACGCTGATGGCCGTACTCGATTGGCGAATGGATTTGCAGCAGGCGATTGCCTTGCCGAATATGGGTAGCCGCAACCGCGACACCGAGCTCGAGCGCGGGACCGTGCTTGAGTCGCTCCAACAGGACTTGCGGCGCATGGGACATCGCGTCAACATCATGCCTTTGCCCAGCGGCGTGCACGCGATCATGATGACGCACGACGGATTGCTCGGTAGCGCGGATCCGCGTCGCGAGGGCCGGGCAGCGGGCGACTGAGGCAGGGACAGGGGGGCGGGGGCGCGATGAGAGTGATGACAGGCAGGTTGCAGGCGCTTCGTGCCACCTCATGTCGCGTACGTTGTGCGGCGCTGGTTGCCGGCGTCGCGCTGGCTGTCATCCCGGCGGCTGCGCTGGCAGCTGCGCCGGCCGCAGCCGGCACGCTGCAGAAAATCGCCGACAGCGGCCGTATTACGCTGGCCTACCGCGAATCTTCCGTGCCGTTTAGCTACCTCGGCGGACCCGGACAGCCGATTGGCTTTGGCGTCGATATCGCATCCCATGTGGTCGATGCGGTGCGGCGCGCGACCGGGCGCCGCGATATCGCGGTACGTTACCTAGCCGTCACCTCGCAGAACCGTATTCCGCTGGTGGCCAACGGCACCGTCGATCTCGAATGCGGATCGACCTCGAACACCGCCAGCCGCGCCAAGACCGTCGCCTTCGCGGTGAACTATTTCTACACCGGTCCGCGTCTGCTGGTGAAACATGACGCGGGCGTGGGCAGCTTTGACGACCTTGCCGGGCAGCCGGTTGCCGTAACCACCGGCACCACGACGATGAAGCTGCTGCGCAAGCTGAACCTCGACCGGCAGTTTGATATGAAGATCATCGCCGGTCGTGATCATGTGGATTCCTTCCTGCTAGTCGATGCCGGCCGCGCGCGGGCGTTTGCGATGGACGACATCCTGCTCTACGGCCAAATACTCAATGCGAAGCGCCCCGGCGACTGGCGCGTGGTCGGCGAGCCGCTGCAGATCGAGCCCTATGCCTGCATGCTGCGCAAGGACGATCCGGCCTTCAAGCGGGTCGTTGATGAGGCCATTATCGGTCTGATGCAGTCCGGCGAATTCGAGCGGCTTTACACCAAGTGGTTCCTCTCACCGATCCCGCCACGCGGACGCAGTCTCAACCTGCCGATGAGCCCGGCGCTGCGTGAGAACCTGCGCCGCCACGCCGACCAGCCGGCCAGCTGAGCATGCCCGCCCGAATCTCTTCCGGAGAATTTCCATGAACCTTGACTGGGACGTGTTCTGCCGCAGCACGACCGGCAGCAGCACGCTGACCGGCTGCCTCGGGCAGGGCGGCGAGACCAGCTACCTGCAGTGGCTGCTCTCGGCCTGGGGCTGGACGGCAGCGGTTGCCGGGCTCGGTTTCCTCGTGGCGCTGCTACTGGGACTTCTGGTCGGCACGCTGCGCACGTTGCCTGAACGGCCCTGGCTGGTACGCATGGCGACTACCTGGGTCGAGCTGTTCCGGAACATCCCGTTGCTGGTGCAGGTACTGCTGTGGTACCACGTCGTGCCTTTCTTCATCGCGCCGCTGAAGACGATGCCGTCGTGGCTGCTGGCTGCAATCGCACTGGGGCTGTTCACGTCGGCGCGCATCGCCGAGCAGGTGCGCGCCGGCATACAGAGCCTGCCGCGCGGACAGCGTGACGCGGCGCTGGCACTGGGCATGCGCACGCCGCAGGTTTATCGCCATGTACTGCTGCCGACTGCCTTGCGCGCGATGCTGCCGACACTCACGTCGGAGGCCATGAGCAGCGTCAAGAATTCCTCTGTCGCCTTCGCTGTCTCGGTCGCCGAGCTGACGCAGTTCGCGATGCAGGCGCAGGAGGAGACCTCGCGCGGTATCGAGATCTATCTCGCGGTGACCTTGTTGTATGCGGTCACGGCCTTCGCAGTCAACCGCGTTCTGGCAAGGATTGAGGCCGGACTGCGGGTGCCGGGCATCGGCGCGGCGGCGCGCAGCGGGAGCTGAGCATGGATCTCGATATCGGCTTCTTCAGCTGGGACCTGATGCAGCGCTATGTCCTCGGTGGCCTCGCCTTCAGCGTGCAACTGACCGTGATCGCCGCCGTTGGCGGCCTGATGCTGGGCAGCCTGCTGGCGTTGGCGCGCCTGTCGCCCCGGCGCTGGCTGGCCGTACCGGCGGCGTTCTACGTCAACACGATGCGCTCGGTGCCACTGGTCATGGTGATCCTGTGGTTCTTTTTGCTGATGCCCTTCGTCGTCGGCCGGCCGATCGGTGCCGAACTGTCGGCCACGATCACCTTCGTCGCCTTCGAGGCCGCCTTCTTCTGCGAAATCGTGCGCTCCGGTATACAGGCGATTGCGCGCGGCCAGTCGCAAGCCGGACTGGCGCTCGGCATGAGCGATGCGCAGACGATGCGCCTGGTGGTGCTGCCGCAGGCGCTGCGCAACATGCTGCCCGTGCTGCTGACGCAGGTCATCGTGCTGTTTCAGGACACCTCGCTGGTCTATGCGATTGGTGCATATGACCTGCTTAAGGGCTTCGATGTCGCCGGCAAGATCCTCGGTCGGCCGATCGAGGCCTATATCGGCGCCGCGCTCGTGTATTTACTCATCTGTACCGCGCTGTCGCGGCTGGCGGCGAGCTTGCAGCGCCGCGTCGCCATCCTGCGCTGAACCCCCGGAGACGATGATGATAACGATGAAGAATCTGTCGAAATGGTACGGCGACTTCCCGGTGCTGGCTGACTGCTCGACCGAGGTCAAGAAGGGAGAGGTGGTCGTTGTCTGCGGCCCGTCTGGTTCAGGCAAATCGACCCTGATCAAGACAGTGAACGCACTGGAGCCCTTCCAGCGCGGCGAGCTGTTCGTCGATGGCATCCCGGTGCACGATCAGGCCACGCATCTGCCAACGCTGCGCGCACGTGTGGGCATGGTGTTTCAGCATTTCGAGTTATTTCCGCATCTGTCGGTGATGCAGAACCTGACGCTGGCGCAGGTCAGGGTGCTGGGCCGCGATCAGGCCGAAGCCGATCGGCGCGGTGCGATGCTGCTGGAGCGGGTCGGGCTGGCCGCACAGCGCGACAAATTTCCGGCCCAGCTATCTGGCGGGCAGCAGCAGCGCGTCGCGATCGCGCGCGCGCTGGCGATGGATCCGGTGGTGATGCTGTTCGACGAGCCGACATCGGCACTCGATCCCGAGATGGTGGGTGAAGTGCTGGAGGTCATGGTGCAGCTTGCCAATGAGGGCATGACGATGATGTGCGTGACCCACGAGATGGGTTTTGCGCGCCGCGTTGCCGATCGCGTGATCTTCATGGACAGTGGACGCATCCTTGAGGATTGCAGCAGCGCGGAGTTTTTCGGCGAGACCTCGGCGCGGGTACCCCGGGCGCAGGAATTCCTGGCCCGGGTGCTGGCACACTAGATTTCGATTTTTGTCCCCAGTTCCACGACGCGGTTCGGAGGAATGCGGAAGAAGTCCGATGGCTTGGCCGCGTTCTGCATCATCCAGCCGAATAGCCGCTCGCGCCAGATTGCCATGCCTGGCAGCTTGCTCGGTACGACGGTATCGCGCGCGAGGAAGAACGAGGTATCTGACAGATCAAGCTTCAGGCCGTGCTGTTGCTCGAGCAGGAGCAGCACCTGGTTGATATCCGGTGTTTCCTTGAAGCCGTGCACGGCGCGTACGACATAGCAGTCGCTGCCCAGCTCGGTGATGGTCAGCCGCTCTTCGTCGCGTACATAGGGTACGTCCCAGATCGATAGCTTCAGGAACAGTACCCGCTGGTGCAGTACGCGGTTGTGCTTCAGGTTATGCAGCAGCGCCACGGGCACATAATCGATGTGCGCGGTGAGGAAGACCGCCGTACCTTCGACCCGATGCGGTGGGTGGGCCAGCAGTGCTTGCATGAACTCAGGCAGGCGGATCGAGTCGCTGACCACGCGCTCACGCAGCAGCTTGCGACCTGTGTACCAGGTGGTAATGAACAGAAAGCAGATCGCACCCAGTAGCAGCGGGTACCAGCCACCATCTTTCACCTTGATCACGTTCGCGGTCCAGAACGCGAAATCGATCGCAAAAAAGATCGCAGCCAGCAGCACGACCAGCACCGGTTTGATCTTCCACTCGGTATACATGACCACGGCCAGCAGGCTGGTGGTGATCATCATGGTGGTGGTGACCGAGATGCCGTAGGCAGCAGCGAGGTTGCCCGACTCGCGGAACTCGATCACCGTGAAGATCACCAGTGCCAGGAGCACCCAGTTCACCATCGGCATGTAGATCTGACCGCGCTCGGTGTCGGATGTGTGCTGAATGTGCATGCGTGGCAGGAAGCCCAGCAGGATGCCCTGATTGGCCAGCGAGAACGCGCCGGAGATCACGGCTTGTGAGGCGATGACGGTCGCCATGGTCGCCAGTCCGATCATGGGCCAGAGTGCCCATTCCGGCAGCATCAGGAAGAAGGGGTTGGTGACGGCTTCCGGCTTCGACAGGATGAGTGCGCCCTGGCCGAAATAGTTGATCATCAGCGCAGGCAATGCGACGAACAGCCAGGCCAAACGTACTGGTCGGCGCCCAAAGTGGCCCATATCGAGATACAGCGCTTCCACGCCGGTGACGACCAGCACCACCGAGCCCATCACGATGTAGGCCTGCAGCGTATGCTCGGCAATGAAGTCGATGGCATACATCGGGTTCACCGCCTGGAGTACTTCGGGGTTCTGGAGCAGGCTGTAGACGCCGAAGCCGGCCAGTGCGCTGAACCACGCAATCATCACCGGTCCGAAGAAGCGACCGACGGTCGCTGTGCCGTAGCGCTGGATCGCGAACAGTGCGATCAGGATCAGCAGCGTGATCGGGATCACGAAGCGCTTGAGGTCGGGTTCGATCACCTCGAGTCCCTCGACTGCCGATAGCACCGAGATCGCCGGCGTGATGACCGATTCGCCCAGCAGCATGCAGGCACCGAGCGCGCCGAGCATGAGGATCACGGTGTAGCGGCGGCGTTCGCTGCGCGCAGAGCGCAGGGCCAGTGCCATCAGGGAGAGCACGCCGCCTTCGCCATTGTTGTCTGCCCGGAGCACGAAGATCACGTACTTGATCGTCACGACGAGCACAAGTGCCCAAAAGATCATCGACAGAATGCCGAGCACGGCCGCCGGCGAATAGGGAATGCCATGCCCGGCGCTGAAGCACTCTTTCAGCGCGTATAGCGGGCTGGTGCCAATGTCACCGAAGACGATACCGACGGCGGCCAGCACCAGCGCGGTCGTCGATGCTTGTGAGTGATTGCCAGCCCCGGTGACGGTCACCGGCCGCATTACGGAGGATTTGGAGAATTCGGGATTACTGATCGACATGACATATTCCTGGTTGGGGTGGCGGCACGCGCATCAAGCGCTGGGGGAGCGGTGCGCTCCCCGGGAGCTTACGATTTCCCTGCCGACAGTGAGCGCACGACTACGACCATCCGGGTGGCGGATGTCAACGCGCGGCGCCACAATTGAGTCCGCTGCGGTCAACGCGTACCAGCGCGGAATGCGAGTTAGCTGCCACGCGCTTCCCGCTTTGCAGCAGCGGTTCTTTGTCCTCCGTGTGTGCAACGACCCATGTTACCGGCTGCGCGCACAGGATTTCACGTAGCCGGCTGATATCGATCAACACTCGCTCTCCTTTGGCACGGTCAAAATCTCCTGCTTCGGCCAGCTCGCGCGGCCAGCTGTCTTGCTTGCGAAGCGCCGGGTTGTTCCATGAGTGCACCACGGGGATCGGCTCCGGCCAGCGCGCATACAGCGGCAAGTCGAAACGATACACCCTCAACGATATAAGTGGTTCGCCTGGTGCGATGTGCGCGCGCAGCGCCTCGGCCAGCGGTCTTGAAGACGTAGTGTTGTAATGGGCTACGCCAGCTGGTACGACCACCGCGATGATTGCTGCGATGGCTGTGATCGCGATGATCGCACCAAGGAACCAGCGCCTGAGCAGTGCCCAGTCGCCTACCACTTCGGCGATCAGCATAGCCATTGCCGGCATCACTGGCAGGATGTAGCCGATCAGCTTCGAATTCGGCAGCGAGAAAAAGAGCGTGATCACGGCGATCCAGGTCCACAGCAGCAGACGTAGTGCGCGTCGCACGCCGAGCGCTGGCGCAATCCGGAAACGGCCCAGCAGCAGTGGCGACCACGGCAGGCTGAGCAGCAGCAGGATGGCGGGGAAGAACCAGAAAGGCTGCTGGTTGTTGAAGCCTTTCTGCGAGAACCGCTCGAAATGCTGGTGGATGAAGAAGTAATCGAAGAACTCCGGAAACTTCAGCTGCATCAGGATGAACCACGGCGACGCAATTACGAGGAACACAAGCAGACCGGGCCACCAGAGCAGTCGGGTCAGCCAGCCCCAGCGCCACTGCAGCGCCATCCACCAGAAAATCACGCCAGCCGGCAGCACAATGCCGATCAGTCCTTTTGACAGCAGCCCCAGCGCCATGCAGGCCCAGGCCAGCAGCATCGTGCGGCGCCACGCAAAGCCGGCGTCGGCCGACAGCAGCGCATCAGCAGCGAGCGCAATTGCACCGGCGATGAAGCCGGCGACCAGCATGTCGTGGTTCGCATACTGCGAGCCGCCGTAAAAGAGCGGCATGGTCGCCAGCACCACCAGGTACCAGCGCGCCGACTGCAGGCTCAGCCAGCGACTGAACAAGCGGTAGCCGCTGGCAGCGGCCACGATGGCACCGAGTATCGATGCCAGCCGGACCGACCACTCGGCCGGGCCGAACACCTCGATGGATATGGCGGTCAGCCAGTAAAACAGCGGCGGCTTGTGAAAATAGGGCAGGCCGTCGAGTGTTGGTGTGAGCCATTGACCGGAGCGCACCATCTCCCAGGCAACGCCGGCATACCGCCCCTCATCCGGCAGCGCGAGCGGCCTGATCCAGATCGTGGCCAGAAGCCAGGCGAGGAACAACAGCCCAAGCAGCAGCGGATTATCAAGCGGGTGGCGGGTGGCGAGGTCCGAGCGAGTGCGCTCAATCGAGGGCGGTGAGCCCGTCAGGGAAGGCAGCATGTTGATGGCGGATGATGGCAAGGAGTCTGCGTTGCTCTGGACGAGGTGTTAGTAGAGCACTCGCGGGCGCGATTATATAACCCGAAGGCATCGAACCATGGAGAGAAACGGCGGACCATGAGGGGATGGAAGATCGGCGTTGTCACTATGGAATCTTTGGCCGGCAGGATGCCCGTGAGCAGGGTTTCCATGGCCACCGTAAAATCGGAAACTAGAGCCGGAGTTATGCTGAACCCTGAGTGCGGAGGCCGCCAATGAACATCGCAGGATACTTACCCATCGTTGCCCTGAGCTGTGCGCTCGTGGCCGGCAACGTATCGGCCGGGGACACGATGCTGGGCAGCGGCGTACTGACTTGCGAGTCCTATCTCGACTCAGATGAGACGGTCAAGCTCTCCAGCGAGAGCTGGGTGCTGGGTTTCCTGAGTTCGTCCAACATGCGCGCGCGCAATCTCGACCTCCTGCTCAAAATGGACAACGGCACCGTGATCGATGCCATCGAGACCTATTGCACCCGGCATCCGTCAGACTCCATTGCCGATGCCGCCGTTGGCCTGCTCAAAAGCCTGGTCGCCAGCGCTGACGGCAACTGTGACACGGGTCCCGGCATCCGGCAGGCGAGCCTCCTCAGCCTGTGCCAGATTCCCGGCGCTGCGGACAGTTCCGAGGAAGCCGCCAACTGGCAGATGCGCACCCCGGGCGCAGAGTGAGTGTGTCTCTCCGGAAACTTCAGTTTTCACCCGATAATGATCATCGCGTGGTACCCCATGTCGACCGGGGTTTTTCCATAAATCAACTCCTTTTATTTTAATTTCGACAATCGTCCATGGGATAATGGCGGGCCCAGACTGATACGCCCACGCAGGCCGCCACGCCATGAAGAAATCCTCTGTAATCCGCAGCGATGGTTATGACCCAGGACGCTTGTTCAATGCGCTGCAGGCCCACCTCAAGCTGCGCAGCGATGCCTCACTGGCGCGCGTGCTCGAAGTGCCTGCGCCGCTGGTAAAACTGGTGCGCGCCCGCGAGATACCGGTGACGCCCGAGCTGTTGATCCGGATGGAGGAGGTCAGCAGCTGGAACGGACGCGAGTTGCGCGACATGATGGGCGACCGCCGCCGCAAATTCCGTTTCGACGAGGTGCGGGACCCGGCACTGGGCGACATACTTACCGAGATCTACGAGGCGGCCGCCGCCAAGAAAAGCTTCTGATCTCCTTTCCGTAAAAGCATCGTCCTTGGGACGGCAGCGCCGCCAGTGCAGGCGCGCGGTCGCCTCAATCCCCTCTTCGGAATTCGCAAATTGTCCGGCCGCCGGCCCGGTAGCAGAATTTGCTCCTCATTCGTTCTGCTCTCCCATGCCTTCACAGCAATCCGAACTTGACCTGCTTCAGCAGTGGATCGGTCGCAGCGAGACGCGCACCGACCTGATCCATGCCGGCCCGGCCAACGCGCTGGGCGCGACGCTTGGCAGCGATGCCGTGCTTCAGAAGGGTGAGCCTTTGCCTCCGCTGTGGCACTGGGTCTATTTCTGGTCGCCGGCGCCAGCGGCCTCCATCGGGCCAGACGGGCACGCCACGCGAGGCGGCTTCCTTCCACCGGTCACGCTCCCGCGCCGGATGTGGGCCGGCGGCCGGCTGCAGTTTCATGCGCCGCTGCCCCTGGGCTCCCGCGCCGAGCGTATCTCGCGCGTGACGGACGTCAAGGCGAAGCAGGGCGCGAGCGGCGCGCTCGTTTTCGTCACCGTCGAGCATGTCATCCGCTGCGACGGTGTCGCTTGCCTGACCGAGTCACACGATATCGTCTACCGCGATCTGCCGCGCCCGGGTGCCCAGCCGCCGGTACCCGTACTGGCCCCGGATCAACCTCACTGGTCGCGCGAGGTCGATCCCGATCCGGTACTGCTGTTCCGCTACTCCGCGCTGACCTTCAACAGCCATCGGATTCACTACGACCGGAGCTACGTGACCGGCGTCGAGGGCTATCCGGGGCTCGTGGTGCATGGCCCGCTGGTGGCGACGATGCTCATGCAGCTGGCGCAGCAGTCGCTTCCGCAGCGGCGGGTAGCGGTATTTTCATTTCGCGCGCTCATGCCGCTGTTCGACATCGAGCCCTTCGGTCTGCACGGCCGGCTGTCCGATGACGGCGGGTCGGTGTTGCTATGGGCGGCGAATGCGCGCGGGGAGCTCGCCATGCAGGCGCAGGCAACGCTGAACTGAAACAAGCTTACGAAGCGACGGAGGAATAGTCATGCGTCCGCTGGATGGAATTACGGTCGTCACTCTCGAACATGCCATCGCCGCACCTTTCTGCACTCGCCAGCTGGCTGATCTCGGCGCGCGGGTGATCAAGGTCGAGCGGCCGGGTGTCGGTGACTTCGCACGTGCCTACGACGAACGCGTCGATGGACTGGCATCGCATTTCGTGTGGACCAATCGCTCGAAGGAAAGCCTGACGCTCGATGTCAAGCAGTCCGAGGCGCGGGTCATCCTTGACAAGCTGCTGGCCAGGGCCGATGTGCTAGTACAGAACCTCGCGCCCGGCGCAGCTGCGCGGCTCGGGTTGTCGTTTGATGCGCTGTCGGAAAAATATCCGCAACTGATCGTCTGCGATATCTCAGGCTACGGTGCCGATGGTCCCTACCGTGACAAGAAAGCCTATGACCTCCTGATCCAGAGCGAATCGGGCTTTCTCTCGGTGACCGGCAATGAAGACGCGCCCGCCAAGGCCGGCGCGTCGATTGCCGACATCGCGGCGGGCATGTATGCGTACACGAATATTCTCGCAGCGCTGATTCAGCGCGGGCGCACCGGAAAAGGCTGCAGCATTGATGTCTCGATGCTCGAGAGTATGGTGGAGTGGATGAGCTTCCCGCTCTATTACGCGTACAAGGGGGCGACGCCGCCAGTCCGCGCCGGCGCCGCGCACGCGACCATTTATCCCTACGGACCGTTCCCCGCCGGCGACAGCAAGACCATCATGCTCGGCCTGCAGAACGAGCGTGAGTGGGTGGCATTCTGCGAGAAGGTGCTGCAGCAGCCCGCGCTGGCTACCGACGAGCGTTTCTCGTCGAGTAGCCGCCGCAGCAGTGCGCGGCGGGAGCTCTACACACTGATTTGCGAAGCTTTCAAGCCGCTGACCGCCGATCAGGTGATTGCGCGTCTGGATGAGGCGCAGATCGCGAATGCGCGGCTCAATGATATGCATGAGGTCTGGGAGCATGCGCAACTGCGCGCGCGCGAGCGCTGGACCGAGGTGACGACGCCGGCCGGTCCGGTACCGGCTTTGCTTCCGCCCGGTGCGAGCAGCGGCTGGCAGGCACGCATGGATCCGATCCCCGCGCTCGGCGAGCACTCGGTCGCCATTCTCGGCGAGCTCGGTTACTCGACCACGCAGATCGATGCACTGAAAGCCGAGGAGGTAATCTGAATGACTCTCCACGACAGCGCCAGCCCCGCCGTACTGGCCACCGCGATCGATAATCCGGTCTCCTACCTGTTTGTTCCGGGCAACCGGCCTGAGCGCTTCGGCAAGGCGCTGGCATCCGGGGCGGACCAGGTGATCATCGACCTGGAAGATGCGGTCGCGCCGGCCGACAAGCCCGCTGCACGCGATGCTATCCGCAGCGCGCTCGATCCTGATTTTCCGGCTGCGGTGCGTATCAACAGCGCTGACTCCGAGTGGTTCGAACACGACTTGTCGCTGTGCAGCCTGCCGGGTGTGGCGGCCGTCGTGCTGCCGAAGGCGGAAAGCGTGGCCGATGTGGCCCGCGTACTCGCCGCCGGCGCGCCGATGGTACTGGCGCTGATCGAAAGCGCCGAGGGCCTCGCGAATGCCCGCGCGCTGGCAGCCGCTGATGGCGTCTCGCGCCTGATGTTTGGCAGCATCGATTTTTCCGTTGACCTCGGTATCGAGGGCGACGAGCGCGAGCTGGATGCATTCCGCTCCGAGCTGGTGCTGGCTTCACGGCTGGCCGGGATTGCGCCACCGGTCGATGGTGTCACGACCGCGATTGATGATACCGAGGTCCTTCGCCGTGACACGCTGCGCGGCAAACGCTTCGGTTTCGGCGGCAAGCTGTGTATCCATCCGAGGCAGCTCGCCATCGTACATGCGGCTTTCCTGCCGTCGCACGACGAGGTGCATTGGGCAATGCGGGTACTGGATGCGGCCAGGCAGGCCGGTGGCGGCGCCGTGGCGGTCGATGGCAAGATGGTCGACAAGCCTGTGATGATGCGTGCCGAGCGCATCCTGCAGGCAGCGTCGCGCCTGCGATAAACAACCACCGGCAGGCCGGCTTCGCCTAAGGGGTTCGCTACACCAGGCTCGCCATGGGCTTCTCGAGATCCAGCCCGAGCTTGTCGGCGATAGCGCGCATCTCATCGTCGTCCTTGTGTCCGGCGTAGAGTTCGGACAGCGCGGTGAACGCAATCCACTTCGCATCCACCTCGAAGAAGTCGCGCAGTGCAGCACGCGTATCGCTGCGGCCGAAGCCGTCAGTGCCGAGCGTGGTGTATGGCGCTGGTACGAAGGCGCGCACGCTCTCGGGTACGGCACGCACGTAATCCGACACGGCGATTACGGGTGCGCTCGAGCCCTGCAGCTGCTGCGTGATCCACGGTGTTTCGTCCGATTGCAGCATGCGACGCGACCGCTCGCAGGCAACGCCGTCGCGTGCCAGCTCGGAGAAGCTGGTGATGCTCCATACCGCGGCCTGCAGGCCGAACACCTGCTCAAGCAAGCTGGCTGCGGCCAGCGCTTCTTTCAGGATGGGGCCGGCCGCCAGCAGGCGTATATCTGCGCGTTCACTTGGCCGCACGCAATGCATGCCGCGCAAGATACCTTCGTGCGCACCGGCCGGCATGCTGGGCTGCGCCTCGTTCTCATTCGTGACCGTGATGTAGTAAAAGACATCATCGTTCTGCTGCAGCATGCGCTGCATGCCCTCGTCGAGAATAACGGCCAGCTCGTAGGCATATGCCGGATCGTAGGCGACGCAGTTTGGTATGGTGGCGGCGACCAGATGGCTGCTGCCGTCCTGATGTTGCAGTCCCTCGCCGCCCAGTGTCGTGCGGCCCGAGGTGGCGCCGATCAGGAAGCCCCGCGCGCGCTGGTCGGCCGCAGCCCAGATCAGGTCACCGATGCGCTGGAAACCGAACATCGAGTAGTAGATGTAGAACGGCAGCATTGGCAGACCGTGCACCGCATAGCTGGTCGCAGCCGCCGTCCATGAGGAGATCGCACCGGCCTCGGTAATGCCTTCCTCGAGGATCTGACCATCCCTGGCTTCACGGTAATAGAGAATGGAGCCGATGTCTTCCGGCTGGTACAGCTGGCCCTGCGCGGAATAGATGCCGACCTGGCGGAACAGATTGGCCATGCCGAAGGTGCGTGCCTCGTCGGCGACGATGGGGACGACATGACGACCCAATGCCGGGTCCTTGAGCAGGTTGCCCATCATGCGTACCAGTGCCATCGTGGTCGACATCTCTTTCTGCTCGGCCTCGAGCGCGAAGCTGGCCCAGATGTCCATGTCCGGTACGGGCAGTGTTGCGCGGCCGGGTGTGCGCGCGGGCAGATAGCCGCCGAGTGCGGCGCGCCGCGCTTGCAGGTGACGCATCTCGACGCTGTCGGCGTCGGGTTTGCAGAACTCCAGCGCCTCGACCTGCGCGTCCGATAGCGGCAGCTTGAAGCGGTCGCGGAACTCGAGCAGGTCCGATAGCTCCAGCTTCTTCTGCTGGTGCGTGGTCATCCGGCCCTGGCCGGCCTTGCCCATGCCGAAGCCCTTTTTGGTTTGCGCGAGGATGACGGTTGGCTGTCCGCCATGATGAATGGCCGCATGATAGGCCGCATGAATCTTGCGCAGATCGTGGCCGCCGCGCTTGAGGCGGTCGATCTCGTCATCGGTGAGCAGCGAGCCGATGGCTTTGAGGCCCGGTGTCTGGCCGAAGAAGTGCTCCCGGTTGAACGGGCCGTCGTTGGCAGCGAAGGTCTGCAACTGGCCGTCCACGGTACGGTTGAGCGCATCCACCAGCTCGCCCTGGTGGTCCTGCGCAAACAGCGGATCCCAGTCCGAGCCCCACAGCAGCTTGATCACGTTCCAACCGGCACCACCGAACAGGGTCTCGAGCTCGTCGATGATATGACCGTTGCCTCGTACCGGCCCATCGAGCCGTTGCAGATTGCAGTTGATCACGAAAACCAGGTTGTCGAGCTTTTCGCGCGAGGCCAGCGAGAGTGCAGCCAGCGATTCCGGCTCGTCCATCTCGCCGTCGCCGAACACACCCCAGACCTTGCGCGGCTGCGGCGACATCAGTCCCCGGTGCTCTAGGTAGCGCATGAAGCGCGCCTGATAAATCGCACTGATCGGGCCGATCCCCATCGAGCCGGTGGGGAACTGCCAGAAATCCGGCATCAGCCAGGGATGCGGGTAAGACGACAGCCCCTGGCTGCCGGTACTGCGCGCGCTGATCTCCTGCCGGTAGTGGGCGAGGTTATCTTCGGCGAGCCGACCCTCGAGGAAAGCGCGGGCATAGATGCCGGGTGCGGAATGCGGCTGAAAGTAAACGAGGTCGCCGCCGAAGTCGGTGGTCTGCGCGCGGAAAAAATGATTGAAGCCCACCTCGAACAGGTCGGCAGCCGAGGCATAGCTGGCAATGTGGCCGCCGAGCTCGCCATAGGCGCGGTTTGCGCGCACCACCATCGCCAATGCGTTCCAACGCAGGATGCCAGCGATCCTTTCCTCGATGGCCAGTGCGTCCGAACCGCCGGGGTAGGGTGGTTCGTCGTGTGGACGTATCGTGTTCACATAGGGCGTGATGCGTGAATCGCGCCATTTCAGCCCGGCGTCACGTGCGGCCGCGGCCAGTTGCGAGAGCAGGAAATGCGCGCGCTCCGGACCGGAGGTCGCCAGGACGGACTGCAATGCGGCAATCCACTCTGCGGTCTCGTTCTCGTCGATGTCGAGCTGTCGGATCAGGTGTTCGGGGGTAATCATGTCCATCGTGATGCCTGCGTCATGCGGTCCGTGAATGATGCCGGTAAGTTAACGGAATCCGTGCCGCAGGTGCTGCCGAAAAGATCGAAGAAATATAGAATTTCAGAATAAAATGCCGCCATAGTTTTTATTTAAAGCATAAACTTATGACAGATCTGGACATCACGGATTTCCGTATTCTGCGGCATTTGCAGCAGGACGCCAGCCTGACCAATGTCGAACTGGCGGCGCGCATCAATCTCTCGCCATCACCCACGCTCGCGCGCGTCAAGCGTCTCGAGAGCGAGGGCGTGATCGCGCGCTATGTCGCCCTGGCCGACCCGCACGCGCTCGGGTTGAAGGTGAACGTCTTCGTGCGCGTGTCGCTGGAGAAGCAGGAAGCCGGCGCGCTCGAACGCTTCGAGCAGGCGGTCAGCCGCTTCGATGAGGTGATGGAGGTCTACCTGATGACCGGCGACGAAGACTACCTGCTACGCATCGTCGTGCCCGACATCCAGTCCCTCGAGCGCTTCATTCTCGATCACCTCACGCGCATTGCCGGCATCAAGAACATCAAATCAAGTTTCGCGCTCAAGCAGGTCAAGTACAAGACGGCCCTGCCGATTGCTGCCGATTTGCGCTGACGCAGCAGGCAGTGCAGCGGCGAGGGAGCGCTTCGTGGCTGTTGTGTCGGCTCAATAAAACCAAGGGGCATGTTGTCAGAAT
The DNA here is from genome assembly GCA_964515155.1 of uncultured Bifidobacterium sp. Taxonomy (GTDB): domain Bacteria; phylum Pseudomonadota; class Gammaproteobacteria; order Burkholderiales; family Burkholderiaceae_D; genus Pernthalerella. Next base: position 29,437 of record CAZESK010000013.1, read on the forward strand.
GCGAGTGGATTTATCACTCGCATGAGGACGCCATGGAACAAGACAAGATGCAATCGATGCTGCGCTACGACCCGGACCAGCTGCTGGCTTCACTGATCGGCCGGCTGAATCTCAAGAACGATGCAGCGCTGTCGCGCGCGCTCGAGGTGTCGCCGCCAGTGATCAGTAAGATACGTCATCGCAGATTGCCGGTCACCGCTTCGCTGCTGATCCGCATGCATGAGGTGAGTGCCCTGTCGATCGCGGAGCTGCGCCAGCTGATGGGCGACCGGCGCGGCAAGTTCCGCATCAGCGACAAGCATTTCAAGCCCAAGGCCGAGGAAAGAAAACCATCATGAGAGCCGGCGAGCGAAAGCATCGAGTTCGTCGCGTGTGTTCAGATTGGTGAACGCCGCTTCGTCACCGAAGTGCGCCCGAGCACAGCCGATGGCATCCAGCCATTCGCCGACCTTGCGCCCGCCGCCTTTCAGATAGTCGTCCAGCGAGGGCAGGGCCGAGCGCCGCAACAGGCAAAACACCGGGTGGCGCTGCTCACCGGCCGGCGTGTCGGTCACCGCGATGGCTGCCATGCTGCTGCTGCCCTCGAGGGTGGCCCACAACCGGCTGACCAGGTCGGTCGGAAACATTGGTGTGTCGCAAGGCACGGCTGCGAGGAAGTCGGTGCTGCAGCGGGCGAGGCCGGCATGCAGACCGGCCAGCGGACCGGCAAAGCCCGGGAAAGTATCGGGCACGACCGCCGCGCCGAAGGTGGCGTACTGGTCGAGATACCGGTTCGCATTAATCACCACGGACCCGACTTGTGGCTGCAGCCGGCGCATTGCGTGGCTGACGAGTGGTTCTCCATGAAACGAGGCAAGCCCCTTGTCCGCGCCGCCCATGCGTGTACCGCGTCCCCCGGCGAGTACCAGACCGGTAATCCGTTCAACAGGAATACTCATGACCAGTCAGGCGAGCTGCTTGCGTGAGAGCGTGCTGAACGCTTGCGGCAGAGTCAGGATCTCGCCGGTGTCGGTCGCATCGTAGCCGGCGAGCTGCCGCACCGACTGCCGGAAATCCGGTGAGCGCAGGACCTCGATGACCTTGCGCATCTTCGGCTGTTCAAGTGCATCCGCACTGACCGCAAAGAAATAGCGCTCATTCGCCAACGGGATGAAGTCGAGCTTGAAGCGCTCGGCTGCAGTCTGCACGCCAAAGCCCACATCAGCCATGCCGCTGGCAATGAAGGCGGCGACCGCTGAGTGGGTGAATTCGGTGTTCTCGTAACCATTAACCATGGTTGGTACAACGTCGTGACGGGACAGCAGTTGCTCGATCAGCAGCCGCGTACCGGAACCCACCTGGCGGTTGACGAAGCGGACATCGGGACGCGCGAGGTCTTCGAGTCCGCTAATGGCCAGCGGATTCCCCCGGTTGACGAACAGCCCTTGCGTCCTGACCGCGAGATGGATCAGGCGATGCGACTTTGCATCAAGCCATTTGCCATAGCGCTCGACTGACTGCGACTCGAACTCGCCAAGCGGCACATGGAAGCCGGCCAGGTCCGACTCGCCACGCGAGAGCGCCGCCACCGCATCGGTGCTGTTGCGATAGCGCAGGTCGATCGGCAATCCGGATTCGCCGGCGAGCTTGAGGAAGGCAGCGACTGCAAAGCCGTGGCTGGCGTCAAGCCTCACCATCTGCGGCACGGTGCCGAGCGTGCGGCCGAGCTCACCTTCGAGTTCGGACGCAAGGCTGTCGAGTGTCGGGGAGAGGCGTGCGCTGACCCGGCGGTCGGCCCAGATCAGTTTTTCGGATAGCGCAGAGAGCCGTGTACCGCGTCCGCGGCCGGTCTGCATCAGGCTGTACCCGAATAATTCCTCGGCTTCACGCAGCAGACCCCACGCATAACGATACGAGAGACCGACAGTCTGAGCGGCGCGCGCAATAGAGCCAGTCTCCTCGATCGCGCGCAGCAGCGAGAGCAGCACTGCCGTGTCGAGCGCTTGCCCACCGGCGCGGGAGATTTCCCAGTGCGGATTGATCCTAACCTTGAACATTATGTCTACCTTAGCATATTGCAACGTAGAATGCAGGGTGTTAGCGTGGCGACGCTTCGCGCTTGTACCTACATAATAAAACCCACATCTAGGGCTGCCTTCGCGCTGGTAGCCGATCAGGAGGAGACATGGCACTTGCAGGATTGCTCGCCAAGGAGCGCACGATCGCCGGCCCGGGGTTCAACCGTTGGCTGGTCCCCCCCGCAGCACTCGCCATCCATCTGTGCATCGGCATGGCCTACGGCTTCTCGGTGTTCTGGAAGCCGCTCGGTAATGCGCTGCTCGATGAGAGCGGTACACCGCTGGCTTCGTGCGCGGCAGGCGCGACGACCTTCGCCGACAAGCTGGCCGGTACCGGTCGCGCACTGTTCGCCACCGATTGCAACTGGACCCAGTTCGATCTTGGCTGGATGTACACGCTGTTTTTCGTCGTGCTTGGCTGCGCGGCTGCGATCTGGGGCGGCTGGCTCGAGCGTGCAGGCCCCCGCAAGGCCGGCTTCGTGTCAGCCATTTGCTGGTGTGGCGGCCTGCTGATTTCCGCGCTCGGTATTTACCAGCATCAGCTGTGGATGCTGTGGCTGGGTTCGGGCGTCATCGGCGGCATTGGTCTCGGGCTTGGCTACATCTCGCCGGTATCAACACTGATCAAATGGTTTCCCGACCGGCGCGGCATGGCGACCGGGATGGCGATCATGGGCTTCGGCGGCGGCGCCATGATCGGCTCGCCGCTGGCAACGCTGCTGATGGGGAATTTTGCGACACCGACTGAAACCGGTGTCTGGCAAACCTTCGTCGTGCTCGCGGCCATCTACGCCGTCTTCATGTTCTCCGGCGCCTTCAGCTACCGCGTACCCGCGACCGGCTGGAAGCCCGCAGGCTGGGAACCGCCGCCGCCATCGGCCAACGCGATGATCGCGACCCGACATGTGCACTTGAAAAACGCGCACAAGACGCCGCAATTCTGGCTACTCTGGATCGTGCTTTGCATGAACGTCTCGGCGGGCATCGGCATCATTGGCGCTGCTTCGCCCATGCTGCAGGAGACCTTCGGTGGCGCCCTCGTTGGCCAGCCCGGGGTTGGCTTCGCCGACCTGAAGGCAGATAAGGAAATGCTGGCGGCCGCAGTGGCCATCGGTGCCGGCTTCGTTGGGCTGATCTCGCTGTTCAATATCGGCGGCCGGGTCGTGTGGGCCTCGTCCTCCGACAAGCTCGGGCGCAAGCAGACCTACGTGATCTTCTTCGTGCTTGGCACGGCGATGTACGTACTGGCCTCGCTCGCGGCCGACTGGAAGTCGCTTGCGATCTTCGTGGCCTGCTTCTGCGTGATTGCCTCGATGTACGGCGGCGGCTTCGCCACCATACCGGCCTATCTGGCCGATATGTTCGGCACCCAGTTCGTTGGCGCGATCCACGGCAGGCTGCTGACGGCGTGGTCTACTGCCGGCATCCTCGGCCCGGTCGTCGTGAACTACATGCACGACATCCGGCTCGAGCAGCAGGTGCCGTTCGATCAGATTTATGCGCCAATCTTCTATGTGCTGGCGGCCATGCTGGTGGTCGGCCTGATTGCCAACCTGATGGTACGGCCCGTGGCGGATCGCTGGTTCATGTCCGACGAAGAGCTGGCGCATGAAAAGCGGCTTGCGCATGAAAAGTCGTTGGCCGCGGCCGACGGTAAGGGTGCTGACAGCACGCAGGCCAGCCACCCGCTGGTGGCGCCGCTGGCCTGGCTCGCGGTCGGCATTCCGCTCGCCTACGGCATCTGGGTGACGCTGCAGAAGTCGGCCGTGCTGTTCAAATAGTCGCACTTCATAGCCTCTCGATGCGGCCGCTCCTCACAGGGGCGGCCGCTTTCGTTTAGACTTGCGCCCTCACATCAGGAGGCGTAATGAGCATTACCGTGGATTCCGTGCGCGACGCTTTGTCGCGTGTCATCGATCCGAACACCGGCAAGGATCTCGTCAGCAGCAAGTCGGCAAAGAACTTGCAGGTCGACGGCGGCAACGTGTCACTCGACATCGAGCTTGGCTACCCGGCGAAAAGCCAGATCGCCAGCATCCGCGATATGGCCATCGCCGCCGTGCGCACCGTGCCCGGCGTGGCCAATGTCAGTGTCAACGTGCAAGTGAAGATCGTCGCGCATGCGGTGCAGCGCGGCGTGAAGCTGATGAGCAATGTGCGCAACATCATCGCAGTGGCGTCCGGCAAGGGCGGCGTGGGCAAGTCGACCACCGCAGTCAATCTTGCGCTGGCGCTGGCGGCCGAGGGTGCAAAAGTCGGCCTGCTTGACGCTGACATCTATGGGCCGTCGCAGCCGATGATGATGGGCGTATCCGGCAAGCCGGACAGCCTGGACGGCAAGACCATGGAGCCACTGGAGAACTACGGCGTGCAGGTCGCCTCGATCGGTTTCATGATCGATCCCGACCAGCCGATGGTTTGGCGTGGGCCCATCGTTACCCAGGCCTTGCAGCAATTGCTCGAGCAGACCAACTGGCGTGACCTCGATTACCTCATCGTCGACATGCCCCCGGGCACTGGCGACGTGCAACTGACCTTGTCACAGAAAGTACCGGTCACGGGCGCCGTCATTGTCACCACGCCGCAGGATATTGCATTGCTTGACGCGCGCAAGGGATTGAAAATGTTTGAGAAGGTCGGCATTCCCATCCTTGGCATTGTCGAGAACATGAGTGTGCACATCTGCAGCAACTGCGGCCACGCCGAGCCCATCTTCGGGCAGGGCGGCGGCGAGAAGATGTGCAGCGATTTTGGTGTCGACTTCCTCGGCGCGCTGCCCTTGACGATGAGTATCCGCGAGCAGGCCGACTCCGGCCGGCCGACCGTCGTGGCTGATCCGGACGGGCAGGTCACCGGTATCTACAAGCAAATCGCACGCAAGGTGGCGGTCAAGGTCGCTGACAAGGCGAAGGATATGACCAGCAAGTTTCCCAGCATCGTCATCAAAAATGACTGAGTGAGCGTGGGGTGCCAACCACCGTCGCCGGCCTATTGCCCGCGGCGGTTTTTTTGCGCCTGTAAATATGCTAAACGAAGCATATTGACATCCTCTTTTGAGGGAGACAAGATCCTGCAACGTATTGAAGCGTAAAGAGTTTCTTCTGATCACAAATAGGCTTCAATGAACATAATTAGACCGGAGACCACGATGCAGAATGCCTCCTTCAACGCGTGCATTGACGCCACGCTGAGCGCATTGGGTGCGCCCGACGGTGCATTGCTGCCCATCCTCCACGCGATACAGGCCGAGCACGGCTACGTTCCTGCTGACGCCGTGCCCGTCATCGCTGACCGCCTGAACCTGTCGCGCGCCGAGGTCCATGGCGTGATCAGCTACTACCACCACTTCCGCAAGACGCCGGCCGGCAAGATCGTCGTGCAGTTATGCCAGGCCGAGGCCTGCCAGTCGGTCGGCTCCGAGGCGGTGACTGAGCATGCGAAGCGTTCTCTGGGTATCGACTTTCATGAAACTACCGCCGACGGCCACGTCACGCTCGAGCCGGTCTACTGCCTCGGCCATTGCGCGTGCGGGCCATCGATGATGGTGGGCGAGCGGCTGCATGCGCGGGTGGACAAGGCAAAATTCGATGCGCTGATTGCGCGTGCAAGGAGCGATGCATGAGCGTGAAAATTTTCGTCCCCCGGGACTCGACCGCGCTGGCACTCGGCGCCGATGAAGTAGCGCAGGCTATCGTGGCTGAGGCCAAGCGGCGCGGCATTGCCATCGAGCTGATCCGTAATGGCTCGCGCGGCATGTTCTGGCTCGAGCCGCTGGTTGAAGTCGGACTCGCCGGTGGTCGCGTGGCCTATGGTCCGGTCGAGGTTGATGATGTCGCCTCGCTGTTCGACGCCAACTTCACCGACGGCGGCGCGCATCGTCTGTCGCTCGGCGTGACAGAAGAGATCGCCTTCCTTAAAAACCAGGAGCGCCTGACCTTCGCGCGCGTTGGTATTACCGATCCGCTGTCGATCGACGACTATGTCGCTCACGAGGGCTACGCCGGCCTGCACAATGCGCTGCAGATGACGCAGGAGCAGATCGTCCAGCAGGTAACGACCTCCGGTTTGCGCGGTCGAGGTGGCGCCGCTTTCCCGACCGGTATCAAGTGGAATACCGTGCGCAACACGGCGTCGGCACAGAAGTACATCGTCTGTAATGCCGACGAGGGTGATTCCGGTACCTTCTCCGACCGTATGGTGATGGAAGACGACCCGTTCATGCTGATCGAGGGCATGACGATCGCCGGCCTCGGCGTCGGTGCGGACAAGGGCTACATCTATGTGCGCTCCGAGTATCCGCACGCGATTGCGGTGCTGAACGAGGCGATCATGGTCGCCCGCGCGCACAACTACCTCGGCCGTGATATCCGCGGCTCTGGCAAGCGTTTTGATCTCGAGGTCCGGGTCGGCGCGGGCTCCTATGTCTGCGGTGAAGAAACCGCGCTGCTGGAGAGCATCGAAGGCAAGCGCGGCATCGTTCGTGCCAAGCCGCCACTGCCGGCCATCTCCGGCCTGTTCGGTAAACCCACGGTGATCAATAACGTCATCTCGCTGGCCACGGTGCCGGTGATCTTCGCCCGCGGTGCCGATTACTACAAAGATTTCGGTATGGGTCGCTCGCGCGGCACCCTGCCGATTCAGCTCGCGGGCAACATCCGTCAGGGCGGACTGGTCGAAAAGGCCTTTGGCATCACCCTGCGCGAGATGCTTTATGACTTCGGCGGCGGCACGCGCTCCGGCCGGCCGATTCGCGCGGTGCAGGTGGGCGGGCCGCTGGGCGCGTACCTGCCCGAATCCCAATTCGATACGCCGCTCGATTACGAAGCCTTCCTCGCCATCGGTGGCACGCTGGGCCATGGCGGCATCGTGGTGTTCGACGATACCGTCAACATGCTCAAGCAGGCGCGCTATGCGATGGAATTCTGCGCGATCGAATCCTGCGGCAAGTGCACACCCTGCCGCATCGGCTCCACGCGCGGCAAGGAGGCGCTCGACAAGGTGATCGCCGGCGAGGATCGCGAGCAGCAGATCCATCTGGTGCGTGACCTGTGCGACGTCATGTTGAACGGCTCCCTGTGCGCAATGGGCGGCATGACACCGTTCCCGGTGCTCTCCGCGCTGAATCATTTTTCTGAAGACTTCGGTGTCACTGACCAAGTAAAGGAGTTGGCATGAACGCGATCGACGACAAGGATTTTGGTACCCCCGCGCGTGAATCCGATACGCTGGTCACGCTGGAAATCGACGGCGTGACGATTACCGTACCGGCGGGTACATCCGTCATGCGCGCCAGCGCAGAGGCCGGCATTAACGTACCCAAGCTGTGCGCAACCGACTCGCTGGAAGCCTTCGGCTCCTGCCGCGTCTGTCTGGTCGAGATCGAAGGCCGTCGCGGCTATCCCGCCTCATGCACGACACCGGTCGAGCCCGGCATGAAGGTGCGCACGCAGACGCAAAAGCTGGCCGACATCCGTCGCGGCATGCTCGAGCTGTATATCTCCGATCACCCGCTCGATTGCCTGACTTGCCCGACGAACGGCAACTGCGAGCTGCAGGATGTGGCCGGTCTGGTCGGCCTGCGCGAGGTGCGCTACACGAAAGGTAACGCACCGATCAAGACCCACACCGAGCTGAAGAAGGACGAGTCGAATCCCTACTTCACCTACGACCCGTCGAAGTGCATCGTCTGCAATCGTTGCGTGCGCGCCTGCGAGGAAACGCAAGGCACGTTCGCACTGACCATTGACGGCCGCGGCTTCGATTCGCGTGTCGCTGCAGGGCAGAACGAGGCCTTCATGGATTCGGAGTGCGTCTCTTGCGGTGCCTGCGTGCAGGCTTGCCCGACCGCGACACTGACCGAAAAAACCGTCATCAAGATCGGTATCGCCGAGCACAGCGCAATCACCACCTGCGCCTACTGCGGCGTCGGCTGCTCCTTCAAGGCCGAAATGAAAGGCACCGAGGTGGTCCGCATGGTGCCGTGGAAAGACGGCAAGGCCAACCATGGCCACTCCTGCGTCAAGGGCCGGTTCGCGTGGGGCTATGCAACCCACAAGGACCGCATCCTGAATCCGATGATCCGCAAGAAGATCAGCGACCCGTGGCAGGAAGTCTCCTGGGAAGAAGCGATCAACTACGCCGCCAGCGAGTTCCGTCGTATTCAGGACAAGCACGGTCGCGACTCGGTCGGTGGCATTACGTCGTCGCGTTGCACGAACGAGGAAGCCTATCTCGTGCAGAAGCTGGTGCGCGCTGCCTTCGGCAACAACAATGTCGATACCTGTGCCCGCGTCTGTCACTCGCCGACCGGATACGGTCTGAAACAAACCCTCGGTGAATCCGCCGGCACCCAGACCTTCGATTCGGTGATGAAGGCCGACGTGATCATGGTGATCGGCGCCAATCCGGCCGCAGCGCATCCGGTATTCGCGTCGCAGATGAAGCGGCGCCTGCGCCAGGGAGCCAAGTTGATCGTGGTGGATCCGCGCAGCACCGAGATGGTCAAGGGCGCGCACTACAAGGCTGATTACCACCTGAAACTCAAGCCCGGCACCAACGTCGCCGTGATCGATGCGATGGCGCATGTCATCGTGACCGAAGGGCTGCTGAAAGAGGAGTACATTCGCGAGCGCTGCGACCTGAAGTCCTTCGAAGACTGGAAGGAATTCGTGGCACGGCCGGAGAACTCGCCGGAGGTGATGGCGCCCGTGATCGGTGTGCCAGCGGAGGAGTTGCGCGCTGCTGCACGGCTTTATGCCACCGGCGGCAACGCGGCCATTTACTACGGCCTTGGCGTGACCGAGCATGCGCAAGGTTCGACGATGGTGATGGGTATTGCGAACCTCGCCATGGCAACCGGTAATGTCGGTCGCCTCGGTGTCGGTGTGAACCCGCTGCGCGGTCAGAACAACGTGCAGGGCTCCTGCGATATGGGTTCCTTCCCGCACGAGCTGCCGGGCTACCGTCACATCTCCGACAGCACGGCGCGCAGCGAATTCGAGGCGTACTGGGGCGTGTCGCTCAATCCCGAGCCCGGACTGCGCATCCCGAATATGTTCGACGCTGCGCTCGACGGCAGCTTCAAGGGGCTCTATGTGCAGGGCGAGGACATCGTGCAGTCCGACCCGAACACCCAGCATGTGACCGATGCGCTGATGGCCATGGAGTGCCTGGTGGTGCAGGACATCTTCCTCAACGAGACTGCCAAGTATGCCCACGTGATCCTGCCGGGTTCTTCGTTCCTCGAGAAGGACGGTACGTTCACCAATGCCGAGCGACGTATCTCACGCGTACGCAAGGTGATGCCGCCCAAGACCGGCTACTCGGATTGGGAAGTCACGCAGCTCTTGGCCAACGCACTTGGCTATCCGATGAACTACGGACATCCGTCCGAGATCATGGCCGAGATCGCCGCACTCACGCCGAGCTTCCGTGGCGTGAGCTACGAGAAGATCGACCGCCTCGGCAGCGTGCAATGGCCGTGTAATGACAACTCGCCGGAAGGCACGCCGATCATGCACGTTGATGCGTTCGTGCGTGGCAAAGGGCGCTTCATGATCACGAAGTACGTGGCGACCGACGAGAAAGTGACGCAGCGCTTCCCGTTGATTCTGACGACCGGACGTATCCTGTCCCAGTACAACGTCGGCGCGCAGACCCGCCGTACGGAGAACGTGAAGTGGCACAGCGAAGATCGGCTCGAGATCCATCCGCATGATGCTGAGGAGCGCGGCATCAAGCAGGATGACTGGGTCGGCATTGAGTCGCGTGCCGGTCAGACCGTGCTGCGTGCGACGATCAGCGAGAACGTGCAGCCGGGCGTGGTCTACACCACCTTCCATTTCCCGGAATCCGGTGCGAACGTGATCACGACCAACAACTCCGACTGGGCGACCAACTGTCCCGAGTACAAAGTGACGGCCGTGCAGGTGATGCCGGTCACGCAGCCGTCGGAGTGGCAGCAGAACTACGAGCGTTTCAACAAGGAGCAGCTGGAGCTGGCAAAGCTTGATGCTAGCTGATGCATGGGAATGATGGATGGGACATGACCCCGACGCAGTAAAGCTCGGCACCGGCTCGGATACGCTGAAACAGGTATCCGTGCTGCGTTGCCGGGAGGGGCAGCTCACCGTATCGCAGGATGTGCTTGCGGTCGAGGTGCCGGTGGCGCTCGAATATAACGGCATCTCCCATGTCGTGATGTTGGCTTCGCCGGCTGATCTGGAAGATTTCGCGCTCGGCTTTTCGCTGACCGAGGGCATCATTGCCGACCCATCCGAGTTCTATGGCTGCGAGGTCGAGCCGCAGGCCGACGGCCGTCTCGTGCATATCGAGATCGCCAGCGAACGCTTCGTGAAACTCAAGGAACGCCGTCGCAACATGACCGGTCGTACCGGTTGCGGGCTGTGCGGTACCGAGGCGCTGGATCAGGTGACGCGCTGGGTTGATCCGGTCACGCATCGCCATCCGGTGGCGGCAGCTGCAATGAGCGCCGGCATGCGTGCGATGCACGCGCTGCAACCGTTGCAGCAGCAAAGCGGCGCCACGCATGCCGCGGCGTGGATGAGCGAGTCGGGCGAGGTGGTCTGCGTGCGTGAGGACGTCGGCCGGCATAACGCCCTCGATAAGTTGATCGGCGCGCTGGCCGAGGAGAAGACCGATTTCACCCGAGGCACGGTGCTCATCACTAGCCGCGCCAGCTACGAGATGGTGCAAAAGGCCGCGATCATGGGCGTAGGTGCCATCGCGGCCATTTCAGCACCCACCAGTTTCGCAGTGCAGCTCGCCGAGCAGGCTGGCGTGACACTGGTGGGATTCATGCGAGATGCGTCATACGTGGTGTATGCGCATCCGGAGCGTTTGACGACGGAGCAGGGCAATGGACATCCATAATCTCGTGAAAATGGCAAACCAGATCGGTACGTTCTTCGAGAGCATGCCGGATCGCGAGCAGGCCAAGGCCGATATCGCGAATCATCTCAAGAAATTCTGGGAGCCGCGCATGCGCAAGACAATGCTGCAGAAGATGGACGGCGGCGAGGCCGAGGGCTTGAGTCCGGTGGTACGTGAGGCGATCGATGCACATCGGGCGTTGCTGGCTTGATGGCGCCGGACGGCGGGGTTCGCTGAGCCTTCGCCGTTTGATGGTCTGCCCTGAATTCCAGGGCGGGTGGTTCGGAGCGAGCGCTGT
>CAZESK010000014.1:0-6437 GCA_964515155.1 uncultured Bifidobacterium sp.
ATCGCGTTTCAGACTGCCGACGTTCTGGTGGCGATGCAGAAGGACTCTGCGACGCCGCTGCGCGAGCTGCGCGTCGATGGCGGTGCGGCGCGCAACAACTTGCTGATGCAATTTCAGGCCGACATCCTGGGCGTGCCCGTTGTGCGGCCCGAGGTCACGGAGACGACAGCGCTCGGCGCGGCTTATCTGGCAGGCTTGGGCGTGGGATTCTGGCAGGGTCAGGAGGAGATCGCGGCGCAGTGGCAGATGGAACGACGCTTCGATCCGAGAATGAGGCCTGCCGAACGGCATGCGAGGCTTGAAGTGTGGCAACGCGCGATACGTCGTGCGGGCCAGTGGGCCGAGCAGGCGTGAAGGCGACCCACCGCGGCTTGCAGGGTCGGCGGTGAAGTCTCGGGTGCCGTACGTCGGTAAAGTCGCCTGCACAAAAGCAAAAGGCAGCCGAAGCTGCCTTGTTGCCTGCCACGCGAAACGATCAGCGTTGCTTGTTGCGGAGTTTGGCGATCGCCGCCAGTTGGGCGACAGCGACGGCCAGTTCAGCCTGTGCGTGAGCGTAGTCGATGGTTGACTCGCGATTGTCCATCGCTTCTTCAGCCGCTTTTTTGGCTGCCGAGGCTTTGGCCTCGTCCAGATCTTTGCCGCGGATGGCGGTGTCGGCGAGCACCGTCACTGCGTTGGGTTGTACTTCGAGGATGCCGCCTGCGACGAAAATGAACTCGTCCTCCGCCTGGCCTGCAACCTTGATGCGAACCGCGCCCGGACGGATGCGCGTGATCAGCGGCGTGTGCTTGGGATAAATGCCCAGCTCGCCCGCTTCACCCGGCAACGCAACGAATTCGGCCTCGCCGGCGAAGATTTGCTCTTCGGCGGAGACCACGTCAACGTGAATAGTGTGTGCCATAGGAAGCCTTTGTTGGTATCGAGAAGCGTGCCCCGCAGCATGGCTGCGGGGCGCTGAACATTACTGCAGTTTCTTCGCCTTCTCGATGGCTTCGTCGATCGTGCCGACCATGTAGAACGCCTGCTCGGGCAGGTGATCCAGTTCGCCGGAAGCGATCATCTTGAAGCCCTTGATGGTGTCCTTGAGCGACACATACTTGCCCGGCGAGCCGGTGAACACCTCGGCAACGTGGAAAGGCTGCGAGAGGAAACGCTGCATTTTACGAGCGCGTGCCACGGTCAGCTTGTCTTCCGGTGCCAGTTCGTCCATGCCCAGAATCGCGATGATGTCGCGCAGTTCCTTGTAGCGCTGCAGCGTGCCCTGGACGGCGCGTGCGGTCTCGTAGTGCTCGGTACCGACGACGTTCGGGTCCAGCTGGCGCGAGGTCGAGTCCAGCGGATCGACGGCGGGGTAAATACCCAGCGCGGCAATGTCACGCGAGAGAACGACGGTCGAGTCAAGGTGGGCGAAGGTGGTGGCTGGGGACGGGTCGGTCAAGTCATCCGCCGGAACGTACACGGCCTGAATCGAGGTGATCGAGCCGGTCTTGGTAGACGTAATGCGCTCCTGCAGGCGGCCCATTTCCTCAGCCAGCGTCGGCTGGTAACCCACGGCCGAAGGCATACGGCCCAGCAGCGCGGACACCTCGGTACCGGCTAGCGTGTAGCGGTAGATGTTATCGACGAAGAACAGAACATCACGGCCTTCGTCGCGGAACGATTCGGCGATGGTCAGGCCGGTCAGCGCGACGCGCAGACGGTTGCCCGGCGGCTCGTTCATCTGGCCGTACACCATCGCGACCTTCGACTTGGTGAAGTCTTCGGTGTTGACGACGCCGGCTTCCATCATCTCGTGATAGAAGTCGTTGCCCTCACGGGTGCGCTCGCCGACGCCTGCGAACACAGACAGACCCGAGTGCGCTTTCGCGATGTTGTTGATGAGTTCCATCATGTTCACGGTCTTGCCGACACCCGCACCGCCGAACAGACCGACCTTGCCACCCTTGGCAAACGGGCAGACGAGGTCAATCACCTTGATGCCGGTTTCGAGCAGCTCCTGCGACGGCGAGAGCTCGTCATACGCCGGCGGCTTGCGGTGGATGGATGCGGTCTTTGCAGTGCTGACGGGGCCCTGCTCGTCAATCGCGTTACCGAGCACGTCCATGATGCGGCCCAGGGTCGCCATGCCGACAGGCACGGTAATCGGTGCGCCGGTGTTCTTGATGATCATGCCGCGACGCAGGCCGTCTGACGAGCCGAGCGCAATGGTGCGCACGATGCCGTCACCGAGCTGCTGTTGCACTTCGAGGGTCAGCTCGGAGCCGTCCATTTTCAGCGCATCGTAGACCTTGGGCATCGCGTTACGCGGAAATTCCACGTCAACCACAGCACCGATACACTGAACGATTTTGCCTTCAGCCATGTTCGTTCCTTCAATAAAGTTAGATTCGTTAAATTCGCGTGTTCAAGCTTGGCATCAGACAGCTGCTGCGCCGGCGACAATCTCGGACAGTTCCTTCGTGATCGCGGCCTGGCGGGTCTTGTTGTAGACCAGCTTCAGCTCGCCAATCAGGTTGCCGGCGTTGTCGGTGGCAGCCTTCATCGCGACCATGCGCGCCGACTGCTCGGACGCCATGTTCTCGGCCACGGCCTGGTACACCAGCGCCTCGACATAACGCACCAGCAGGTCGTCGATGACGGTCTGCGCATCCGGCTCGTACAGGTAGTCCCAGCTGTGCGCGTGCGTCGGGGTCATTTGCTCCGAGGTGAGCGGCAGCAGTTGCTCGATCACCGGCTCTTGCTTCATCGTGTTGAGGAAGCGAGTGAAGCAAAGGTAAACCTCATCCACCTTGCCCTCGGTGTACGCATCCAGCAGGACCTTGACCGGACCAATCAGCTTCTCGAGGTGCGGTGTGTCGCCCAGTTGCACGGCGTGTGCCTGCATCTGTACACCGATGCGGTTCAGGAAGCCGAAGCCCTTGTTGCCGATAGCGACGGCGACGACCTTCTTTCCGGCCGCCTCGATGTCGCGCATCTTGTTGGTCACCTGGCGCAGCACGTTGGTGTTGAGACCGCCGCACAGACCCTTGTCGGTCGTGACGACGATCAGCCCAACGGTCTTGCTGCCTTCGCGCTTCACCAGAAACGGGTGCGAGTACTCCGGATTCGCCTCGGCGAGGTGCGCAGCGACGTTACGAACCTTTTCACCGTAGGGGCGGGCGGCGCGCATCCGTTCCTGCGCCTTGCGCATCTTGGATGCGGCGACCATCTCCATCGCCTTGGTGATCTTCTTCGTGTTCTCGACGCTTTTGATCTTGCCGCGTATCTCTTTACCAGCAGCCATTGTTGCTCCTTTTAGCTACGGTTGCGATCAGAAGCTCTTCTTGAAGCTTTCAACCGCGGCAGCCAGTGCGGCTTCGCCGTCCTTGTCGAGCTGCTTGGTGTCTTCGATCTTCTTCAGCAGGTCCGCGTGGCTGGTCTTCAGGAAGTTGTGCAGACCCGACTCGAAGGCCAGCACTTTCTTCACGTCGACGTCGTCCAGGTAGCCCTTGTTGACCGCGAACAGCGTGGCGGCCATCAGCGATACCGGCAGCGGCGAGTACTGCGGCTGCTTCAGGAGTTCGGTCACGCGTGCGCCGCGGTCGAGCTGCTTGCGGGTGGCTTCGTCGAGGTCGGAAGCGAACTGCGCGAACGCAGCCAGTTCACGATACTGCGCAAGGTCCGTACGAATACCGCCGGAAAGGCTCTTGATGACCTTGGTCTGTGCAGCACCGCCAACGCGCGACACCGAGATACCGGCGTTGATCGCGGGGCGAACACCTGCGTTGAACAGCGAGGTCTCGAGGAAGATCTGGCCGTCGGTGATCGAGATCACGTTGGTCGGAACGAACGCGGAGACGTCACCGGCTTGGGTCTCGATGATCGGCAGCGCGGTCAGCGAGCCGGTCTTGCCCTTGACAGCACCTTCGGTGAATTTCTCGACGTAGTCGGGGTTCACGCGAGCGGCACGCTCGAGCAGACGCGAGTGGAGATAGAACACGTCGCCGGGGAATGCTTCGCGGCCCGGCGGGCGACGCAGCAGCAGCGACACCTGACGATAAGCAACGGCTTGCTTCGACAGATCATCATAGATGATCAGCGCGTCTTCGCCGCGATCGCGGAAATATTCACCCATCGCGCAGCCCGAGTAGGCTGACACGTATTGCATTGCTGCCGACTCGGACGCGGTGGCCGACACGACGATCGTGTAGTCCATTGCACCGTGCTGTTCGAGTGCGCGCACAACGTTCTTGACCGACGACGCCTTCTGGCCGATCGCGACGTAGATACACGTAACGCCTTGGCCCTTCTGGTTGATGATGGTGTCGAGCGCGACGGCGGTCTTGCCGGTCTGGCGGTCACCGATGATCAGCTCGCGCTGGCCACGGCCGATGGGCACCATGGAATCGATCGACTTCAGGCCGGTCTGCAGTGGCTGCGACACCGATTGACGCGCGATGACGCCCGGGGCGATTTTTTCGATCGGCGCGGACAGCTTGGCGTTGATCGGGCCCTTGCCATCGATTGGCTGGCCGAGTGCGTTGACGACACGGCCGCGCAGCTCCGGGCCGATCGGCACTTCGAGAATGCGGCCGGTGCACTTGACGGTGTCGCCTTCGGAAATGTGCTCGTATTCGCCGAGGATAACGGCGCCGACGGAGTCGCGCTCGAGGTTCAGCGCGAGGCCGAAGGTGTTGCCCGGGAATTCAAGCATTTCACCCTGCATCGCGTCTGAGAGACCGTGGATGCGGCAGATACCGTCGGTCACGGAGATCACGGTGCCCTGGTTACGAATCTCGGCGCTGGCGCCGATACCCTGGATCCGGCTCTTGATCAGCTCGCTGATTTCAGACGGGTTGAGTTGCATGTTAGCTCCTGATTGGTTGGGTCGCGTCGGCTATGCCCGGCTGCCCGCAATATCTCTAATTGTCCAGCGGTTCTTACGACGCCAGCGCGGTCTGCATCTGCTGCAGCTTCGCGCGCACCGAGGTGTCGAGCACTTCGTCACCCACGACCACACGCACGCCGCCGATCAGTGAAGGATCCACGGTCACACTGGGGTTCAGCTTGCGCCCGAATTTCTTTTCGAGTGCCGCGACCAGATCGCCGACCTGCGCATCCTGCATCGGGAAAGCACTGACGATATCGGCGTCGGCACTCCCCTGCTGCGTGTTCTTCAGCAGCGTGAACTGCGCCGCAATTTCAGGCAGCAGTGCAAGGCGGGAGTTTTCGACCAGTGCGTTGACAAAGTTCTTTGCCTCCGGGCTGGTTGACGACTTCAGCGTAGCCAGGAAGGTGTCCGCGATTTGCGCATCGGTCAGGCGCGGGTTCGAGGCAAACTCTTTCACATCGGGCAGTGCGGCGACTGCGGCCATTTCGTCGACAAGGTCGGACCAGGCCTGCAGATTGCCGCCTTGCGCGACGCGGAACAGCGCCTCGGCGTAAGGACGTGCGATGGTTGCGAGTTCAGCCATGGTTACAGTTCAGCCTTGAGTTGGTTCAACAGGTCCGCGTGAGCGGCGGCGTTGATTTCCTTCTTCAGGATCTGCTCTGCGCCCTTGACGGCGAGCGCGGCGACTTCGGCGCGTAGCGCATCGCGCACTTTGCCTGCCTGTGCTTCGGCGTCGGCACGTGCGGCGGCAATGATGCGTGCTGCTTCGTCGGTGGCCTGCTTCTTGGCGTCTTCGACGATGCCCTGCGCGCGTTTCTCGGCGTCGGCGATGCGCTTGGTGCCTTCGTCACGTGCGGTGGCAAGCTCGGCCTGCACGCGCTTTTCGGCGGCAGCCATTTCGGCTTTGCCGCGATCGGCGGCCGCAAGACCTTCCGAGATTTTCTTCGCACGCTCGTCGAGCGCCTTCATCAGCGGCGGCCACACGAATTTCATCGTGAACAGCGCGAGAATGAAGAAGACGACGAACTGCGCAAACAATGTTGCGTTCAGGTTCACGGTTATTTCCTTCTCAAATTGACAGACGCCGGGGCGAGGCCCCGGCACGATGAGAATTCAGGAATTAGCCAGCGAACGGGTTTGCGAATGCAAACATCATCGCGATACCGACACCGATCAGGAACGCTGCGTCGATCAGGCCGGCCAGCAGGAACATCTTGGTCTGCAGGCTGTTCATCAGTTCCGGCTGGCGTGCCGAGGCTTCGATGAACTTGCCACCCATGATGCCGATACCGATACATGCGCCGATAGCACCCATGCCGATGATCAGACCGCAAGCCAGTGCAACGAGAGCGACGTTAGTCATGAAAACTCCTTAGATTATCAAAGTCAAAGAATCAAGAAACAAACCCGGTACTGCAAAACTGCGTTCGGATGGTTTCGCCCGGCGCTGAGCCGGACGAGACTATCGTTTAGTGACCTTCATGCGCCTGGCCGAGATACACCAGCGTCAGCATCATGAAGATGAATGCCTGCAACAACACGATCAGAATGTGGAAGATGGCCCAGA
>CAZESK010000014.1:6537-40246 GCA_964515155.1 uncultured Bifidobacterium sp.
ATCATGAAGATGAATGCCTGCAACAACACGATCAGAATGTGGAAGATGGCCCAGACGGATCCTGCTACCACATGCATGCCGAAGCCCCACCAGGTTGCGGTCGAACCGAGCAGCGCGATGAGCAGGAAGATCAGCTCGCCTGCATACATGTTGCCGAAGAGTCGCATGCCGAGAGACACGGTCTTAGCGACAAACTCGATGATGTTCAGGCCGAGGTTGGCGATCCAGAGAGCGGGGTGCGAGCCAAACGGAGCACAGAACAGTTCGTGGATGAAGCCTCCGAGGCCCTTGATCTTGATGTTGTAGTAGAGCATCAGGGCGAGGACGCCAAGTGCCATGCCCATCGTGCCGTTCAGGTCGGCCGTTGCGACGACGCGGAAATGGGGGTCAGCACCGAACAGGCGGAAGATGCCGGCAAACAGGTCGACCGGGAGGAAGTCCATCGCGTTCATCAGCGCGACCCAGATAAAGACGGTCAGGGCCACAGGCGCGATAAAGGTGCGGTTGCCATGAACGATGTTCTTCGACTGCTCTTCGACCATTTCGACAATCATCTCGACGAAGGCCTGGAAGCGGCCGGGCACGCCGGAGGTCGCTTTCTGCGCTGCGCGGTACATGAAGAACAGCCCGACTACGCCCATCATCACCGACCAGAAGACGGTGTCGAGGTTGATCACCGAAAAATCGATGATGTCGTGCTGGTGGGATGTCTGGAGGTGTCCGAGGTGATGGACGATGTATTCTGAGGCGGTCGGCGTGTGGTTCACGCCCCCTGCTGCCATTTCTGCTGCCATGTCAGTGCCTAATTAGTAAGATGATGTAACTCTTCAACGCGACGATGAAGGCGGCAATCAACGCCAGCCAGTTCAGGTCCCGATACCACCAGACGACCAGAGCAAGCAGCCCGACCGTCATCGCAATCTTGATGAACTCCCCGAAGAAGAATGTCATCGGACTCAGCGCTCCCGGCTGCAGTGCGCCAATGTAGAGGCGCAATGCGAACAGACCGTTTGGCACTACACAGCACAAACCCCCGAGCAGCGCCGAGACACCGGCGTGCCACCCGCCCATCAACAGCGCTACCGTTGCTGCAGCCAGTGTCGTTGCCAGCTGGGTCAGGACCAGACGCAGCATGGCAAATGGTTAGGCAATCGGTCGGGCTTGGGCTTGATTCGCCGAAGTTCGTCCGGCGGCATCGAGGAGTGAACAGGGCTCCGTGGGCCGGACGGATTATAAGAGCGCGTGATAACCATAGTCAAATGTTTGCCTTCGAGAAAAGAGGTTATTCGCGTTCTCAAATTCGCAATGTTTGGCGCGCGCTTAATGCGTGTTGCTGCGCAGGCGGGCAATCACGCCGTCAAGCTGATCGAGATCGCCGAAGGTAATCACCAGTTCGCCCTTGTTGCGTGCGCCGAGCTTGATCGTCACGGTAGTGGCCAGCGCATCGGAGAGCTCTTCTTCGAGGCGCACGATGTCACGCGACTTGTCGCGCGCGGTGGCCGACTTCGCACCTTGCTGCCCGGTGGTATGACGCACCACCAGTTTCTCCGCCTCGCGCACTGATAATCGCTTGCCGATGATCTCGTTGGCCAGAACAATCTGCGTCGCCGTATCGACGGCCAAGAGCGCGCGCGCATGGCCCATGTCGATATCGCCAGCCATCAGCATCGATTGCACAGGCTTGGCAAGATTGAGCAAGCGCAGCAGGTTGGAGACCGCGCTGCGCGAGCGCCCGACGGAGTTGGCCGCCTGTTCGTGCGTGAAGTGGAATTCGTCGATTAGGCGCTGAATACCCTGCGCTTCTTCGAGCGGGTTCAGGTCCTCGCGCTGCATGTTCTCGATCAGGGCCATTGCGGCCGCACCCTGGTCGTCAACCTCACGCACCAGCACCGGCACCTCGGTCAGACCAGCGAGCTGCGCGGCGCGGAAGCGGCGCTCACCTGCGATGATCTCATGCGTGACACCGCTCTTGCCGTCCGTGATTGGGCGCACGAGGATTGCCTGCAGCAGCCCTTGCACGCGAATGGAATCGGCGAGCTCGTTCAATGCACCTTCGTCCATGCGCGTACGGGGCTGGTACTTGCCGGCCTGCAGTGTCGAGACCGGCATCGTGGCGGTAGCGTTGGCGGCCGAGGTGGCTTCTGGCGTGAAGTCGGACGAGCCGCCGAGCAGTGCTTCGAGGCCGCGGCCGAGGCCCTTCGGTTTCTTGTTGACCATAAGATGTGTGCGTGAGATGAGAATCGGGGTGTGGCCTACAGGGCCGCGATGCGCTCGACGAGTTCCTTGCCGAAGGCGATGTAGGCCTGCGCGCCTTTCGACGCCGGATCGAAGATCACACCGGGAATGCCATAGGAAGGCGCCTCGGCCAGGCGCACATTGCGCGGGATGATGGCCTTGAATACCTTGTCGCCGAAATGCTTCTCGAGCTGCGACGAGACCTGCTGGGATAGCATCATGCGCGGATCGAACATCACGCGTAGCAGGCCGATGACCTTCAGGTCGGGATTCATTTTCGCGTGGACGATCTTGATCGTGTTCACCAAGTCCGAGAGGCCCTCGAGCGCGTAGTACTCGCACTGCATCGGGATGATCACGCCATGCGCGGCGCACAGGCCGTTCAGGGTCAGCATCGAGAGTGCGGGCGGACAATCGATGAGCACGAAGTCGTAGTCATCGGCCACGTTCGCCAGCGCTTGCTTGAGGCGCATTTCGCGATGGTCGAGCTCGACCATCTCGACTTCGGCACCGGCGAGATCGCGATTCGAGGGCAGCACGTCGAAGTGGCCGGTTTCGGAGGTCTGACGCGCAGTCGTGATGTCGGCGATGCCGAGCAGCACCTGATAGACGGAGTTGTCCAGCTCGGCCTTGTTGATGCCGGCACCCATCGTCGCATTGCCTTGCGGGTCGAGGTCGATCAGCAGCACGCGCTGTTTCAGGTTCGCGAGCCCGGCCGCGAGATTGACCGCCGTGGTGGTCTTGCCAACGCCCCCCTTCTGGTTGGCAATGCAGAAGATCTTCGCCATGTCGTCGTTCTTGTCGTCTAGTAGTTATCGTTGCGCGCGACATAAACCAGGTGTCGCTCGGCGTTCAATCCCGGCACGTGCAGCGGCTGTATCTGCATGACCGTCCAACCCTCGGGCAAGCTTTCACTTCCCGCCTGCTGCGCCTGCCCTTTCAGCGCAATGAAGCAACCCCCAACGGCCAACAGATGACCAGACCAGCGGATGAAATCGCCGAGTTCGGCAAAAGCGCGCGACGTGATTACATCGAAGCGCTCATCGTCTTGCAGTTGCTCGACGCGACCGGTATGAACGGTCACGTTCGTCAGTCCTAATTCGGCCTTCGCCTGGGTGAGGAAGGCAGTCTTTTTATGCACGGTGTCAATCAGCGCCAGACGCAGGTCCGGCGCCACCTGTAGTGCCCATATCGCGATCACGATGCCCGGCAGCCCGCCACCGGCGCCGACATCGAGCACCCGGCGTGCGCCGGCAAAGGCGGGCAGTGCCGCCATGCAGTCGAGCAGGTGCTGCTTCAGCATCTGCCGCGGCTCGCGCACGGCGGTCAGATTGTAGACGCGGTTCCACTTGTGCAGCAGGGCCAGATAGTCGAGCAACTTCTCCACGGTGTCGTCGGTCAGCGTGAGCGCCAGCACGGCGGCTCCCTCGCGCAGGTCGACGCGCAATAGGTCCCGATCCGTCATGGGTCAGGCTGCGTCGGGCTCGTCGCTCGCCACGGCAAAATGCTTGAACCCACCCTTCTTCAGGTGTACCAGCAAGAGCGAGATGGCGGCCGGTGTAACGCCAGCAATACGCGACGCTTGCCCGAGGGTTTCCGGTCGGTGCTTGCTAAGCTTCTGCCGCACTTCCATCGACAATGCGGTGACGGCCATGTAGTCGATCTCCGGCGGCAGTTTCAGGTGTTCGTAGTGTTCATGCCGCTCGACTTCCTTCGCTTGCCGGTCGATGTAGCCGGCATACTTGATCTGGATCTCGACTTGCTCAGCCACGCCCGCATCAAGCTCCGGATGGTCGAAGCGGCGACCATCGAGCGACCGCAAGGTCATCAGTGACGCATAGCTCACGTTGGGGCGGCGAAGCAGATCAGTGAGTGCATACTCTCGCTCAATGGGTTTGCCCAGCACACGC
This sequence comes from uncultured Bifidobacterium sp., assembly GCA_964515155.1. GTDB lineage: Bacteria > Pseudomonadota > Gammaproteobacteria > Burkholderiales > Burkholderiaceae_D > Pernthalerella. The sequence continues at coordinate 10,683 of CAZESK010000014.1, forward strand.
TCGGCTTCGGCGTCTGCGATCAGCCGGGGGCTGACCCAGGTGGACTTCAGCCGTTCGAGCTCGCGTGCGATGGCCTCGCGGCGGCGCTCGAACAATGCCCATTGGGCGTCGCCGACACAACCGAATTGACGACCCATGTCGGTCAGGCGCAAGTCCGCATTATCTTCGCGCAGGCTGAGCCGGTATTCCGCACGGCTGGTGAACATCCGGTAGGGCTCCTGCACGCCCTGGGTAACAAGGTCATCGACCAGCACACCCAGGTAGGCTTCGTCGCGGCGGGGGGTCCATGGCTCGCGACCCTGGGTTTGCAGTGCCGCGTTCAGTCCGGCCAGCAGCCCCTGAGCGGCAGCCTCTTCGTAGCCGGTCGTGCCATTGATCTGACCCGCGAAGAACAAGCCGTGGATGGCCTTGGTTTCCAGTGAGGCCTTCAGGCCGCGCGGGTCGAAATAATCGTATTCGATGGCATAGCCGGGACGCAGGATATGGGCATTCTCGAGACCGCGCATCGAGCGCACCAGCGCCAGCTGCGCGTCGAATGGCAGGCTGGTCGAAATGCCGTTCGGATAATACTCGTTGGTGGTCAGGCCTTCGGGTTCAAGGAAGATCTGATGCGCATCTTTGTCGGCGAAGCGATGGATTTTGTCTTCAATCGATGGGCAATAGCGCGGGCCCACGCCCTCGATCACGCCGGTGAACATCGGGCTGCGGTCGAGTGCGCCCCGAATGATGTCATGCGTCTGCCGGTTCGTATGGGTGATCCAGCACGGCCGCTGCTCTGGGTGCATGGCCGCCGTACCCATCACGGAAAACACGGGTACGGGATCGAGGTCGCCCGGTTGCTCGGTCATGACGGAGAAGTCGATGGATCGACCATCAATGCGGGGTGGCGTGCCCGTCTTCAGCCGGCCTTGTGGCAGCTTCAGCTCCTTGAGTCGCGCCGACAAGGAGGCGGCAGGCGGGTCCCCTGCCCGGCCGCCCGAGTAGTTATTCAGGCCGACATGAATTTTGCCATCGAGAAAGGTGCCGGCAGTCAACACCACGGCACGCGCGCGGAAGTGAATGCCGACTTGGGTGACCGCCCCAACAACGCGGTCGCCCTCAACCATCAGGTCATCGACTGCCTGCTGGAACAACCACAAGTTGGGCTGGTTCTCGAGCCGGCGCCGGATGGCGGCCTTGTATAAGATACGATCGGCTTGGGCGCGGGTTGCGCGCACGGCAGGCCCCTTGGATGAGTTCAGAATCCGGAACTGGATGCCCGCCTCGTCGGTGGCAATGGCCATTGCCCCGCCCATCGCATCGACTTCCTTGACGAGGTGGCCCTTGCCAATGCCACCGATCGAGGGGTTACAAGACATTTGCCCCAACGTTTCGATGTTGTGGGTCAGCAGCAAGGTTTTCTGCCCGGTACGGGCGGCCACGAGCGCGGCTTCCGTGCCAGCATGACCGCCGCCGACGACAATCACATCAAATTCTGCGGGGAAATCCATCGAGACAAGAGAGGTATAAGCCGAGGTAGAGCCCGGATTATAAAGGGAATTGCTGTGGGTCGGCCCAGGTTTCGGCCCCTCCCCTCCGAGTTTCATCACGTATCGGTTTCACGTGAAACATTTTGACCGGGCGAAATCGTGTTTGAGCGCGCGCTGGCACTCCGCCGCCTACTGTTTCACGTGGAACATCCGGGGCGGCACGTCAGCGAGGCTTCCCGGTGTTGCTGCCCAGACAGGCTGCCACCGGGGGCATGCTGACATGCCGCCGCTCACTACGGCGTCTTAGAAGTATTGCGCATCCCATGCCGTCTTCAAGATCAGTGCCGCGACGACGCCCAGAAAAACCTGTCGCACGAAGCCCGTGCCTTTACGAATGGCCAGCCTTGCACCCACCCCGGCGCCGACGATATTGCAAACCCCCATGACCGCCGCCAGTTGCCAGAGCGGTGGATGGACAGGCACCAACCATGCGAGTGCCCCCAGATTGCAAGCAACATTGACGATCTTGGCGCTGGCCGAAGCGCGAAGAAAATCCAGGCCGAAGCTGCGAACAAAGAGAAAGACAAGGAAGCTGCCGGTGCCTGGCCCAAAAAAGCCATCATAGAAGCCCATCACGGCGCCAACGGCCAAGGCAACCAGCCTGCGCCTCCCCGCCGCCAAGGTCGGCGCATGCACGCTGCCGAAATCCCGGCGGCGGAAAACATATACCGCCACCAGCAATAGCACCAACGGCAACAACTTGCGAAACATCTCAGGGGGAAAGTGCGTTAAGGTCCACGCACCGACAAAAGCGAAGGCCAACGCCGACAGCACGGCCGGCACGACGATCGAAAGATCAACCGGCATACGACGCCAATAGGTTCGCGCGGCGAACGCGGTGCCCGCCAGGCTAGCAGCCTTGTTGGTACCAAACAACGTGGCTGGCATGGCCTGGGGCAAAGCCGAGAACAGCGCCGGCACCTGGATTAGTCCGCCACCCCCGACAACCGCGTCCACCATTCCCGCCAGAAAAGCCGCTAGGCCGAGCATGAACAGCAATTCGGCAGTCATTCGATCAAGCTGTTCACTCGGCGGTTAGTATTCACTATCGCCAAAATTATTTAATCAAAGGATTTTCGCTGCCGGAGCGGTCGGCGCGTTGCGGGCCGAGGCGCGGATCAGATCAGCAGCGCGGTCTGCAATCATGATGATTGGCGAATTACAGTTGCCGGAAGTAATGAAAGGCATGACCGAGGCATCGACAACCCGCAGCCCGGCGACTCCCCTCACCCGCAGCTCGCTATCGACGACGGCCGCTGGATCGTCGCCACGACCCATTTTGCAGGTACCCACCGGATGGAAAATGGTTGTCGCAATGTCACCGGCTGCTTTCGCCAATTCTTCGTCCGTATTGAACGCCATGCCGGGCTTGAATTCCTCAGGAGCAAACGGGCGCAAGGCCGGTGCGGCAGCGATGCGCCGGGTCAGGCGCAGTGAATCGGCGGCCACCTTGCGATCCTCGGGCGTTGACAGGTAATTCGGCGTGATGCGCGGTGCCGCATAAGCATCGGCGCTGGTAATTCGCACATGGCCGCGCGCGGTCGGGCGCAAATTGCAGACGCTGGCGGTGAATGCGGGAAAGCGATGCAACGGCTCACCGAAGCGATCCAGCGACAAGGGTTGCACGTGATACTGAATGTTGGCGGACGCTTGCGACGGGTCAGAGCGCGTAAACGCCCCCAGCTGGGACGGTGCCATCGCCATCGGGCCACTGCGGTTAATCAGGTATTGCATGCCTATGCGCAGCTTTCCGTGCCAGGAATTGGCTAGCGTGTTAAGCGTTTTTGCGCCTTTCACCTTGAACACCATGCGGATTTGCAAATGATCTTGCAAGTTCTCGCCTACGCCCGGCGATTCCACTGCGGGCCGGATGCCATGCTGCTGCAACAGCGATGCCGGCCCGATGCCGGAGAGCTGCAAGATCTGCGGCGAGCCGATTGCGCCCGCGCAAAGCAAGGTTTCCCGCGTGGCTGTCGCGCTCCATGCCTGATTGCCACCGATGAAGTCCACGCCAGTGCAGACCGGCCCACGCTCGCCCTGTTCAATGCGCAATTTCTCCACATGACAACCGGTCATGATGGTCAGATTGCCGCGCCGTGAGGCTGGTCGCAAGAAAGCCTTGGCGGTGTTCCAGCGAATGCCGCTGCGCTGGTTCACCTCGAAGTAGCCGCAGCCTTCGTTATCACCGCCATTGAAGTCCTCGGTGTTAGGTATGCCGGTCTGACGTGCTGCTTCGCGGAACGCGTCAAGAATGTCCCAGCGCAGCCGCTGTTTCTCGACACGCCACTCGCCGCCTGCGCCATGAAACTCGCTCGCACCGGCATGATGGTCTTCGGAGCGCGTGAACAGCGGCAGGACGTTATTCCAGCGCCAGCGATCGTCCCCTGTCTCATGAGCCCAGCGATCATAGTCAGCCTGCTGGCCGCGCATATAGATCATGCCGTTGATTGAAGAACAGCCGCCCAGTACCTTTCCTCGCGGGTAAATCAGGCTACGGCCGTTCAGGCCGGCATCGGCCTCGGTCCGAAACCGCCAGTCGGTGCGCGGATTGTCGATGCAATACAGGTAGCCGACGGGAATATGAATCCATACATAATCATCTTTGCCACCGGCTTCGATGAGCAACACCTGGACGTTCCGGTCTTGTGTCAGCCGATTTGCCAGCACGCAGCCGGCGGTGCCACCACCAATGATCACGTAGTCGTACGTGCCGGCATTCTCGCGGTTCTGCATGATGGTCACGACCCTTTACTTCGCCACCGGCATCGTGAACTCGGCACCCTTGCCGATCGATTCCGGCCACCGTTGCATGATGGACTTGTAGCGGGTGTAGAAGCGCACACCCTCCTCGCCATAGACATGCGTATCCCCAAACAGCGATCGCTTCCAGCCGCCGAATGAATGCCAGGCCATTGGCACCGGGATCGGCACATTGACGCCGACCATGCCAACCTCAATCCTGCGGTTGAATTCACGCGCGGTATTACCGTCAGACGTAAACAGCGAAACACCGTTGCCGAACTCGTGCGCGTTGATGAGTTCGATGGCCGCGGCCAAATCGGGCACACGCACCACACACAACACCGGGCCAAAGATCTCATCGCGGTAAATCGTCATATCCGGATGCACGCCGTCGAACAAGGTGCCGCCGACGAAAAAGCCCTGCTCATGTCCCGGCACGGTGTAACCACGGCCATCGACGAGCAGCTTCGCGCCCGCTTGCACGCCTTGATCAATGTACGACTCGATTTTCGCCTTGTGCGCGGCTGTCACCACCGGCCCCATCTCGGCGTCAGGATCCATGCCGTTCCTGATCTTGAGCGCTTTTACGCGTGGCACTAGCCGTTCGATCAATTCATCGGCAACACTACCAACTGCTACGGCCACGGAGATCGCCATGCAGCGCTCACCAGCCGAACCGTAGGCTGCGCCAATAAGCGCATCGACGGCCTGGTCCAAATTCGCATCGGGCATCACCACTAGATGGTTCTTCGCACCGCCTAATGCCTGCACACGTAACGGATACGCGCCCGCGCGCTTAGCACCTTCCTGATAAATGTATTCGGCAATCGGCGTAGAACCGACAAACGATACGGCCTTCACTTCCGGATGCTGTAACAGGGTATCAACCGCGAGCTTGTCGCCCTGAACCACGTTGAACACGCCATCAGGCAAGCCGGCGTCGTGCAGGAGTTCAGCCAGCATCAGTGACGGTGAGGGGTCACGCTCGGAGGGCTTTAGCACGAATGTGTTGCCGCAACCGATCGCCATGGGCGCCATCCAGAGCGGCACCATCACGGGAAAATTGAAAGGCGTAATGCCGGCTGTTACGCCCAGGGGTTGACGCAGTTGCCAGTTATCAATGCCACCACCAATGTTGTCGGTGAACTGTGTCTTCAGTAATTGAGGGATGCCACAAGCAAACTCCACGATTTCAAGGCCACGCACCACTTCGCCTTTGGCATCGCTGAGCACTTTGCCATGCTCACGGGTAATTGCAGCAGCAAGATCATCATGATGTTTCTCAATCAGTTCCTTGAACTTGTGCAACACGCGCGCACGCTTCAACGGTGCCGTCTCTGCCCATGCCGGCGCTGCTGCCGCTGCTGATGCGACGGCAGCGTTGACTTCGTCAGCACTTGCCAGCGCCACATGCGCGATGGCCTCTCCGGTTGCCGGGTTAGTTACCGGCTGCTCGCGACCACTGCGGGACTCAACCGTTTGGCCATTGATGAAGTGCGATATCCGGGCAGCGGCAGCTTTCATAAGATTTCCTTTTGCTTTAATTGGTATTTTGTGAGGATATACGGTGATTTCAGTCTTATCCAATGAGTTATCATGCACTTGTTATAAGACTATCTTATTAACCACCATGGATTTGACGCAATTACGTGCCTTTATCACCGTGGCGCGGGAAGGCAACCTGACGCGCGCGGCCGCGCAGTTGCATCTGACGCAACCGGCGGTCAGCCTTCAGATCAAAGCCCTGCAGCAAAGCCTGAAACTTGTGTTGTTCACACGAACCCCCACCGGCATGATGCTGACCGCAGATGGGGCAAAATTGCTGCCGCTTGCAGAGCGGGTACTGGCCAGCAGCCGTGAGTTAGAACAGGCTGCCCACTCGCTGAACTCAACGCTCAGCGGCAAGCTGTCCATTGGCACAATCCTTGACCCCGAATTCACACGGCTAGGCGGTTTTCTGAAAGGACTGGTCGAGGCCTACCCGCAAGTTTCAACCGAACTGCAACACGGTATGTCTGGTTGGGTGCAACAGCGAATAAAGCATGGTGAGCTCGATGTTGGCTACTACCTCGACGAGCCCTTGCCCCAGATGCATGCCTTACCCCTTCGTGTGTTCACCTATCAAGTCTTAGCTCCCGCTGGATGGGAAAAGCGCGTCATCGGCAAAAGCTGGTTGCAACTCGCACAATTACCCTGGATCTGGTCGCCTCCGGAATCAGTCCACCATCGTCTGTTATCAAACGTATTCGCGGAGCATGATGTTGAGCCACTACGAGTAGCACTGGTCGATCAGGAAGCGTCCATGCTAGACCTCGTGAAATCGGGTGTTGGGTTGTCATTGGTAAGAGACTCGATTGCACTTAAGGAGTCGCAAGCGCATGGCTTGGTCATGGCCGATAACGTCAGCTTAACAACACAGTTGTCATTCATCTGTTTGGGCAGCCGCCGGACTGAGCCAGCGATTTCGACCGCATTTCAGCTTATCGATAATGTCTGGCATCGTTGAGTCGTCGACAAGGCGTAACCACCGTCAGCGGTGTGGACAAGCATTGGGATAAGTTGACCGTCAGAGGTGGATAAACGATGAAAACCGGCACCACCGTTTTTTTATTCAACAACTGTCCTTATCATTCAAGGCTGCCATTCAGCGTTTATTTTGTCGTCAAGTATCTGATTTCATACAAAAAAGTCCGCTTATCCACAGAATCTCTTCCAGCTTATCTATTACTACTATTCTTAAATACACCCCTTAAAGAACAAACCACAAAAAGAAGACAACACAGGAGATCATGGGCTTCCTGTGGATAAGACGGTGAATATTGAGTGCGTAAGTTGTGAATATCTTGTTGTTCTTCAAAGGCTTGCAGTTACGTTATGCTTGCCACGAGTTGACGTACAACATTTAGGGAAACCACACACCAGGCATTCGAAATGGGCCCTGCTTGAAATTGCTCAGTTGGCTGATAGATCGGCGAAAAAAAACCGGCATGGCCGGTTTATGGAACCTGATCATCAACGTCCATGGACTTCGCCGAGAGCTTCTTTATTGTCGCTTCTGGCGAGTACCCCGGAATTTTTCAGTTGTTCGCGTAACCAGCGGTGCCCCGGGCTACGTGCATCTCGCTCATGCCACAACATATCAATATGAACTTCAGGCAGCCTGAACGGTAAAGTCTTCTGGAGCAGTTGGCTTGACATGCCGGTTGCTTCGATCAGGTGGCGCGGGATGACCATTAATAAATCCGAAGCAGCAACCACTTTACCAGCAGTGAAGAACTGGTTCACCGTAAGTAAGATCCGGCGCTCACGATTCATGTTGACCAACGCATCATCGACTAACCCGCGGGCACGACCGGAAAAGCTAACGAGCAAGTGGTTGGCTTTGCAGTAGAGGTCAAGCGTTAGCTCCTGATCTGCCAATGGATGTTCCTTGCGCATCACGCAAACATACTCGCCAGCATACAGACGCTCGTGTCGCACAGGGGTCTCAGTCGACCCCTGCATTTGGGCAACCACGCCGGGGAAAAAACCAATCGCCAAGTCAATATCACCCCGCAGAAGCATGGGTCGGGGTTCACGTGTCGTCAGCGGCACCATCCGGATATCAATGCCTGGTGCTTCGTTTTCGATTAACCGAACCAGCGGCGGCAGCAGTAGACCGGCTGTGGCATCCGCCATTGCCATACGAAACGTGGCATGGGCCTTAGCCAACTCGAACGTACGCGGTGCTACGGCTTCTTCTAAGTCAGCCAGTGCCTGACGTACAGCGGGCCAGAGTGATTCTGCGCGTGCAGTTGGTTTTACACCGTGAGCCGTTCGGATCAACAGATCATCTCCAAGGGCGTCACGTAAGCGTTTAACTGCATTCGACACTGCCGGCTGTGTCATTGCCAGTCGATTGGCAGCGCGGGTGAGGTTCTGTTCGGTCATTACCGCGTCGAATACCCGCAACAGGTTCAGGTCCAGTGTGAGAAAGCTCATTGTTTGGGTGGGCTCAGGGAGAAGCAGAAGACGTACCGTAAAAGCATAGACGACATTTTAATTTAACAGGGTTTTTATATCTTGCTATGCGAAGCGCATCATTGCATTTGGACGTTTTATGATTACGATGAACAAGTAAAACCAGGTGTATTGATGACGCTCAAGAGCGTAAATTCTCGGGCGCGCTCGACGCTGTTGGTCATTTTCCTTCGAATATCTTTATCGCCCTGAGCCGAGCGAAGCGCTCACCAATCAAAGCGACGCCAATAGCGGCGGTTACCAAAGGTGACGTCGTCCCCAGCGAAGACAGAAATGCACCGCCCATAGCCACCCCAACCGACTGGCCGATAAAAAAGCATGACGCAAACGCTGCTACAGCTGCCCCACGCCGTTGTGGTGCCATTTGTGTCGCATTGATTTGTAGTGTGTTGTGCATCATGTAAAAGCCAAGCCCGAAAACAAAGCAGGCCGGAGCAGCAAACACCCACACAGGGCTGAGCGCAATGACTAACATCGCCGTTGCCATCATTAATGCACCGCCGCGTACCAGTCCGACTTCCCCAAGTCGTTTGACCATCGCTCTTGAACCGAGCGCAAACAAGAAGCCGCCCAATCCAAATAGCATGACGAGACCGCCCGATTCTGACAGCGATAAGTCATGAACCGTGTGTAGGTGAGTTGGCACGAACGCGAGACCGCCATAGACCAATGCCCCTTCGATAACCACGGTGCCGAGTACTTTGCGTGCCCAACCGATTTCGAGCACCCGGCGAAACTCGGTTAGCGTTCCGCTCAATGCATGACCGTCAGCCTGATGTACGCGGCGCGCTTCTGCTGGTAATTCCGCATTCGTTTTGATAAGCCAGATGCCTGTCATCAGGAAGCAGGTACTGATCAGAAAAAACGGGAAACGCCAACCGAGATAATCGGCGCTAATACCACCGAGCAAAATGCCGGACGATAAGCCGAGAATCTGCCCAATAAGGAAACGAGCGAGTATTGTTTGCCTTTCTTCGTAAACCACGACATCGCCAATCCACGCCATTGAGAGCGGGATCAGGGCCGCGCAAGTTGCGCCAGCAGCAATACGAGCTACAAGCAGCACGGAAAAATCGGTGGCCAAACCACATAAGGCAGATGTAAAAGCACAAGCAATACAGCCCCAGGCAATGACGAGATATTTACCGTAACGATCGCCCAGCGGGCCAAACAAGAGCTGAGATAAACCGTAAGCAAGAGCAAACACGGTAATCACCATTGCCGCGCTGCCAAGCGGTATACCAAAATCGGATGCCAGTCGAACCAGCATCGAATCCGCAATACGCATAGACATGCCGCTGCCAAAAGCGGCGAAAGATAACGCAATGATGGCTGGTGTTGGAATACCTGTTACGGGCGAGGGCGAATTCATTGGTAAATCAGTCCAGCACTCGTCGGCTTTCGAACTGCCGGATTTCCCCGGTCACCGGATCGCAGAAGCGCAAGCTGCGCGCGAGCAATTTCAGCGGCGCTGAAAAGTCATCACCCTTGCAAGGAAGTGCGACGGGATAGAAACCATCGTTAAGAATCGGAATACCGAGGGAGTTCATGTGCACCCGTAATTGGTGCATCTTTCCTGTCGATGGAATGAGCCGGTAGCGTGCATAGGATCCGACCTGCTCGATCAACTCGATACGGGAAAATGCGTTGGGTTCGCCATCAACCTCACGCACGCGAAAGAATTGCTCATCGCGCTCAATCCGGCTGCTTACAACAATGGGAAACACCAGGTCGTGATGAAAAGGGGCAAGCGCCTCATACACCTTCTCGACCTGACGGTAACGGAACAGCGATTGCCAAACTGAGCGGGTTGCCGGATTCACAGAAAACAGCATGACACCAGCAGTTTCGCGGTCCAGACGATGCACGGGCACAAGCGTATCGATGCCTGTTTTGTACTTGAGTCTGACCAGCAGCGTCTCATGCAGGAAGCGCCCGCCGGGTGTCACGGGCAAGAAGTGCGGCTTGTCCACGACCAGCAGCTCGTCATTCAGGAACAGCACCTCTTCATCAAACGGTATTGGCGTTTCACCGGTGCGCTCCCGGTAATAAAAGATACAGGCCCCGCCACGAAAACTATCGTCAAACGCTACTGCCTGACCACGCTCATCCACGACTTCGCCACGTGCCATGCGGGCACGCCAGCTTCCCTCGTCAACCATTGGAAACCTGAACGCGAGATAATCGCCCAGCGTCGACCAACTACCGTGCGGTAGCCAGGCGAAACTCGGGGATACGCCGTCGCGAGTGGGAAGGTGTCGATTGCTCATGCAATATACAGAAAGAGTCCGCATGATAAACGACGGCCGGGCAAGCAAGCTCAGCGAAGCAGAAGCCGGGCGTTATACATAGTTCAACGAAGAGGATTTGCTTACAGCACCTGCCAACACGCCACCTTTACCCCCGAGGTCTTTAGAACCACGATTACAATGTCCCGATACATTGCCCGTGTCGTCGGGGTCTCGCAGACGATAGCCCCTCTGACGCATGGCCGTTACAAGAAAAGGACGCCTTGATACTCAACATCTGTACTGCTTGCACTGCCAAGGCAAGGCGAAGCCCAAGATGAAGCTCATCAGTGTGAACTGCGCGCTGGTTGCCCCCTTGTTTGTCGGCAGCGCCGGGCAGCGGCAGACCGTCATGTCGGCTTTTCGCAAGCAGCCAGTAGAGGGAGTGGTCGACATCGGTCCGCTGGGACTCGCCGGTGACGAGCAAGCCGATCTCAGCGTACACGGTGGGCTCGATAAGGCGGTCTATCTCTATCCGCATGAGCATTACGCGTTCTGGCAGGCGCAGCTCGAACGTGTGCGCAGGCAACTCATCACATTGCCTTTTGGTGCAATCGGCGAGAACCTGACGACGCAAGGCTTGGCTGAGACCATGCTGTGGGTGGGCGACAGACTGCGTATCGGCAGCGTGCTGCTTGAGGTCACTGAACCGAGGCAGCCCTGCTTCAAGTTTGGGGCGGTAATGGGCTATACGGCAGCGGTGCGGCACATGGTGCAATCAGGCTACAGCGGTGTCTACCTCAAGGTTGTCGAATCGGGATCCCTACAGGCGGGCAATGCCGTCAGCCTGCACCCGGGGCGCCGCGAGGTGTCGATTACCTCGATCAACGATCAGCGTCTGAAGGGACGTCAGCGCGAACTGTTCGGGTGACGAGGCGGGTAGAGGATCCCGGCGTGCTGCTTGCGCTGCGCCACAGATGCTTCCACCCCGGAGGCCAGGGCAAAGCGCGTCCTTGGTAGGGTGCAACATTCGTACGCAGCGGGATCACCGGCAGCGCTGCCGGCTCCGGCCCTTGCTGTAAATCCCATCCGAGTGAATATGTGTAGTCAGGCAGTAGCGCGTCGCACACGTCGGCAAACCATGCCGCGTGATCCTCATCACGCCCTAGCGCTTGCGCCAGACCTTGCGGGTCGAAACGCGCCAACGCAGAAAGCAGTTCATGTGTTGACTCGCCGGGCGTGTCGCCCCAGCCCAGCACGGGGTTCAGGTTGTAATCGGCCCCCGAGCCATACCACCCTTCACGCCAGCCGCGCTGCAACCACTGACGTGGTCCGGTAAACAGGTGCCAGCGCCAGTGCAGGCCGGAAGGTTTCGGCCAACTGTACAAGTACAGCCTCTGATAACCCGCTTTGTGCAGCTCGCGCATCATCGTCATCAGTCGTCCGTGTGGCATGCGATCTGGCGGCGCGTGACGGAACTGGATGGGCTCGCCATCGGCATGTTGTACCTGATCGCACGACAGGTTCAGGTCCAGCGTGCGCCCTTCATTGCCGAACCGCGCCGAGACCCATCCGGTCATCAGATTGACAGCCGTAATTACGCCATAGCCGCGATAGCGGTGGAAGATGACGGTGCCAGGGGCAATCGGTTTCATGAGCAATACGGCTCGGTCAGATGCAGCAAGAGGATTCGTCGTAAACCAGAATGTCGGCAGCAGTGTAACGGCATCGACGAAGCGAGTGAAAAAAGAATATTTGTGCGGCTTTCGGAACTTCAGGTGCAAACAACTATCGGCAGGCAATCCGTCGAATACGATCATGCCAACATAGCATTGGATCTCACCGATGCTTGTCTTTTACGATGCAAGTCCATCTTGTCTCGGATGGCGGGCAGTGTGGGCATTCTTCGCTTGCGCTGCTTTGCATTCAGGGAGTGGGTACCTCGGTGTCCCACTCCCTTTTTTTACCACGGGTTCGACGCGGCCAGTCCGGCAATAGCCAGGTTTCACGATGTGCGTCGCACGGCGGGGTGATCTGGCGCCTCCCGCAGTCCAGGATGTTTTCCTCGATTCGCATCGGATACGCAGCTCCGCGCTATCATCCAAAAAAATCTTCACTCAAATAGCCATGAGCCTGCGCATCATCGCCACCGGTGGCACTTTCGACAAGCAGTATGATCCCCTGACGGGCAACCTGGTATTTGGCAAGAGTGTGCTGCCCGAAGCTATTGCGCAAGCTCGCCTCGCCGAGCCGCCGGCGTTCGAGGGCCTGATGGCCATCGATTCGCTCGACATGGACGACAGCCATCGCCAGCGGGTGCTGCAAGCGTGCGAGCGCAGCCCGGAGGACCGGATCGTCATCGTCCATGGCACCGACACCATGCGCGAAACGGCCGAGGTGCTCGGTCGCGCCGCGCTGCCCAAGACCATTGTGCTCACCGGCGCCATGGTGCCGTCTCGAGTGGATGGCTCCGATGCGTTGTTCAATCTCGGTTTCGCTTGCGCGGCGGCACAGCTCGGCAGTCCGGGCGTATGGATCGCAATGCAGGGGAAGCTCTTTCCCTGGCATGACGTCAGAAAGAACCGCTCCGCCGGACGTTTCGAGCCAGCGCGCTGAAGCGCGGCGTATGTCTTAACCCGACGTTGAGCTGAACCAAGCGATGCCGTGGGGGTCGAAACCTTGCGGCACAGGTAACGGATCTGGCGGCCCGGGCGCGTAAACAGCCTTCGTGTCGACCCTATGCGACGACGCGAACTCGACCATGTCCCGATTGTCACGCGCTCTACAGCACGCCGTGGTAACGACCAGCCTGCTCTGGTTGGCTGCTTGTGGTGGTAGTGTGGACAGGTCGGGCACCCCCAGCGGTGCACAGCTCGCCGCGCAGGAAGTCGGCGCGCCGCGTGCCAGCGGCGACGTTGCCACCGACGGCCTCGCGTGGATCGCTTACCGCCGCCAGCAAGCAGGTTTGCCGGTGCCTGTGCGCGATGCTGCGATTGATCGTGCGGCCGTTGCACATTCACACTACCAGCAGTTGAATAACCGGGTCACGCATCACGAGAGTGCAGCCGAACCCGGCTTTACCGGCAAGACCGTGACGGACCGCTTGCGTGCTGCGGGTTATGCGGTCGATACACAGGCGCGGGCCAATGACGAAGTGATCGCCGCCACTGCCACTGCCGACGGGTTCGCCGCTGCCGACGGACTACTCGCTGCGATTTATCATCGCTACGTCATGCTGCAGCCACAATTCGATCGCTTTGGTGCGGGCAGTGCGCAACGTGCCGGCGGATACTACTGGCTGACGGTGAACTTCGTCGCCACGCACAAAGCGCCGCCGCCAGGAGACGACCTTGTTGTTGTCTGGCCGGCGCCCCAGCAGGCCGGCGTACGGATCAACTTCTTCAGCGATCAGGAAACGCCGGATCCCGTTCCCGGCATCGACGAGGTTGGTTATCCAGTCAGTGTGCATGCCGATCGCGAAGCCAGCGTGCGCGTCGGGCGCTTCACGATCCGTGAGCGCAACGGCGCGCCGTTACTGGTCAGGCTGCTGGCAGCGGATACCGACAATGCCACCCCTCACTCGGCCGCGGCCATCATTCCACTAGCGCAGCTGCGCTCGGGGACTATCCATGACGTGGAGTTCAGCGGTACGGTGAATGGCACCGCGGTCACGCGCCGCTGGTTCTTCATCACGCGTTGACGCGGCTGCGCATCGCCCTCCCCCGCCTCCCGATCAGACCGGCAGCTTCCCCACCGCCATCGCCGCTGCCGCCGAGCGAGTTTCCACTCCCAGCTTCACGTAGATATGCTCAAGGTGCTTGTTCACCGTGCGCGGGCTCATGCCGAGAATCTCGGCAATGTCGCGGTTGGTTTTGCCTTTCGCGACCCAGGCCAGCACCTCGATTTCGCGTGGCGTCAATTGGTACTGTGCGAGTGAGGTCGCAGCCTCGGCCGGCGTTTCCTGCAGCAGTAGCAGGAGTTCGTGTCGGCGGCGCGACAACGACAGCTGCAGGCAGTGGGTACCCTGTGGTACCGACAAGCTCAAGGCTGCGACGGGCGCGTCGGGTGCCATCGCCTGCTGTAGCCAGCCGCGTACCGCAGCGGGTAACTGGCCTGACGGCGCTACCTCACCGGGGAAGTATTTGGCCAGCCAGTCACCCGCCTGTTGCGTCTGCCACAGCGGCACGCCGTCGCCACGTAACGACACGGCGGCATGCGAGACCGCGTCAATGGCATGAGCGGCCTGAGCCAGCAGCCGTGCATTGCGGATATGCGTGGCCATGCGCGCGAGCACTTCGGCCGGTTCGATCGGCTTGGTCACATAGTCGAGCCCGCCGGAGTCGAAGCCGCGTACCACATGCTCCGTCTCGGTGAGTCCGGTCATGAACATCACCGGTACGTGGCGTACGTCCGGCATCTGCTTGATCCGACGACAGGTCTCGAAGCCGTCGATGCCCGGCATCACGGCATCGAGCAGGATGATGTCTGGCACCACCCGCTCCAGCCGTTCGAGCGCCGACAGGCCATCGGTTGCTACCAGCACCGAATAACCGGCTTCCGAGAGTGCGTCCGACAGCAGTGACAGGTTGTCCGGCACGTCGTCCACAATCAGCGCGATATCACCCTCCAGTGCGGTCCAGGTCTTCATGCACCCACTCCTTCAAACGATTCATGTATTCGGGCAGTCGGAAGCGCTCCACCATGGCCCGCAGTTCGCTGCAGAACGAGCCATACAGCGGATTACGTCGCTCGAGTTCGTCCAGTTCGGCATGGATTCCCTTCACATAGCCAATCGCCCCAAGATCGGCGAGGCGCACCAGCGTCGCTTTTGGCGGTATCAGCCGCACCGATTGCGTGGCCTCGGGCGGCGGCGCGGGCGCCACGGTCCATTCAATGCCGAGATGCAGCTTCAGCTTGGCCAGCAAGTCGGGCAGCATGAAAGGCTTGGCGATGAAATCATTGCACAGCATGGTGTCGCGGTTTTTGGCGGTCGGGTCGAACACGTTAGCTGACAGCACGACGATCGGCAGCTCCTCGAAACCAGCCGCGCGCAGCTGCTCGCAGGTTTCCCAGCCGTCCATGCCAGGCATGGAGATGTCCATCAGGATCAGGTCCGGAAGGCTTTCGTTGACCATTGCCACGCAGGCTTCGCCACTGGCAGCCTCGACGATATCAAAGCCCAGAGGCGCGAGCATTTCCCGAAGTACGGTGCGCTGCGAGGCATGATCGTCGACCACCAGCAGTCGCTTACGCGGACCGAGATAGCCCTGCGGCTGCGTCTCTGACGTATCACGCCGCATCGGCTGGCGCACTTCGCGCAGATAGATGCGCAGGCGGAACAAACTGCCCTTGCCAGGCTCGCTCTGGACGGACAGCTCCCCTCCCATGATGTGCGCGAGCATGTTCGAGATTGCCAGTCCCAGGCCCGTGCCGACTTCCTTGCGCTGGTTGGCCGCTTTGCTGCGCTCGAACGGCAGGAAGATACGGTCGATGTCTTCCTGGGAGATGCCGATGCCGGTGTCCTGCACCTCGAAGATGGCAATCTCGCGTGCATAGCTCACGCGCAGCGTGACTGCCCCCTCATCGGTGAACTTCACCGCATTGGCCAGCAGGTTGATCAGGATCTGGCGCAGGCGCTTTTCGTCGGCATGCACACCCTGCGGTATGCGGCCCGACTCTTCAAAATTGAAACGCAGCCCTTTCTGCGCTGCTTGCGGCGCGACCATCTGCACAATCTGGTCAAGGAAGTCACGAAGCGGCAGCTCGCCGCTCTCAAGCCGCATCTTGCCGGACTCGATGCGTGCGATATCGAGCATGCCGTCAATCAGTGACAGCAGGTGTTCGCCGCTGCGCCGGATCACGTTGACCGCGTTCTGGCGGTTGGGCGGTAGTAAGCTGTCTCCCTGCAAGATCTGCGCATAGCCGAGGATGCTGTTGAGCGGTGTGCGCAGCTCGTGACTCATGCCGGTTACGAAGCGGCTTTTCGCGAGGTTAGACGCCTCGGCCCTGTCCTTCGCGCGTTGCAACTCCTCGTCCGTTTTCTCGTGTGCTTCGATTTCGGTCATCAGCAGCCGGTTCTGGCGCTCTGACTCTTGTTGTGCCTGGTTGCGGCTCTCCGAGGTCAGCACGAGCCACCAGGTACCGATACAGGTCAGCAGGAACAGCGCGGAGAATAGCTTGATGAACAGCCCTTGCAACGTGGCCAGGTCCTGCTCCGGCAGGTGCCCGATGTCTGGCAGCGCCAGCAGATACAGCGTGCCCAACATGACGAGCAGCACAGCGGTAAACAGCGCCAGCATCAGCAGAAAGCGCCCAACGTCGGTCTTGAGCTGCGAGGCGAGGCGGGCCGGCAACAGGGCCTGCGCGAGCGCATGAAACTGGTCGGTCAAACGGGCACCGGTTTTGCAGCGGTCGTTACAGCGAACGTCGAGTGAGCAGCATAGCGAGCAGATCGCACCGCCATAGGCCGGGCAGTGCGCAGTGTCGGGCGTTTCGAACGGGTTTTCGCACACCACGCACTGCACCGTATGGCGGTGCGCAGGCGCGGCTGGTTCGCGCGCGATGTAGTAGCGGCTGCGGGTGAGAACGGCAATGATCGGTACAAGTGCCATCGACGATAGCAGCGCGATAAACGGCGCCAGCGCGGCTGTCACCGCGCCAAAAGCGCCCATCAGTGCTGCCAGCGAGATGATCGTGGCAATGACCATCGAGCCGACGCCGACCGGATTGATGTCATATAAATGCGCGCGCTTGAACTCGATATGTTTCGGCGACAGCCCGAGCGGTTTGTTGATCACCAGGTCCGACACGAGGGCGCCGATCCACGAGATGGCCACCATCGAGTACAGCGTCAGTACTTCCTTGAGCGCGGAGAAAACGCCGATCTCCATCAGCAGTAGCGCGATGAGCACGTTGAAAATCACCCAGACCACACGGCCCGGATGGTGGTGGGTGAGGCGCGCGAAAAAATTCGACCAGGCAAGTGAGCCAGCGTAGGCATTGGTGATGTTGATCTTCACCTGTGAAATCAGCACGTAGAGCGTGGTCGCACCCAGCATCCAGCGTGGGTCGGAGAACACATAACCGAAAGCGACCAAATACATTTGCGCCGGCTCGACGGCCAGCGCTGACGGCATCTCGTGCTCGATGAACAGGTAGGCCAAAAGCGCGCCGCCCAGCATCTTGACTGCGCCCATCAGCACCCAGCCGGGGCCTGCCAGCAGCAGCGCTGACCACCAGCGCAGACGGTTACTGCGACTACGCTCGGGCAAAAAGCGCAGGAAATCGACCTGCTCGCCGACCTGCGCGATCAGCGAGAACGCTACCGTCGCCGCCGAGCCGAACAGGATCCAGTTGAAATGGCCACCATCCGGATGGCCGGCAGTGAATTCCGCCAGGCGCGATGGCAGGCCCGGATCCTGCCATAGCACGGCGGCGAAGGGCAGCACCATCAGCAGCGCCCACAGCGGCTGCGTCCAGACTTGCACCAGCCCGATCAGTGTCACGCCGTGAATCACCAGAGGAATGATCACCAGAGAGCAAAGCACATAGCCCCAGATCAGTGGCAGTCCCCACTGCATCTCGATGGCATGGGCCATGATCGAGGCTTCGAGCGCGAAGAAGATGAAGGTGAAGGTTGCGTAGATCAGCGAGGTAATCGTCGAGCCGAGATAGCCGAAGCCCGCGCCGCGCGTCAGCAGGTCCATGTCGACACCGTACTTCGCCGAGTAATAGCTGATCGGCAGACCGGTGAGGAAGATCAGCAGCGAAACTACACCGATAGCCCACAGGGCGTTATGGAAGCCGTAGGACAAGGTGATCGCCGCGCCGATGGCCTCTAGGGCGAGGAAGGACACCGCACCCAGTGCCGTGTTCGCGATCCTGAACTCTGACCAGCGCCGGAAACTTTGCGGCGTGTAACGCAGCGCGTAGTCCTCCAGCGTCTCGTCGGCGACCCACGCGTTGTAGTCGCGCCGGCTTTTGACGATGCGCTGTACTGACGGTGAATTCAAGCAGTGCTCCGATCGGCGGTGATGGCAAGGGAAGTAAAGGCAGCGGCCTGGTACTTGGCGTTGCCTGGCCGGAGAAGCTCGGTGGTCATCGAGCAAGTTTTGCACCAGCCCAATACCGATCGACCTGGCCACCGTGATTTGCCGCCTACGTCATTTGACGCAGGCGCACGCTGGGCTCGAAATGCTCGGCCCGCGGCCCACAGCCGCACCACGCGGGTGCGCTGCCCGCCTCGCGATGGTGATGTTCCGCTGCCTCGCCCTGGCGACACCCCCGCCCACTTTGGGGCGTTTGCGTGAATGTCAGATACCGCCCGCGATACCGGTCGCCGCTGCGCATGCGCTGTACGTCAAACGGCGTATTGATGCGGCGCATCATGGAAAACTATTCTCCGCCCAAGCCCTGCAGGCGAACGGCGTCAGCATGTCGATCCCGTCGCGGCTTCGCAAGGTCACCGACAGTCTCCCCTGTCTATCCAACCGCATCGTGTGAAAGGAAGATCGCATGTCCGAGAACCACCTGAAATCCGCTGGCCGCCGCAAGGCGCTGATGGGCCTTGCCGCCGCCGCCGCTGTCACCCTGCCCGGTCTGTCGGTGGCTGCGCCCCCGGCGACCGCCGCCATCAACACCACCAAGCTGGCCGTCACCGATACCGAAGTCATCGTCGGCCAGCTGCATTCGGCCACCGGCACGATGGCGATCTCCGAGACGGGTTCGATTCAGGCCGAGCGCCTCGCCATCGAACAGATCAACGCGATGGGCGGCATCCTCGGTCGCAAGATCAAGATCATCCAGGAAGACGGCGCGTCCGACTGGCCCACTTTTGCCGAGAAGGCGAAGAAGCTACTCGTTAACGACCGCGTCGCCGCGATATTCGGCTGCTGGACGTCGGCCTCGCGCAAGGCGGTGCTGCCGGTCGTCGAGAAAGAGAATGGCCTGCTCTACTACCCAACCTTCTACGAAGGCCTCGAGCAGTCCAAGAACGTGATCTACACGGGCCAGGAAGCTACGCAGCAGATTCTCGCCGGTCTCGACTGGGTGGCGCGCGAGAAGAAGGCCAAGAGCTTCTTCCTGGTCGGCTCCGACTACATCTGGCCGCGCACCTCGAACAAGATCGCGCGCAAGCACATCGAGAACGTTCTCAAGGGCTCCGTCGTCGGCGAGGAGTACTACCCGCTGGGCAACACGCAGTTTGGCTCGCTGATCAACAAGATCAAGCTGAAGAAGCCCGATGTCGTCTTCGTCGATGTCGTCGGCGGTTCGACCGTCGCTTTCTTCAAGCAGCTCAAGGCTGCCGGCGTGACCAGCAAGACCCAGGTTGTGCTGACGCTCTCCGTGACCGAAGACGAAATGCTGGGCATCGGCGGTGAGAACGCTGAGGGCTTCTATTCATCAATGAAGTACTTCCAGTCGCTCGACAACCCGAACAACAAGAAGTTCGTCGAGGCGTTCAAGGCCAAGTACGGGCCGAACTCGGTCATCGGCGACGTGACGCAAGCCGCTTACCTCGGCCCGTGGCTGTGGAAGGCCGCCGTCGAGAAGGCCGGTTCTTTCGACGTCGCCAAGGTCGCGGCGGCTTCACCAGGCATCGAGCTCAAGACGGCGCCTGAAGGCTACGTGAAGGTTCACCCGAACCATCACCTGTGGTCGAAGACCCGCATCGGCCAGATCCAGAAGAACGGTCAGTTCAAGGTGGTGTACGAGTCAGACCTGATCGAGCCGAATCCGTTCCCGAAGGGCTACCAGTAATCGGTTGGAAGGCAGCCGCCAGCCTCCCGGCTGCGGCTGCCTGTTTTGTTTCAGGACAGGCGGCTTGCCTGTCAGCGCTGCAATCAAGGAGTGAACATGGACTGGTTATCTGAATTTGGCGGCATCCTGATGATGCAGGGATTTAACGGCTTGTCCGTGTTCTGCGTGCTGCTGCTGATGGCCCTCGGGCTGGCGATCATCTTCGGCCAGATGGGTGTGATCAACATGGCCCATGGCGAGTTCCTGACCATCGGCGCCTACTCCACTTACCTGCTCTCGAAGCTGACGACCGACTACGCGCCGGCGCTTCAACCCTATTATTTTTTCGGCGCGATCGTGCTCGCATTCCTCGTCGCGTACTTTGTTGGCTACTGGGTCGAGCGTCTGATGATCTCCCGGCTGTACAAGCGTCCGCTTGACACGCTGCTGGCCACTTGGGGCCTGTCGCTGATCATGCAGCAGATCTTCCGCTCCACCTTTGGCCCGAAAGAAGTATCTGCCACCCTGCCTGACTGGCTGATGGGCTCGGTGCAGCCGTTCGAGGGCGTCGACATTCCATTGAATGGCTTGTTCATCATGGCGATGACAGCCGCGCTCACCGGCGTCATCTTCATCCTGCTGTACCGCTCGCACTGGGGTCTGCAGGTGCGCGCCACGATGCAGAACCGCCTGATGTCCGGCGCTGTCGGCATCAACACCCGCAAAGTTGACCGCACCACCTTCGCACTCGGCTGCGGCGTGGCCGGTGTGGCTGGCGCCGCCTTCACCACTATCGGCTCGACCGGCCCGACGTCAGGATCGCTCTACATCGTCGACACCTTCCTGACCGTGGTCTTCGGCGGCGCGCAGAGCTTGATCGGCACCATCGTCTCGGCATTCGCGATTGCTCAGACGCAGTCGACCACCGAGTTTTTCATGACGGGCTCGCTGGCCAAAGTGCTGACGCTGTCGATCGTGATCCTGATCCTGCTGATGCGTCCGCAGGGCCTGTTCGCCGTCAAGGTCCGTAAGTAAACCGATCATCCGAAACGAAAGGACCCAAGATGAACTCCGCATACGAGAAACTGCTCGGCGGCAAACAGGGGACGATCGGCCTGCTCGTGCTATGCGTGCTGCTGTTCGTGATCTTCCCGCTGGCGCTCAACGACTTCCGTCTCAACATGGTTGGCAAATACCTCTCGTACGCCTTCGTGGCGGTCGGGCTGGTGTTGTGCTGGGGCTATGGCGGCATTCTGTCGCTCGGCCAGGGTGTGTTCTTCGGCCTTGGCGGCTACTGTATGGCCGCTTTTCTCAAGCTTGAAGCCTCTGACCCGGAAAGCACCAAAATCCAGTCCACGCCGGGCATTCCGGACTTCATGGACTGGAATCAGCTCACCGAGTTGCCGGCGATCTGGCTGCCGTTCAACAGCTTCCCGCTGACAATGCTGTTGGTGCTGGCCGTGCCCATGCTGCTGGCGTTCATCGTTGGTATGGCGATGTTCAAGCGGCGCGTCGGCGACGTCTACTTCTCGATCGTCACGCAGGCGATCGCCGCCATCCTGACGATCCTGATCATCGGTCGCCAGGGCTGGACCGGTGGCGTCAATGGCATCACCGACTTGCGCACCATGCTGGGCTGGGACATCCGTACCGACGAAGCCAAGCTCATCCTCTACTTTGTTTGCTGCGGGCTGCTGGTGGCATCCATCCTGTTCGGCCGCTGGGTGCTGACCTCGAAGCTGGGCCGTCTGTTGGTGGCGATGCGCGACAAGGAAGAGCGCGTGCGCTTCTCGGGTTACGACGTGGCCAACTTCAAGGTCTTTACCTTCGTCGCCGCGGCCGGTATCTCGGCCATCGGCGGCGCGATGTTCACGTTGCAGGTCGGCTTCATGTCGCCGTCTTTCGTCGGCATCGTGCCCTCTATCGAGATGGTGATCTTCGCCGCCGTCGGCGGCCGCATGTCGCTGCTCGGCGCTGTTTACGGCACGTTGATCGTTAGCTACGGCAAGACCTATTTTTCAGAGACCCTGCCCGAGCTCTGGCTGTTCCTGATGGGCGGCCTATTCATCGCGGTCGTCATGTACTTCCCCAACGGCGTGGCCGGCCTGTGGGATACGCACGGCAAGAAGTGGCTGGCGAAACTCTCGCCGTGGCGCATGCCGAAAGCGGCGCACCTGCCAGTGGCCGCCAAGCCGGTGTCGCCGCGTGACACCCCTGTTGATCTCACCGGACTGGAGGCATCCAAATGAGCGCCATCGGAGGCATCACCACAAACCGACCGGTTCTTTCGATCGAAGGCCTGACCGTCTCCTTCGACGGCTTTAAGGCCGTCGATGACCTGAATCTTTACGTAGACCGCAATGAGGTTCACGTGGTCATCGGTCCGAACGGCGCCGGCAAGACCACGCTGCTTGACCTCATCTGCGGTAAGACGCGCGCCACTTCCGGGAGTATTCAGTTCAAGGACATCGAGCTGACCAAGCTCTCCGAGCATCAGATCGTGCACGCTGGCGTCGGCCGCAAGTTCCAGACGCCCTCGATTTACGAGGCACTGACCGTATTCGAGAACCTCGAGATGTCATTTCCGCGCGGACGCGGCGTGTTCGGGGCGCTGGTCTTCAAGCGCACGCAAGACGTGATCGACCGCGTGCACCAGGTGGCCAAGGACATTTTCCTTACCGATTTCCTCGACATGACCGCTGACCTGCTTTCCCATGGCCAGAAGCAGTGGCTGGAGATCGGCATGTTGCTCATGCAGGAGCCGGAGCTGCTCATGCTCGATGAGCCCGTTGCCGGTATGTCGGTGTCCGAGCGGGAGAAGACCGCCGAGCTCCTGGCGCGCATCAGCCAGGGCCGCTCGGTGGTGGTGATCGAGCACGACATGGAGTTCGTGAAGTCGATCGCGCACACGGTCACCGTGCTGCACCAAGGCAAGCTGCTGGCCGCCGGGAGCATGGAGGCCGTGCAGAGTAATCCGAAGGTCATCGAAGTCTATCTTGGCCATTAACCACCGGAGGCAATCATGTTCAAAGTCAGCAATCTCGCATCCGGATACGGGCAAAGCCAGGTTATTCATGGTCTCGACTTCTCGGTGGACAAGGCCGAGATCGTCGCCGTTATGGGTCGCAACGGCATGGGTAAGACCACGCTGTTCAAGACCCTGATGGGCATTTTGCCCACGCGTGGTGGCAGCGTTGTCATCGACGGCACCGAGATCTCAGGCATGGAGAGCCACGAGCGTGTCGCCAGCGGTATCGCTTACGTGCCGCAGGGCCGCATGATTTTCCCGAGCATGACCGTGCTCGAGAATATACAGACCGGCCTGCCGGCCTCGGCCGGCGGCAGGGTGCCCGAGGAACTCTACGCGCTGTTCCCGGTGCTGTATGACATGAAGGGCCGCCGCGGTGGCAACCTCTCCGGTGGCCAGCAGCAGCAGCTCGCCATTGCGCGTGCGCTCGCGACCAACCCGAAAGTGCTGCTGCTTGATGAGCCGACCGAGGGCATTCAGCCGTCGATCATCAAGGACATCGCGCGCAGTCTGAAAGAGATTCGCAAGATCCGCGACCTCACCATCATCGTCTCCGAGCAGGTGCTTTCGTTCACGCTGGAGATCGCGGATCGCTTCTTTGTCATCGACAAGGGGCGCTTTGCTTACGAGGATACACGCGCGAATGTGGATGCGGCGACCATCAGTCGCTACCTCTCCGTGTAAGTAGAAGGCAAATCATTAGTTGCGGAATAGCGCCGCACCAACCAACACACCATTGAAAGGAAAACATCATGGCTGATACCCTGATCAAGGTAGACCTGTCGAAGCCCGCCACCGAGAACGACAAGGTGCACAATCGCTGGCATCCGGATATTCCGATGGCCTGCTGGGTCAATCCGGGCGATGAGTTCATTCTCGAGACCTATGACTGGACCGGCGGCTTCATCAAGAACAACGACAGCGCAGACGACGTTCGCGACGTCGACCTCTCGACCGTGCACTATCTGTCTGGTCCAGTCGGTGTCAAGGGCGCGCAACCTGGCGACCTGCTGGTAGTCGACCTGCTTGACATTGGCGCCAAGGACGACAGCCAGTGGGGCTTCAACGGCTTCTTCTCCAAGAAGAATGGCGGCGGTTTTCTGACCGATCACTTCCCCTTGGCGCAGAAGTCGATCTGGGACTTCCACGGCATGTTTACCACGTCGCGCCATGTGCCTGGCGTGAAGTATGCGGGCCTGATTCATCCGGGCCTGATCGGCACGCTGCCTGACCAGAAGATGCTCGACATGTGGAATGAGCGTGAGATCGACTTTATCGCGACCCAGCCCGACCGCGTGCCACCGCTGGCCAATCCGCCGTTTGCCAAGACCGCGCACTGCGGCCAGGCCACCGGCGCAGTCGCTGAGAAGGTCGCCGCCGAAGGCGCACGCACCGTGCCGCCGCGCGAACACGGCGGCAACTGCGACATCAAGGACCTTTCACGCGGTTCGAAAATCTTCTTCCCGGTATATGTCGACGGCGCGGGCCTGTCGGTTGGCGACCTGCACTTTTCTCAGGGCGATGGTGAGATCACCTTCTGCGGCGCGATCGAGATGGCCGGCTGGGTCCACATGAAAGTGCAGCTGATTAAAGGTGGCATGGCAAAGTACGGCATCAAGAACCCGATCTTCAAGCCCAGCCCGATCACGCCGAACTACAAGGACTATCTGATCTTCGAGGGCATCTCGGTCGACGAACATGGCAAGCAGCACTACCTTGATGTCAATGTCGCGTATCGACAGGCTTGCCTGAACGCGATCGAGTACCTGAAGAAATTCGGCTACTCGGGCGCGCAAGCGTACTCGATTCTTGGTACTGCGCCGGTACAAGGCCATATTAGTGGCGTGGTGGATATTCCTAACGCCTGCGCCACGCTGTGGCTGCCGACGGAGATCTTCGACTTCGACATCAACCCGACTGCAGCCGGCCCGATCAAGCATCTCGACGGTTCGATCGACATGCCGATTTCGCCGGACCTGTAATCGTCATCAGCGGAGATCATCCATGCCGACTTACGATTATGCATGCGCACGCTGCGGCGAGTTCGAGGCGATCCGCCCGATAGCGGCGCGCAACGAGCCGGCCAACTGCCCGCAGTGCGGCAGCTCGTCTGTTCGAGTGATGGTGGCCAGCTGCGGCCTCGCGTATCTTGACGGCACGACGGTGAAGGCCATCGACGCCAATGAGCGTTCGCGGCACGAGCCGAAGAGTTCAAAGAGTTACGTGAGCCAGCGTCATCCGGCCGGTTGCGGTTGCTGCTCGTCGAGCCGCAAGACCACCACCGTCACCGCACCTAACGGCGCGAAGGCTTTTCCGTCGAAGCGGCCCTGGATGATCAGCCACTGAGGCTTGCCTGTCAGCAGACCCCGGCACCAAAGGACTCGAGTGGACCGCGCCCAGTGCTTCACCTTGCGATACCCTCGAGAAGCCGCCAATGGTGAAATAAAGCGGCGTGGCGGTCGAATGACGTATTGATGTCGTCCCGAAATGCTGGCAGATTGTTTGCAACAAGCATCTTCAACATCCGGGACCTATCGATGAAAACTACCGCGCTCACCTTTCTTCTGTCGATGGCAGCGGCGACTGCAGCCGCCATGCCCTTGCAGCCCCTGGCCGACAAGCCGGGAAAGCTGGCCATCAAGGGCTTGCCGGGCAAAGTGTATTACGTGCCGTCGACGGTTGAGACCATCAAGTGGGGCTACCTTCCAAACGCGAGCGACCGGCCGCTGCTAACCGTGCCCTCCGGCGCAACGGTCGTCTTTGACACCCTGTCGCACGAGGGCCTGCTGGAGGATCAGGGCCGCGATGCCCGGCAATACTTTGCCCGACATAACGTGCCGGAACGCATGGTGCTGAAGGATGCGATTGCCATTACGCGCTCGTCGTTGCCGCACGATTTCGCGAAGGATGGCCCACACATTGTCACCGGCCCGGTTGCCATTGCGGGCGCGCAGCCGGGTGATGTGTTGAAAGTCGAGGTGCTTGCGGTCACGCCCCGGGTGCCCTATGGCGTTATCAGCAACCGTCACGGCAGGGGCGCGCTGCCCGGCGAATATCCCGAGGGACCAAAGCCTGAGCCCGATGCCAGCGCCGCCGAGCCGGAAAAATATCGCAATGTGTCGGTGTTCACGCCCATCCGCAAAAACAAGCATGGCCACTGGCTCGGCGTGATGAAGAACGCCCATGGCGATGAGGTCACGTTCCCGACCACACCTTTCATGGGCGTCATGGGCGTGGCTCCCGCCACCGATGAGCCGGTGCACTCCGTGCCGCCCGGCGTTCACGGCGGGAACATTGATGTGAAGGACCTCGGCGCCGGCACCATCATCTATCTGCCCGTATTCGTACCCGGTGCGAATTTCTACACCGGCGACCCGCACATGGCACAGGGCAATGGCGAGGTTGCCCTGACTGCGCTTGAGCATTCGATGCGCGCGACGTTCCGGCTCACCTTGCTCAAGCAGGGCGATCCGCGCATTCCGTCGGAGTCTGGCTCGCTGGTCAAGCCCTTCGGCGAGACGAAAGATTACTGGATCGCGATTGGCCTCGACCCTGACCTCGACGAGGCGATGAAGGATGCGGTGCGTGAGGCAATACGCTTTCTGCACGAGAAGCTCGGCATGGATCGGGCCGTGGCGCTGGCCTACCTGTCTGCCGCTACCGATTTCAATGTCTCTCAGGTGGTCGATCGCACCAAGGGTATCCACGCATTGATACGCAAGCGCGATTTCGCGAAAGTGAGGCGTCCCTCCTCGCGATGATTGATAAGATGAGGTCATGTGTTCGAATTACACACCCTCGTCCCGCGCGTCGCTCGTCCGGCATTTCGGTGTTGAAGCACCTGCTGACGACTGGAAAGCTGAAACTTATCCCGGTTACCTCGCGCCCATCATCCGGTTGGCCGATGACAACAGTGGCCAGACCGAGAGCGTGGCCGCGTGTTTCGGTATGGTGCCCCATTGGGCTGACCTGAAACTTTCCCGTCACACCTACAACGCCCGCAGCGAAACGGCGGCGAGTAAGCCGTCGTTCCGGCATGCGATGGCCAAGCGGCAATGGTGCATCGTGCCGGCCGAATCCCTCTTCGAGCCCAACTACGAATCCGGCACTGCCGTACGCTGGCGCATTGCGCGTAACGACAGTGAGCCGATGGGACTGGCAGGGCTGTGGGAATGGCGGCCAAACGGCGGACCTGGCGACAGCCCACTGCTGTCATTCACCATGTTGACCATCAATGCCGATGGCCATCCGCTGATGCAACGCTTCCACCGCCCGGAGGACGAGAAGCGGATGGTGGTGGTATTGCGCGAAGATCAGTATCGGCCGTGGCTGCAGGCCACTGGAGACATCGGGGATTTCCTCGTGCCCTATCCGGCCGGGGCGCTGGTGGCCGAGCCGGCGCCACGCAGCGCAGGTATGCGGCCGGCCAGGGTGAAGGCACCGCAGGCCGTGCCGAAATCTTTGTGGGATTGACCGGCGTAACCTGAGACGTTCAGCGAAAGACCACACGTACTGCACATACGCGCTCGAACTCGGTAGCATCAGGGTCCCCGACTCCAATGGTTCCCGGCCATGCAAAGCATCTTTCCTATCCTGATCTCCCTCGGATTGCTAATGTGGTTCGCTTATCGGGGTGCGAGTGTGCTTGTTCTCGCGCCGGTAATGGCGCTGCTAGCCGTGGTGGCGAGCCCGGATGTGCCGCTGCTGGCCAGCTACACCCAAGTCTTCATGAGGGCGGTGGGCGGCTTCATCGCGCTGTTCTTTCCGCTGTTCCTGCTCGGGGCACTGTTCGGCAAGCTGATGGAGGATAGCGGCGCCGCAAAAGTGATCGCGGTGCGCATCATTGCCTCGCTCGGCGAGCGCCGTGCGATCCTCGCGATCGTGCTGGCCTGCGCGGTGCTGACCTACGGCGGCGTCTCGCTGTTCGTCGTCGCCTTCGCTGTTTACCCGATCGCAGCCGAACTGTTCCGGGCCGTAAACCTGCCGAAGCGCCTCGTACCTGCCACCATCGCGCTGGGCGCATTCACCTTCACGATGACGGCGCTGCCGGGAACGCCTGCCATACAGAACGCTATCCCGATGCCTTACTTTGGCACAACGCCGTTTGCCGCGCCGGTGCTCGGTATGATTGGCGGCGCCGTCATGCTGGTGCTTGGTACTGGCTGGTTATTGCGTCGTGCTCGTCTGGCAGCGGTCACCGGCGAGGGCTATGGGGAGAAGGACGACACTCTCTCCACGGAATCTTCCGCGGAGCATGCAGATGCAGACGCGGTTGCTTTGCAAGCAGCCGCGCCAGGCTTTCTCCTGGCGATCGCGCCGATCATCGCGGTCGTACTGCTGAACTGGTTGTTCAGCGCGCAACTACTGCCTCGCCTCGATAGTAGTTATCTCGCCAGCCCGCTGTACGGCGAGACCCGGCTCGATGCGGTGCGTGGCACCTGGGCCATCATTGCGGCGCTGGCCCTATCGAATCTGTTGATGGTTGTCCTGATGCGGCGCAGCCTGCCCAAGTTGAAGGAGACTATCGACGCTGGTGCCACTGCCGCCGTGCTGCCCATCTTCAATACGGCCTCGCAAGTCGGCTATGGTGCAGTGATTGCCTCGCTGGCCGGCTTTATCGTGATCCGCGATGCCGTGCTCGGCATCGCGCCGCACAACCCGCTGATCTCGCTGTCGGTGGCGGTCAACATCCTCGCTGGTATTACCGGCTCGGCCTCCGGCGGCATGAGCATCGCGCTGCAGACCCTCGGCAGCCATTATGTCGAGATGGCGCGCGCAGTCGATATCTCGCCAGAGCTACTGCATCGAGTGACGGCGATCGCCACCGGCGGGCTCGATGCCCTGCCGCACAATGGCGCGGTCATTACGCTGCTGGCGATTTGCAAGCTCACCCACCGGCAGTCCTACTTCGATATCTTTGTTGTCGCAGTGCTGGCGCCGCTGGTGGCGCTGGCTGTGGTGGTGACGCTGGGTACGCTGTTCGGGGCGTTCTAGATCGTCGGGCTCACTTCCCAATACAGAACCGACTGAAAATCACCCCCAGCAGATCGTCGGACGTGAATGCTCCGGTGATGCTGTTGAGTTGCTCCTGCGCGAGGCGCAGCTCTTCGGCGAACAGGTCGAGCGCGCTGTCGCGTTGTCCGGCCAGTTGCGCGGCGACCGCAAGATGATCGCGGGCGGCCTGCAGCGCCTGCAGGTGGCGCTCGCGCGCCAGGTAGATCGACTCGCCCGTCTGCTGCCAGCCGGCGATGCGCAGCAGTTCCTTGCGCAACAGGTCCA
>CAZESK010000015.1:0-1694 GCA_964515155.1 uncultured Bifidobacterium sp.
GATTCACCGGTACCGCCGTGCTCGACATAGTCATACGGATGGCGACCGAAAGTGATATGCCTCTCGGTCAGGAACTGAGTAGCCGGCGTTTCGGATACGTGTTTCGTCATGGTCGTCATCATAGCGCGCGAGTTCGGCCTGTCGACAGATCCTGCAGATGAGGTATGCGTGGTACCACGGCGCACCTCTGTCGGACGCATACGTAATGAGCGCAACGTGAGCGCCGCTGTGGTATCGCCGAAAGCAGGCGCCCCGACCATCTTGGTTACAATCGACCGCCGCTAACCCGACGGAGTCAAGATGCCCATCTTCTTTTGCGTGACGGAGCACGAACAGCTCGCCTGTCTTGGTGAGCAGGCCGACGAGGTACAGGCCGAGTCCGCTGCCGAGAGGCTCGGCCTCGAACTGCGTTTCCTCCTCTCCCAGTCGGCCGCCGTGCTGCTTTTGCGCCGCCTGCATTTATTTGGCGGGCTCGAGCCGCTGCCGGGGCTGGCCTGGTTCACGCATTTCGAGTGGGATGGCAAGCTCTACCTGCTGGAGGAGCTGGGCAGCCGGGTGGAGGCAGAGGCCATACTGGCCAGCTGTGATGATGAGCCGGTAGCGCTGCTGGGACCCGCCGAGATGCAGGTGTGGGCCGCTGAGCTGGAGCGCGGCCTCAGAACGCCGGTTTGACGAGCTGGCACCGCCCTTTGTAGAGCAGGTGGGCACGGCGTGATTTCTCCAGCGCCGTGATGATCACCTCACCGGTGCCCCGGTTCAGTGCGAAGTCGATGAACTCGATCATGTTATCGACCATCAGCTGTTTATAGGCAATCGCTCCCTTCACATGCGACTCGCTGATCTTGGTGGCGAAGTTGGCGCGGCCGATCATGGTCAGCACGAAGCTGGTCATGCGGGTGGCCTGATTGACCTCGATGGCGAGCGTATCGAAATCGGTCGTATCCGGATTGATCGGCGCCCAGCTACCGAGATAGATCGGTGCCCAGCCACGGCACTGGTAGCGCAGCGTATCGGCCTGCGCGGGGACGCATGCGCAGGCGAGCAGCAGGGCAGGCAGCAGCCGTCGGAGATAGCGGATCGCTTGCATCGGAAGCCTGTCGTTGTTCATCAGCGCGCCAGCGCGACGGATTTCACTTGCACCCACGCCTCGTCGCCATCGCGCAGTGTGAGTTCGGCCAGTGCGCGGTACGTCACCCGCGCCAGTAGCGCGCTCTCGCCGACCCGTACCCGCACCAGCGCCAGTCCCGGCGATTCGTCGTCGGCGATTTGCTCGATGCGCCCCCGTAACAGATTCTGGATACTGCTGCGTCCCGGTTTCTCCCGCGCGAGGCTGACATCGCGCGCCAGGATCCGGACCCGCGCCGGCGTGCCCTCGGGCAGGCCCGGGTCGCGGGTCCAGAGCGCCTCGTCGCCGAAGTCCATGCGCGCAAGATGCCATTGCGTGTCGATCGCGCCGACCGTGGCCTCGACCACCACGCCGGTGTCTTCGCCCAGCCGCACTGGCAGGTCTACGCGCGACAGCGTCTCGGCCAGCGGCCCGCTGGCGATTGCACGGCCGCGCTCCAGCACCACGAGGTGATGCGCCAGACGTGCCACTTCGTCAGGCGAATGGGTGACGTAGATGACCGGCATGCGCAGTTCGTGCTGCAGGCGGTCAAGATAGGGCAGGATCTCCTGCTTGCGTGCGAGGTCGA
>CAZESK010000015.1:1794-30285 GCA_964515155.1 uncultured Bifidobacterium sp.
TCGTGCTGCAGGCGGTCAAGATAGGGCAGGATCTCCTGCTTGCGTGCGAGGTCGAGCGCGGCCAGCGGCTCGTCCATCAGCAATAGTTGCGGGTTGACCGCGAGCGCACGTGCAATGCCGACACGCTGCCGCTCGCCGCCGGACAGCCGGTCTGGCCTGCGGTCGAGCAGCGCGCGGATGCCGAGCAGGTCGATGGCGTGATCGATGTCGGCGCTCGCCTGTGCGCTGCGCTTCATTCCGTACTGCAGGTTGCCGCGCACCGTCAGGTGCGGAAACAGACTCGCTTCCTGGAAGACATAGCCAATCGAGCGCCGGTGCGTTGGTACCCAGGTGGTCTCGTCTTGCCAGGTATCGCCATTGACGATCAGCGTGCCCGCGGTCGGTCGCTCCAGTCCGGCCAGGCTGCGCAGGACCGTGGTCTTGCCGCAGCCGGAAGGGCCGAACAGCGCCGTCACGCCCTGTCCCGGCAATTGCAGGTCGACATCCAGCGTGAAGCCGGGCCAGTCCAGACGAAAGCGTGCGCGTATGCCGGTCATCTCAGTTTCCGCTGCGATCGCGGGGCCGCCACAGGTGCAGGGCCAGCAGCACGACGAAGGAGAACACGACCATGATCGCTGCCAGCAGGTGGGCCTGCTCGTACTGCATCGCCTCCACGTAATCGTAGATCTGCACCGAGGCCACGCGCGTCTGGCCGGCGATATTCCCGCCGATCATCAGCACGACGCCAAATTCGCCAACGGTATGTGCAAAGGTCATCACCGAGGCCGTCATGAAACCGGGCAGCGCCATCGGGACGGCGACGGTGAAGAAGGCATCCACCGGCGATGCGCGCAGTGTGGCAGCCACCTCGAGCGGGCGGCGGCCAATGCCTTCGAAGGCGGTTTGCAGCGGCTGCACCATGAACGGCAGTGAGTAAAAGACCGAGGCGATGACCAGCCCCCAGAACGTGAAGGGCAGCTGGCCGAGGCCAAGCGCGGCGGTCATCTTGCCGGCAAAGCCGTTCGGGCCCATCGCCAGCAGCAGGTAGAAGCCGAGCACGGTCGGTGGCAGCACCAGCGGCAGCGCCACCACGGCGCCGACCGGCGCCTTGAGCGGCGAGCGGGTGCGAGAGAGCCACCAGGCAATCGGTGTGCCGATCAGGAGCAGGATGGCGGTGACGACGGCCGACAGTTTGACGGTCAGCCAGATGGCCTGCAGGGCTTCGGGTTCGAGGGTCATTCTTGTTGTATGCCCCGGATCATCAACGGGGAAGCGGGCTTAGTTTACCCGACCCGCCAGTATCCCGAGCGGCCAGCTGATTTGGCGCCTGCGTTCCGGGTCGCCCCACATCGGCGCAAGTTGCTGCGTCAGCGCATCCACCGGATCTTCGCCATGGGCCGCAATGAAGCGCGCCGTGGCCGACCACGAGCGCAGGTAGCCGAGCAGCTGCGCGAGTGTCCATTCGACCTGCATGTCGAACTCCGGTGTCTCGAGGCGGGCGAAGGGGAAATCCAGCTGCCGGTAAGCGGTCTCGACCAGTCGACGCTCCTGCGGCCAGAACGGGCCGACCACCTGCTCATAGAAGTGACGCACAGTCGCGTTGATCTGGCTGCCCTCAATGTGGTGCACGCCATAAGTCCAGGCCGCGATGACCGCGCCGGGCCGGGCCACGCGCCGCACTTCGGCGTAAAAGGCGGGCCGGTCGAACCAGTGCAGTGCCTGCGCGACCGTGATCAGGTCGACGCTGGCCGGAGAGAGCCCGCTCTGCTGCGCCGGCGCCACTGCGTAGTCGACACGGGGGTGCGGTCTGGCATGGGCGATCTGCTCAGTGCTCGCATCGGTCGCATGCACACGATCCACATACTCGGCCAGCGCCACCGAGGCCTGGCCGTTGCCGCAGCCGCAGTCCCAGGCCAGCGCGTGTGCCTGACACTGGTCGGCCAGCCACGCGTACAGGGCCTCAGGATAGCGTGGTCTGAAGTCGGCATACTGGCCGGCGACTTTACCGAAGTGATTGCTGAACGCGGCCATGGTCAGAGACGGATCAGGACCTTGGCATTGGCGCCGCGCTCCACCTGTTCATGCGCGGCGGCGATGGCGTCGAGCGCATGGATGGCGACGGGCGGATGACGCAAGCCCGGACGGGCGAGTGCGGCATCGACGCCCGCCAGCGTCTCGCGCAGCAGTGGCTGCGGCAGTTTGTAGACAATGAAGTAGTAGAGATTCACGAAGCCGAGGATCATCGGGCCAAAGGGCATGGTCACCAGCGGCTGGTTGGTGCCGTAGATGACGGCCTTGCCGCCAAAGCGCAGCAGGCTGCCGTAATGCGGCGCGTGCGCGGCGGCATCCAGATCAATGATGCAGTCGGCACCATTGCTCGCAGTCAGCGCCTGCACACGTTCGACCAGCGCCTCGGTTTTGTAATTGATGACTTCGGCGGCGCCGAGTTCGCGCGCGATGCGTGCCTTGTCGTCATTGCTGACAATGGCGATCACACGCGCACCGGCCATGGCCGCCAGTTGCGTGATGTAAAAGCCCACGCTGCCGGCCGCCCCCGGCACCAGCACCGTCTTGCCCAGCAGCGAACCGCAGGACTGCACCGCATGCATTGCCGTCATCAACGGTATGCCGATCGACGCGCCTGTCTCGAAGGACACGCCGTCTGGCAGCGGCACGACCTGCGCGGCCGGCAAAGCAATGTACTCGGCTGCTGTGCCGTAGGGTCGCTCCCACTGCCCGTTGAATACCCAGACCCGCTTGCCCAGCAGCGCCGATGGCGCGCCGGGCCCAAGCAGGTCGACCGAGCCGGCGCCGTCCGAATGCGGCGTCACCTCCGGGAAGCCGCCGGCACGGGCGGCCACGCCGGAGCGCGATTTCACATCCGACGGATTCACCCCGCTGAAGGCAAGCTTGACCCGGACTTCGCCTGCGCCGGGTTGCGGCACAGGCTTCTCGACGACCTGCAGCACCTCGGCGGCAGGGCCCTTGCGGGTATAGACGGCGGCACGCATGCGGGCGGCTCCGTCAGAACAGACCGACGACGCGACCGCTCTCGTCGATGTCGATCTTGACCGCGCTCGGTACCTTCGGCAGACCAGGCATGGTCATGACATCACCGCAGATCATGACGATGAACTGCGCACCGGCGGCCAGCCGCACCTCGCGCACGTTGACTACGTGGCCGCTCGGTGCGCCGCGCAGCGTGGCATCGGTGCTGAACGACGACTGGGTCTTGGCCACGCAGATCGGGTAGTGGCCATAGCCGGCATCCTGCCAGCCCTGCAGCTGCTGCTTGACCTTGGCCGGCGCGCTGATATCAGCTGCGCCATAGATCGTGGTCGCGACCTTCTTCATCTTGTCCCACAGGCTGTCGCTGTCTTCGTAGATGAACTTGCCCTGCGCGCCGCGTTCGGACAGGCGCACCACTTCGTGCGCCAGCGCCTCGGCGCCCGCGCTGCCCTTGGCCCAGTGCTCGGCCAGCACCACGTTCACATCCAGCGCTTTCATGCGGTCGGTGACCAGCTTGATCTCGGCCTCGGTGTCATGCGTGAAGCGGTTGATCGAGACCACGCACGGCAGGCCGTAGTTTTTCGTCACGTTGGCGACATGGCGCTCGAGGTTCACCAGGCCCTTCTGCAGCGCATCGAGATCTTCGGAGTTGAGCTCCTTCACGTCCTTGCCGCCGTGGTATTTCAGCGCGCGGATGGTGGCCACCAGCACGCAGGCCGAAGGCTTCATGCCGGTTTTGCGGCACTTGATATCGATGAACTTTTCCGCGCCCAGATCAGCGCCGAAGCCGGCTTCGGTGACAACGTACTCGCCGAGCTTGAGCGCGCTCTGTGTCGCGATCACGGAGTTGCAGCCATGCGCAATGTTGGCGAACGGGCCGCCGTGCACGAAGGCCGGGTTGTTCTCCAGCGTCTGGACCAGGTTGGGCTTGAGTGCATCCTTGAGCAGTACCGTCATCGCACCATGCGCGTTCAGGTCGCGTGCGTGGACCGCCTTGAGGTCGCGGGTGTAGCCGATCACGATGTCGCCGAGGCGTTTTTTCAGGTCCTGCACCGAGGTCGCGAGACAGAAGATCGCCATCACCTCCGAAGCGACCACGATGTCGAAGCCATCCTGGCGCACGAAGCCGTTGGCCGTACCGCCGGTGCCGATCACGATGTCGCGCAGCGCGCGGTCATTCATGTCGACCACGCGCTTCCAGGTGATGCGGCGCGGGTCGATATCGAGCGTGTTGCCGTGGTTGATGTGGTTGTCGATCATCGCGGCCAGCAGATTGTTGGCCAGCGCGATCGCGGAGAAGTCACCGGTGAAATGCAGATTGATGTCCTCCATCGGCACGATCTGCGCGTGACCGCCGCCGGCCGCGCCGCCTTTCACGCCGAAGACCGGGCCCAGCGAGGGCTCGCGCAGGCAGATCACGGTCTTTTTGCCGATGCGGTTGAGCGCATCACCCAGGCCGACGGTAGTGGTGGTCTTGCCCTCGCCAGCCGGCGTCGGGCTGATGGCCGTTACCAGCACCAGCTTGCCGTCTGGCTTGCCTTTGAGGGTGTCGAGGTAATCGAGCGATATCTTGCCCTTGTAGTGTCCGTAGGGTTCGATCGAGTCTTCCGGGATGCCGAGGCCTGCAGCGACATCGACGACTTTGTTCATCTTGGCCTTCTGGGCAATTTCGATATCGCTTTCCATGGTGTCTCCGAAATAAAGTTATGTTGTGCAAAGCTCGGGGATTTTATAGGGACTTTCCGCGCGCCGTGAACTTGCCAATCCGGCCACGCCGCGGCTCTGGTTGCGCTGTGCATAGAGCGACCCATGCAGGTCTGTTAAACTCACGCACTTATCCCAAGGCCGAATGCCCTTCAAATCGGCTCGCAAAAACATATACATCCCGACAGGACACCTATGCCCGGCTTGCTTCCCCACGTCGATCCCGATGGATTGCTTGAGTTTTCCGTCGTCTACACCGACCGCTCCCTGAACCATATGTCGAAGGCCTTCATGGGGGTGATCAACGACGTCTCCAGCATCCTGAAGGAGGTCTATAACGCGAAGTCCGGTGTCGTCGTCCCGGGCAGCGGCACTTATGGCATGGAGGCCGTTGCGCGTCAGTTCGCCACGGATCGTAAGTGCCTCGTCATCCGCAATGGCTGGTTCAGTTACCGCTGGACGCAGATCTTCGACATGGGCCGCATCTCTGACCAGCTGCATGTGATCACCGGCAAGCCGTTGGTTGAAGGCTTCGAGCAGCAGTACGCACCGCCGCCGGTCGAGGAGGTCGTGGCATGGATCCGCGAGCACAAGCCGGCGGTCGTCTTCGCGCCGCACGTGGAAACCTCGGCTGGCCTGATTCTGCCGCCTGAGTACCTGCGTGCTGTTGGTGAAGCAGTCGAATCGGTCGATGGCCTGTTCGTGCTCGACTGCATCGCCTCCGGCGCGATGTGGGTCGACATGGCTGCCTCGAAAGTGGATGTGATCGTCAGCGCTCCGCAGAAAGGCTGGAGCAGCTCGCCGTGCTGCGCACTGATCGCGATGAGCGAGCGCGCCCGCCAGAAGATCGATGCGACCACCAGCACCAGCTACTCGTGCGATCTGAAAAAGTGGCTCCAGGTCGTCGAGACCTACGAGAAGGGCGCACACATCTACCACACCACGATGCCGACCGATGGCTTGCGCATGTTGCGTGACACGATGATGGAAACCCGCGCGGCCGGTTTTGCCACCATGCGGCAGAATCAGATCGAGCTCGGTGCTCAAGTGCGCCGGATGCTGGAAGCCAGGGGTTTCAAGAGCGTGGCCGCGCCCGGCTATCAGGCCGCGTGCGTGGTCGTCAGCTACACCACTGACCCCGATATCCAAAACGGCAAGAAATTCATGGCGCTGGGCATGCAGACCGCTGCCGGTGTGCCGCTGCAGGTCGGCGAGCGCGAGGACTTCCGTACCTTCCGTATTGGCCTGTTCGGTCTCGAAAAGCTCACGCATATCGAGCGCACAGTCGGTCACCTGGCGGCCGCGCTGGACAAGCTGCAGTAAGCATGATGGCCCTGCACACCGGGGCAGGGATCCGAAGCACAAGGCCGGCATTGCCGGCCTTGTCGTTTTTGTGTGGGCGATGCTTACCCGACGGCTCAGGTGGGTTGTTGGCCGAACTTTTCCGTTACACTCGGCTGCAGGGCCGGCCATGACCGGCAACCCGCGCAACGATCCTGAGGAGACACGGGATGGAGCACTCACGCAGAGACTTCCTGCAGGTCGGTACTGCACTCTCGCTGGCCTTCGCCGCCGGCGTCCTGAAACCTTCCGACGTCTTCGCCAATGCGAAGGGGTGGGATGCCCGGGTATTCGATGCCAAGACCGTCGCGGCGGCCGTTCAAGTCATGGGCGGCGACACCGCCGTTCGCAGCGACCGCGTCACGCTCGCCGGCCCGGAACTTGTCGGCAGTGGTTTTGTCGTCCCGGTATCGATGGAGAGCAAGATACCCAACACGGACTTCATGCTGATCGTCGTCGAGAAAAACCCCATCCCCGTCACTGCTGCTTTCCGCATACCGGCCGGTACCGACGCCGCCATCAACACCCGCATCAAGATGGGTGAGACATCGACCATCTACGGTATCGCGCGCGCCGAGGGGAAATACTACGTTGGCAGCACGATGATCAAGGTCCGGGTCGGCGGCGGCGGCTGCGGCTGACCGGTCCGAACCATCCGAGAAGGAGCATGAGATGAGCGAACCGATGAAAATCCGCGCCTCACTGGTCAACGACAAGGTCGCGCTGAAGCTGATGGTGAAGCATCCAATGGAGTCAGGCTTGCGCAAGGATGAACAGGGCGAGCGAATTCCCGCGCATTACATCGAGACGCTGGTCGTCAAGTGCAAGGATCGTGTCGTGCTCGACGCCCATCTGGGCATGGCGGTGTCCGAGAACCCCTACATCGCGTTTCATTTTGGTGGTGCGGAAAAAGGCGACCTGATCAGCGTCACCTGGGTCGACAACCTCGGCGATACGCGCACCGACGACGCTGTCGTCACCGGATGAGGCGACTGCCGGTGCTGCGGCTGGCTTTCCTGCTGACCGCCGCACTGGCCGCAGCATCAGCGCCGCTGGCAGCGCAGATCCGGGTGTTCGACTGCCGCGGTCCGGTGAAGACTGAGAATGTCTTTGACGGCAGCCCGGCGACTGAGCGCGAACGACACTGGCGTATCGTCGCCAATGATGAGGCTGGTTATGTGAAGCGCGATCCCGAACTCGCCCCGGGCTGTCTAGAGCGCAAGGTCGAGATCTGTGGCTGCGATCTCGGCAAGGACGCAATCCGCTGCCGCAGCCTTGGTATCACGCCGCAGGGAGAGGAAGTGGGGATGGATTTCAGCATCGAGCGCAGCACGGGTCGCATGAGCCTGGCTGGCCGGCGCTTCGATCCCGCTACTGGCACCATGATCGACACCAGCGGGCAGCTGGCCTGCACGATGTCGCACTAGCGATGAGCATCGCCGGCTGATTACGCAGGGCTGGTGTGTGGTCACTCAGACACCGACCC
The DNA here is from genome assembly GCA_964515155.1 of uncultured Bifidobacterium sp. GTDB lineage: Bacteria > Pseudomonadota > Gammaproteobacteria > Burkholderiales > Burkholderiaceae_D > Pernthalerella. The sequence goes on from CAZESK010000015.1 coordinate 9,314, forward strand.
GGAAGGGCGAGAAATTCGTGCCGACATCGTAGTAGTCCTCGTTTTCCTTGCGCTTGAGCCAGGCGATGACGCGGTAGGTGACTGGTGTCATCAGGACTTCCCAGCCGGTCTTCAGAAAATACTGCGCAATGGCGACGGCGATCACTTGTTCGGTCGGCCATACGCCGTAAAAGGCGGTCATGTAGAAGATCGATGAATCGATCAGCTCGCCGGCGGCAGTTGAGCCTATCATGCGCATCCAGAGATGCCGGCCCTGCGTCGCCACCTTCAGCTTGGCCATCACATAGGCATTGACCATGCTGCCGGCCCAGAAGGCAAGGATCGAGGCCAGCACGATACGCCAGGTGTTGCCGAACACGGTTTCCAGACCTTGCTGGTAGCTCTCCATGTACGGGCCGGGTGCCGGCGTGAGCCCGATGACCACCAGCGACATCAGCGCGGCAAAGAGCAATGCGCCGAAGCCAGCCCACACCGCGCGCCGGTCGTGCGCGTAGCCGTAGACTTCCGTCAGGATGTCGCCGAACAGGTAGGAGATCGGGAAAAACAGAATGCCCGCACCGTAACTGATCTCGCCCACCACCGGCAGTGTGACGACAGCCGCCTTGCCGGCGCCGATCAGGTTCGAGCACAGCAACGCGACAACGAAGGCGACCAGCAGCAGATCGTAGTAGCGATACCGGCGTGCGGGCAGATTGGTCATTTACCGCGTTTGAAACGGCAGCGGCCCTTTTCGGAGAACAGCAGCGGCCGGTAGTAGGAAAAGCGCTTCTTGTCCGACATGTTGAGCTCTTCCTGTGTCAGGTAGCGGCCGCGGTTGGTGCGGTACTCGTTGGCCATCAGGAAGTTGCCGGTGTCGCGTTCGATCTTGTAAAAGTATTGTTCGATGAAGCGGCTATCGATACGAGGCAGGTCTTCGTGTGCGATCACGACCGTGTCTGTCCACTTGTCGACCACGACCGGGATGGCCTTGTTGCGCTCGTCGGCGCGGCGAGTCATCGTCTGCTTGTTTTCGTCGACCGTGAACACGAAGCTGCAGACGCCCGGCTCTTCCGTGCAAATCCACTTGTTGCCGCGCATGGCTGTTGTCACGCACAGCCAGGTAGCGGCCTGCGCGGGCAGGGCTAGCGTTCCGGCGAGCACGAAGCAGGCCAGCGAACGGAAACCTGTCAACGGGAAGGACAGCATCAGAACGGGGCAGTTCGGTTATCGAATTCCATGTTGCCAATTATAAACTACGTGCCCTGCGCAGATGGCCTCAAGGGCCCGACTTGGCATTCGCAATCGCTTGCGCCGTGGCAGCCTCGCTGGCGGGATCGTTGGCGATCAGCTGCCCGTGGAGCGAGGCCCCGGGTTCCACGTTGATCGACTTGTGCGTGATGTTGCCGCGCACTTCACAGCCGTCCAGCAGTTCGATGCTTTCGCTGGCAACAATATTGCCGATGACCTTGCCGGCCACGCTGACATTTTGAGCGCGAATATCACCATGCACCTCGGCGCGGGGGCCGATCAGGATCCAGCGGTCCTTGCCGTCTGCCTGCGCAAGATTGCCCTCGACCCGGCCATCGATCAGCACGCTCTCCTCGAGCCAGAGCGTGCCCTCGATGCGCGTAGCCGTACCCAGCACGGAGCCGATGTTTTGCAGAGCCTTGCGATGCGAACTGTGTTTCATTTATGGAAAATATTCTTGACGACCTAGCAGCCTATCAGCGCAATTAATGCAATGCAACTGTGCCGGGGTGAAGGACGTTGCCGAAAGTCCTGCATGCTAGGATCGGCGCATGCCCTCCATTCCAAGAAAAACCCTGATGCCCGCGGGTGCCATCGCCCGTCTGCTGTGGCCCTGGCTGCTGGCGGTGGCCGCATGGCCTGTGCTGGCCCGGCCCTTGCCTGTGACCGAAGTCGCGCCGGGTGTCTACCTCCACGAGGGCGTGCATGAAGAGTTCGGCGAAGGCTATCGCGGCGACATCGCGAATATTGGGTTCGTGATCGGCGAGCAGGCCATTGCGGTGATTGATACCGGCGGCAGCTTCCGGGTCGGTCAGGCGTTACGCGAGGCCATTCGCGCGCGCTCGGCGCTGCCGATCCGCTACGTGATCAATACCCATGTGCATTCCGACCATGTGTTCGGGAATGCAGCCTTCGCGCAGGACCGGCCGCAATTCATTGGGCATGAACGGCTGCCCGGAGCGATGCGCGCGCGGGCCGAGGCCTATGAGAGCAACCTCGGGAAGATGCTGGGCGAACAGGCTGCCGGCAGTCGTATCGTGCTGCCGACGCAGACGGTGACCGCCGGGCACACGCGGGTGCTTGATCTCGGCCGGCGCATCCTGCGGTTGCGCGCCTGGGCACCGGCGCATACCGACCATGATCTGACAGTACTGGACGAAAATACCGGCACGCTGTGGATGGGCGACCTGCTGTTTGTCGAGCGCACGCCGTCGATCGAGGGCGATGCGCGCGGCTGGCTGGCCATCATGACCGAACTGGCGGCGATGCCGGTACGGCTCAGCATTCCCGGCCACGGCCCGCTGGTGACTGACAAGGTGGCTGCACTGGAACGTCAGCGCCGCTATCTGCAAACACTCATCGATGACCTGAAACAGGGCATTGCCGCCGGCCGGCCGATGGCGGAGGTAATCGGCACGGCCGCGCAGTCGGAGCGAGGGCGCTGGCAGCTGTTCGACAGCGTGAACCTGCGCAACGCCGAGCTGCTGTATCCGCTGCTCGAGTGGGAGTAGCCGATGCCTTCGCGCTTGTGCAGCGATGTGGCCGGCGCTCAGAAAGGAATCAGTAGCTCGCCAATGCCGTAGCTGTACCAGTACGCCGGGTCGGTGGCGGCGGCCGCCGCGGCGCGGGAATAGCCAGCGCGCAGGCGCAGGGCGTAGCCATCCACCTGCTTCTCTGCCAGGGCTTCGAGCAGTCGCGTGCCCGATGCCGGATCCTGATTCACACGCTGCACACCCACGCCTCCCGTGAGTGCCGTCCGCCAGTCGCCGGTGCGATGTCGCCAGCTGACTGCGGCCATGGTCTCGTCGTAGCGCTGTGGATTGAAGTAGGCGCGCGACACATCGTCCTTGCTGCTGTCGAAATAGCGGTAGCGCAGCTGCAACGTCAGTCCCAGCTCGTGCCAGGGCTGGTAAATGATCCGTCCGCGTGCATGGCGACGTTGGTTGTTATCTGAAAATCCTTGGTGCCCGAGCAGGCCGACCAGCGTCAGCTGCGGCGTCAGCTGGTGATCCACGGCGATGCCGGCGAACTGAAAATGCGTGCCCAGCTCGAGCGCGTTGCGCGTTTCGACGAAATCGCGATTGGCGAAGCCCTCGACAGCCGTGCCGGGGCGGATCGTCTTGCGGTAGCTGGCATCGAGCGTAACCAGCTCGTGCACGGACTGCCGGAAGACGCCGGTTTCGACTAACCAGCCGTCGGCTGTCTTGCGATCGATCTGGTGGGTGACAAACCGCAGCTGCTCGCCGCTGCGTTGCCAGCCATCGCGTGAGAACTGGTAGTCGGTGTAGCGCAGGCCTGTCTTGGCATCGAGATGCCGGAAACCGGTGACCGCCTCGGCGCTGAGGCGGCGGCTGCTGAAACCCTCACTGTCCTTCGAGAAGAGCAGGCTGCCGCCGACGGCCATGCCTGCAGCAGTGGCTGCCGGCGCGCTCAGGACAAGCGCGGCTGCTGCCGTGCAAAGCAGATGCAAGCGCTTCATTTTGTCCCCCATGTTTTTCGCAGGTTGAGCATTTCGGACGCATAGCCGGCCAGGCAGACCGGCTGCATGATCAGGCTGTAGAACAGCGTGTAGATGAAGAAGCCGGACGGGTTGAAGCGCACCTTTAGCCCGCGCTCCCGGAACAGCTTTTTTCCGATCCGGTACATGAAGTAATTCATGCCCATGGCCATCGGTATCAGCGCGAGCGTGATCGGGCCGACGATCCAGTAGTAGCCCAGTAGCCCGAGTACGATGCCCGGGATGAATACCACGGTGAAGATCAAATCGAGGAAGGGGAACAGCAGGTTCCAGTAGACGAAGGTGGTCGGCAGCATCGGCTTGAGCAGGATATCCGGATGCTGCTTGAAGGCCTCGATCATGCCGCGCGACCAGCGCTGCCGTTGCCGCGCGAACTGTTTCAGCGTGGTGGGCGCGTTGGTGAAGAGCATGGCATCCTCGCAGTGCCCGATGCGATGGCCTTCCTTCAATATGCTCCAGGACAGCACGATGTCTTCGCCGACGCAGTCGGGCCAGCCGCCGATTTTTTTCAGCAAGGCGGTGTCGTAGAGCGAGAATGCGCCTTGTGCGACCATGGTCCCCTGGTACAGCGATTGCACACGCTTGATCGCGGCGATGCCCTGGAAGTAATCCCACTCCTGTGCGCGTGTCATCCAGCTCGCGCGCGAGTTGCGCACCAAGACTGCGCCGGCAACGGCGCGCGTATTCTTCGGATCCTGGAAGTAGCGCTCGACGATGCTCGTCAACGCATCGCGGAACAGCCACGAATCGGCATCGACGGTGGCCGTCAGCGTGTACGACACTTCCTTGAGTGCCTCATTGAGCGCATTAGCCTTGCCGACATTGTGCTTCAGGTCGAGCAGGCGCAGCCACGGGTACTGGGGAAGCCGTTCGCGCACCAGCTCGGCTGTCCGATCCTTCGAACCATCGTTGACAACGATCACTTCCAGCGGGCCCGGATACTCCTGAAGCGCGATGCTCTCGAGCGTGCCGACGATGGTGTCCTGTTCGTTGTAGGCGGCTACCAGGATCGTCAGGCCGGGATACTGCGCCAACGGCGTGTGCGCCGGCCGCTTGTCGAGTGCCAGGCTGATCATCAGGAAGGCATTCATGAACCCCGGAATCAGCGCCACGCCGGCGATGATGATCCAGGCCACCGGTGCCGTGATGTGCTCCGCCAAGGCCTCGGCCCACGGCCGGGCCAGAACGATCGAGAGCACCATCCACAGCGTGGAAAAGCCGATCGCCAGTGCGAACTTGACCCTGATCGGCACATACCAGCGCTTGTGCCGCCGGTAGCGATCTGTCTGCCTTGTCTGCAGCGCGATGACGGAGCCGGGTGCCTGCGGCGGGTGGTCTTCCGGCCGCTCTTTGAGCGCGAACATGGAAGTGTCTTTTTGGAAAATCGTTATGAACCAACAAATCATCGCACTTTGTTGTCATAAGTCAATTTCCAATTGGAATTTTTTGGGGTGGGGCGATCCGGGCGGCGAGGGCGCCGGTGCGATTGCCTTTGTCCGTCATCCTGCGTAGGCTTGCGCCTCCGCTTCGCTCAACTCCCTGCTGTGGTTCCATGCGCGCCATGCCTTCCATCGATCTCTTTTGCGAGGTCATCGACAACTACGGTGACGCTGGCGTCTGCTGGCGGCTGGCGCGTTCGCTGGCGCAGGCCGGCGCCACGCTGACGCTGTGGATCGACGACATCGAGCGCCTGCGTCGCCTGCGCCCGCAGCTCGACCCGGCCCGGGGCGTGCAACCGCTGGACGGCTTTGTCCTGCGGCGCTGGCGCGACCCGGTGTACGCAGGCGCGGATCTGGTGATTTGCGCTTTCGGTTGCCGCCTGCCGGACGACTACCTGACTGCGATGGCTGCGCGGGTGCCCCGCCCCGCATGGATCAACCTTGAATACCTGTCCGCCGAGGATTGGGTCGAGGACCGTCACGGCCTGCCATCGCCGCACCCGCGCTTGCCGCTGACCCAGCATTTCCTGTTTCCCGGCTTTACGCCGCGCACGGCCGGGCTGATCAGAGAGGCAGGGCTGGCGGCGGCGCGCGATGCATTTGCCGCCGCGGAGCGTGCGGCGCTGTTGGCTGAGCTGGAGATCGATGTGCCACCAGGTGCGTTGCTGGTCTCGCTGTTCTGCTACCCGGATGCGGCAGTGTCGGGCCTGTTTGCGGCGATGCAGTCTGGCCCACCGGTGGTGTGCGTGGTGCCCGAGGGCGTCACGCCGCTGGCGCCACCGCCGGGACAATCGGTAACGCGTGGTGCGCTGACGCTGTGCGGCCTGCCGTTTCTTGAGCCCGATACCTATGACCGGCTGCTGTGGAGCTGCGACCTGAACTTCGTACGCGGTGAGGACAGCGCGGTGCGGGCGCAATGGGCTCGCCGTCCTTTCGTCTGGCAGTTCTATCCGCAGCAGGAGGGCGCGCACGTCGACAAGTTGCAGGCGTTTCTCCGCCATTACACCAACGCGCTGACGCCGGAACTGGCCGGCGAGGTCGAGCGTGTTTTTCGTGCATGGAATGGCGATTCTGCGGCTACGCCCGACTGGCCGGCATGGGTTGCGATGTTGCCGGCATGGGAAGCGCATGCCGGCCGCTGGCAGCGGCACTTGTTCTCGCTCGACGATCTGGGTTCATCGCTGGTCGAGTTCGCCAGCAAAATCAGGTAGAATCCTGCGGTTTTGTTTTTCGTGCGCTGAGCCTGAAGGCCGCAGTTCGTTTTCCGAACATCGGCCGACGGCCACCGTCCTCTCGTGGCCGCCACCGCGCGGCGCGCGCCACCCTCCGAACCATTTTGGCAATCACATTATGAAAACCGCACAAGAACTCCGCGTCGGCAACGTGTTCATGCTGAACGGCCAGCCGCAAGTCGTCGTCAAGGCTGAATTCTCGAAGTCTGGTCGCAATGCTTCCGTCGTGAAGATGAAGATGAAAAACCTGCTGACCGAGGCGGCGCAGGAAGCGGTCTATCGCTCGGACGAAAAGTTCGACATCGTCGTTCTCGACCGCAAGGAAGTCACGTACTCCTACTTCGCCGATCCGCTCTACGTATTTATGGATACCGAATACAACCAGTACGAAGTCGAGGCCGAGAACATGGCCGACGCTATCCATTATCTCGAGGATGGTATGGCCTGCGAGGCGGTTTTCTATGAAGGAAAAGCCATCTCGGTCGAACTGCCGACGACGATCGTGCGTGAGGTCACCTACACCGAGCCGGCCGTCAAGGGCGATACCTCGGGCAAGGTTCTCAAGCCCGCAAAGATCGCTACCGGTTTCGAAATTCCGGTGCCGTTGTTCGTCGATCAGGGCGACAAGATCGAAATCGATACCCGTACTGGTGAGTACAAGCGCCGCGTCTGAGTGCGCCGGGCGTTGATCGCCTGTCCAGAAACCGCAGCCTCGGCTGCGGTTTTTTTTCGTCCTTCGAGCATGATCTGAAAATACTGCTTCTTCCCGGGAACTTTGTTGCATGGCAATGGCCGAAGCGACAGTGTGCAGCGCGGGCTTGCTGCGCTCACATTCACTCAGGAGATCCCATGCTGAATCCAGAAAAATTCTTTGGCAAACGCGAGAGCATCACGACAGCAAAAACCGCATCGCACCTGCCTGCCGCCATCACCCCGGCCGCCAAGCAGGCGGCCTCCGGTCTCGCGGTCGCCTCGCCTGCGCTATCGGCGCCAGCGGCGCGCATGATACCGGCGTCGATCACCAATGCCCCGAACCTTGCCAGCCCGGCTGGCGCCGGCAGTGTCGATATGCGCAGCAAGCTGACTGTCGGCCCGAACATCAAGCTCAAGGGCGTCGAGATCACCGATTGCGACACGCTGGTGGTGGAAGGCCGCGTCGAGGCCACGATCGACTCGCGCGTTATCCAGGTGTCCGAAAAGGGTGCTTTCATTGGTAATGCCGAGTTTGATATTGCCGAGATCCGCGGCGAGTTCGATGGCGACCTGACCGTACGTCAGAAACTCGTGGTCTACGCGAGCGGCCGCGTGACCGGCAAGGTTCGCTACGGCAAGCTGGTCATCGAAGAGGGCGGGCAACTATCGGGCGACGTGCAAATGTCGACGGCGGCCGTCAAGGGGTTCGTGGTCGCGACAGGCTGACCGCCGCGCAGGGGCGGGTGGGGACGGCGTTGCGGGTTGACCCGCAACGCCGTTTTTTTATCCGCGCGGGCTGCTGTTACTGTGTTGCGTGAGGAAGTTCGTCGAGCGGAACTGGCAGACGAAGTCGAGCCGCTTGTCGCCTGCGGAGCCTGGCACCACCGGCTGAAACTTCAGCTTCGCGAGTGGTTTCTCCGGCTCCTCGTGCACAGGCGTGCCGATCGGATCCACCGTCGAGAAATAGGCATTCGCGGTGAACGCGATCTTGCGCGCATCGCAGTCGAAATAGTTCAGGTAGGTCGATGACTGGTAGGCCGTTTTGTCGCCTGCATATTGCGGCATTGACCACGAGGTGCGCAGAAAGGCGCGCAGGTAATCATCCTCGCGCACGATGCTCTTCATGTCGACATACCAGCTGATCACTTTTTCCGTGTCCTCGGTTTCCGAGATCAGCTTCCATTCGGGCGTATCGGCCGCCGCCGGCAGGGACAACAGCGCGGCAGAAATGACGGCGAGTGCGTATTTCATCATGCCTCCGGGTTCTCTTTTTCGGTTGATCTTACCGGAATCGCCTACAGGGCGTTCGGTGGCCGGCCCGGCTCCAGCCGGCGCGTGTCGGGCACATTGCAAGCCCCTGATTTCACAAGTATTTCAGTCCAAGTCGGCCATTTTTGTTTTTATAAATGAAACGGTTTTTGAAAAAATCATGATTACCTTTGAGAAAAATTGCTCAGGCACTTGAAAATGTTGCTGCGATGACATATAACTTAGCATTCGAGTAATTGCACATGGGAAAATGCCATAGCCGACGGTTCGATCGGCGGCAGCTCGGGCGCTTGCTCAACTATCTCGAGGGAGACAGACGTGATGGAAAAACATCCTCTGGTATCGCAAGAAGGCTACGATCCGAATCGTTTGCTGGACGCACTGATCCAGAAGCTGGGACTGAAGAACGATGCGGCGCTATCGCGGGCGCTGGAAGTGCGTCCGCCGGTGATCAGCAAGATTCGTCATCGCACCTTGCCGGTCGGCGCATCGCTGCTGATCCGCATGCACGAGGTGACCGACCTGAGCATTCGCGAACTGCGCGAGCTGATGGGCGACCGCCGCAAGCGCATGCGCATCAGCGATGCCGATGGTCGTCCGAGAAAAGCCGACGACGACGACATCTGACCTGCGGCGCCCGATCGCCTGCGACGGCATCAGCCGCGCAGGTTCGCGCCTATGACAGTGGCCATCAGCGTCAGCACGACGACGATGGTCAGTTTTTTCCTCAGCGCCAGCATCCATCCCGGCATGTCGTACAGCGGGTAGAGCTGCTTGTCGACCTGCAATGCGGCGACAAAGCCCGCCATCAGCACGGCAAAGCCAAAGCCGCCAAACAGCGTGGAGCCCCATGCGATCAGCGACGGCGTTACCCCCCAGCTCAGTGCCTTCTTCATGTCCTTCTCGGTCAGCCCGGGGCGTAGCATCGCCGCACCCCAGTGCAGCCCGCCGAGGAAGGAGAGGATGACGATCGCATAGACGAGCTGTCCCTTGACGAAATCGTCTATCCACGACACGTCGGCGAACCAGACGCCGAGCATCAAGAGAAAAAATGGGAGCAGCCCCGCATAACCGAGCTGGACGGCGAGGCGCTTCTGGAGGTCAGGGGTGTCCATACGGATGCGAGAGATGATGACAGCGCGACATTGTACGAGATGTTCACTCTCGTCTGCCGGGCTCGCCCTCATGGCTTCCCACGAAACTCGCCACCGCATCGATTAGTACCTCGGGTTGATCGCGGTGTGGTGAATGCCTGCAGTGCGGCAGGGCGAGCAGCTCGGTCGACGGCAGGCGGTCACGGATGCCGGTGATCTGGCGCATCGTGCCGTATTCGTCGTCTTCGCCCTGCACCGCGAGCAGCGGGCAGCGTATCGCCTCCAGCCGCGCCTCGATATTCCAGTGGCGGAAGGCGTCCGACAGCCAGACCTCGTTCCAGCCGAAGAAGGCGGAGTCCACGTCCGCATGATGGCGAGCCAGTCGCTCGCGCAGCTCGCCATGCAGATAGGCGTGGCGCGCGGCGGCGATGCTGCGAACACTCATTTCCTCGACGAAGATGTGAGGCGCGATCACGACTGCGCCGCGTAGCGCCTGCGGATGGTTGGCTGCGTAGAGCAGCGCGATCGAGCCGCCGTCACTGTGCCCGAACAGCCAGGGGCGCGTGATGCCGAGCGCGGACAGCAGGGCGGGCAAGACCTCGGTTGCCTGCCGCTCGAGGAAGTCCGGCTGCCAGCGCTCGTCCGGCGCGCGCGGCGTGGATTGACCGTAAGCCGGGCGCGAGTACACGAGGCCGCGCAGGCCAAGACGTTCGCAGAGCCGATCCGGAAAATCCTTCCACATGGCCACTGAGCCCAGTCCCTCGTGCAGGAACACCATCACCGGATCATCGCTGGCAGCGTTGTCGGTCCATCGGTATTCGATGGCAACCTCGCAGCCGGCCCAGTCCAGCGCCAGCATCTCGGTCATGCGGCTGACGGTCCGTTCGATTCGCGCAGCCGGAAGCGCTGTATCTTGCCGGTCGCGGTCTTGGGCAGCTCGGTGGTAAAGCAGATGTCGCGCGGGTACTTGTGCGGTGCCAGCCGCGATTTCACGAAGGACTTCAGTGCGCCCTCCATCTCCGTGCCGGCAGCGCTCGCATCGCGCAGTACGACGTAGGCGACGGTCTTGATCAGCCCCTGAGCGTCAGGCTTGCCGACGACCGCGCATTCGAGCACGGCATCGTGCCCCATCAGTGCGGCCTCCACCTCGATCGGCGAGACGTACTGGCCACTGACCTTGAGCATATCGTCGCTGCGGCCCGCATAGGTGTAGCAGCCCTCGGCATCGACGACATATTTGTCGCCGCTGCGCAGCCATTCGCCGAGGAAGGTGCCAGTGCTTTTCTCGCGGTTGGTCCAGTACAGATGCGCCGCGCTCGGTCCCTTGACGTACAGGTCCCCGACTTCGCCGGTGGGTACCGGTCGGCCCTGTTCGTCGCGCAGCTCGACTTCGTAGCCGGGTACCGGCGTGCCGCTGCTGCCATAGCGCACTGCGCCGCTGCGGTTCGAGAGAAAGATGTGCAGCATCTCGGTCGAGCCGAGGCCGTCGAGAATGTCGCAGCCGGCCTGTGCGCTGAATTTCTCGCCGACTTCGCGCGGCAGTGCCTCGCCAGCCGAGGCGCAGATGCGCAGACGTAGCTGTTCGCGTGGTGGCATGGCACCCGACGCCAGCATGGCCACGTACAGCGTGGGTACGCCATAGAACACGGTTGGCTGGTGGCGCACCAGTCGCTCGAATACGGCCGCCGGCGTCGGTCGCTCAGCCATCAGGACGACGGTGGCACCGACCGACAGCGGAAAGGTCAAAGCGTTGCCCAGTCCGTAGGCGAAGAACAGCTTCGCAGCAGAGAACACCACATCATCCTCGCACAGCCCGAGCACCGGTGTGCCGTACAGCTCAGCGGTCCAGTAAAGATTGGCATGCGAGTGCACGGCGCCCTTCGGACGTCCGGTCGAGCCAGAGGAGTAGAGCCAGAACGCGAACTGGTCGGCATGCGTATCGGCGGCCTCGGCCAGTGGCGGGTGATTGAGCAGGTCGGTAAATTGCAGGTCAGCGCCGTCGGCCTGCGCTCCGGAGACAGACAGCGGGAGGGAGCGGCCGCACTGCGCGATGGCTTGCTGCACGGTCGGCAGCAGCACGTCGGAGGCGATGACCATGCGCGCTGCGGAGTGCGAGATCATGTAGGCGAGGTTATCCGCCGGCAGCAGGGTATTCACCGGTACCGGCACGATGCCCGCATACAGCGCGCCGAGAAACGCCACCGGCAGGTCGACTGTGTCGAGCATCACCAGCAGAACCCGCTGTTCGGGCTGTACGCCCTGCGCCAGCAGGCCGGCGGCAAAGCAGCGCACGCGGCGGTCGAGCTCGCCATAGCTGAGCTCCGTCTGGTCGTCGCGGAACGCGACTTTCGCATGCCGTGCGCTATTGAGCGCAAGCACGTGGCGAGCAAAGTTGAAGCGCTCGGGTGGCGCTTTGTCGTCATGGTGCATGGTCGTCTCCTCCCCCGCGGCCGCGTGTTGTTTTGATGGCCGCTGCGTCGTCGTGTGTTGTCTCAGTAGCTGAAGGGCGTGGTCCCTGTTTTTGCCTTGTCCAGCGCTGCAGCCGGACCCTGAATGGCGCTGCGGCGGTGATAGAAGGCCAGCGCGCGCAGGCCACCGAGCTCTTCGCCCCCGCCGGCGCGGCCCGGACCGCCATGAACCGATGCTGGCATCACGTTGCCGTGCCCGGTATGGGTCTTGCCCACCTCGGGGCTGACCAGGTGCACGCGGCCGTGCGAGGCTGCGAGGCCGTGCGCGTAGCTGCTCAGCAGTCCGTCGTCGCCACTGTAGACGGAAGCGACCAGCGAGCCGAGACCGCGGTGCGCCAGATCGATCGCATGCGTGTTGTCGCGGTACCCAATCAGTGATGACACCGGGCCGAAGACTTCATGGTTGTGAACGACGGTGGCCGCGTCTGCATCCCGTACGGCCAGCAGCGTCGGCCCGATGCAGGCCGAGCGCTCGTCGGCATCGAGCAGCGGTTGCGCGCTGCCGTCGAACATGACGGTCGTTTCCTGCTTGAGCAGTGCGAGGCCTTCGCACACGCTGTCGTACTGCGCACGACTGACCAGCGCGCCCATGGCGGTCTCGGCGTTGCGCGGGTTGCCGACGCGGATGGCCGCCAGCTTGCCGGCGACTGCCTCGCCGACGGCCTGCAGGTAGCCGCGTGGCACCAGCGCGCGGCGCGGCGCGGTGCAGCGCTGACCACTCTTGATCGTCATGTCGCGCGCGAGATTTTCGACGTAGAGATCGAAGGCGGGCGTGCCCGGTGCAGCATCCTCGGCGAGGATGCTGACGTTGAGGCTGTCGGCCTCGATGTTCGCGCGCACCGAGTCGCGCGCGATCGCCGGGTGCATGCGGATGCTGGCGGCGGTGTCGGCCGAACCGGTGAAGGAGAGCACATCAAACGGCGTGAGCGCGTCCAGCAGACCGGCCGAGCTGCCGCAGACGATGGACAGCGCGCCCGGCGGCAGGATGCCTGCATCGACGACGTCTTTCACCATCTGGTGCGTGAGCCAGGCCGTGACGGTTCCGGGTTTGACCACCACCGGCACACCCGAGAGCAGCGCGGGTGCGGCTTTCTCCCATAGCCCCCAGCTCGGGAAATTGAAGGCGTTGATGAACAGCGCCAGTCCACGGATCGGCACCATCAGGTGCTGCGACTGGAACAGCTGATCCTTCGACATTACGGCCGCCGCGCCATCGGTCAGCGCGCGCGCCTCGCCGAGCGCCGCGCCCAGTTTCGCGTAATAGCCGAGTGTAAACAGGCCACCATCGACATCGATGCCGGAGTCGGCCTTGGTGGTGCCCGAATTGGCCAGCGAGATCGCGTAGTAATCGTCGCGCTTGGCTTGCATGACCTTCAGCGCGTCCGCGAGCATGGCGGCGCGCTGGCCGTAGGTCAGGGCCTGCAGCGCTTTCGCGCCTTCGTTGCGAGCGAAGGCAAAGCCCTCGGCCAGCCCCTCGGCTGCGCCGCCGGTGGCGGCCAGCGTGTCGCCGGTGACAGGGTCGGTCAGTGTGTGTACGGCGCTGGCGCCAGACTGCCACTGGCCGCTCAGGTGGTTGTTCAGGAAATGGGTCATCAAGAATCCGATCGGGTTGGGTAGGACGGAGCGATGCTCAGGCCGCCTTCGTAAATTCGATGGCGCCTTGCGGGAGCAAGTAAAGCACCAGCGCGCGTCCGGAAGATACGGTCGGCTTGTGGGCGCTGCCGGGCGGGTAGACACACCAGCCAGCCGGATGGCCGTCGAAGCGAGCGCCTGGAGTCAGCGGCATGATGAGATCGATCTCGCCGTTCGGGTGGAGGTGGTGCGGGCCGACGACGTCCTCCATGTCGACCACATCAACTGAAAAGCCGTGCAGCTCGGGTGCCGGCTTGAGCACGCGACCGTAGCGGATGCCGCCGGCCTCGTGCTTGCACATCCAGCCAGCCGCGACGGCGGCCTGGCAGGCCGAGAACAGCGCCTGGTAGCTGTCGCTGCCGGGACCATGCTGGGTGTTCAGATAATTGGCAAGACTGCCATCGAGCGGCCGGCCGGCGATCTCGGACGTCAGTCCGGCGATCAGGGCTTGGAATGCCTGTGGTTCCACGGTGGTCTCCCCCTTCACGCACTCGGATGCGTTGGTGTTTTCAGGGTATGAATTTATAATGCACGTCGCGTTGAGTGTAAGTGCATTATCTTGCTTGCGTCAAGAAACTGTCCATCCATGTCCAAGTCAGCAGCCGAACCCACCCTGCCGGAAAAAGATCCCTTCCTGATCGCTTTGGGAGAGCGGGTGCGCCTGCTGCGCGCACGGCGCGGCCTGACGCGCAAGGCGTTGGCGCAACTGGCCGAGGTGTCGGAGCGGCATGTCGCGAATGTCGAGACCGGGGTCGGCAATGCGTCGATCCAGTTCATGCGCCAGCTGTGCACGGTGCTCAATTGCTCGCTGGCCGAGATGACCGGCGATGAGACCGCATCCTCGCCCGACTGGCTGATGATCCGCGAGATCCTGCGCGGACGCAGCGACGAGGACCTGGCGCGGGCGCGGACCGTGCTCGGTGAGTTGTTCGATACGCCGGCCAGCGAGCTGACCCGCCGCCAGCGTATTGCGCTGATCGGGCTGCGGGGCGCGGGCAAATCCAGCCTCGGTCGCCGCCTCGCGGAGCAGCTTGGGGTGCCGTTCATTGAGCTGTCTGGCCAGATCGAATTGCTGGCCGGCTGCACCATCGCCGAGATTCATGCCCTGTACGGTCAGACGGCCTACCGCCGTTACGAGCAGCGCGCGCTGGAAGAAGTGATCCGCACTCACGCCCGCGCCGTCATCGCCACGCCGGGTGGCATCGTCTCCGAGCCGGGTACCTTCAACCTGCTGCTGACGCACTGCTACACGGTCTGGCTGAAGGCATCGCCGGAGGAGCACATGAAGCGTGTGCTCGCCCAGGGTGACCGCCGCCCGATGTCCGGCAACCGCGAGGCCATGGATGACCTGAAACGCATCCTCGAGAGCCGTGCTCAGTTCTACTCGAAGGCCGACAAGACGGTCGATACCAGCGACATGCCGGCCCAGCTCGCGTTCTCCCGCCTTCTGGAGCAGGTGCCGGCCTGATCTCCCGGCCCGCGGCATCCGCTCCTGATGGTGCGGGGTTTTAAAAAATGCGGCGTTGACGCGGCTGCATTCATGCAATATAGTGCCATCTACACCAACGGCAGCACCATATTGCATCGAGAGACCCATGAGCGCGCCCATCGTCGATTATCAGACTTCCCCCGACCGTTACCGTCACTGGACGCTGGAGGTCGACGGGGCGATCGCCACGCTGACCATGAAGGTCGACGAGGATGGCGGCCTGCGCGACGGCTACAAGCTCAAACTGAACTCCTACGACCTCGGTGTCGACATCGAGCTGCACGATGCCGTCCAGCGCATCCGGTTCGAGCATCCGCAGGTACGCACGGTGGTTGTCACCAGCGGCCGCGACCGCATTTTCTGCTCCGGTGCGAACATCTTCATGCTGGGGAAGTCCTCGCATGCATGGAAGGTTAATTTCTGCAAATTCACGAACGAGACCCGTAATGGTCTCGAAGACTCCAGCCAGCACTCGGGTCTGAAGTTCCTCGCCGCCGTCAACGGCGCCTGTGCTGGCGGTGGCTACGAGCTGGCCGCAGCCTGCGACGAAATTCTTCTGGTCGACGACCGTTCATCATCGGTGAGCCTGCCCGAGGTGCCGCTGCTGGGCGTGCTGCCCGGCACCGGCGGCTTGACGCGCCTGACCGACAAACGCAAGGTGCGGCATGACCACGCTGATATTTTCTGCACCACCTCCGAAGGTGTGCGCGGCCAGCGTGCGAAGGACTGGAAACTGGTGGATGAGATCGCCAAGCCGGCGCAGTTCGCTGAGGCGGTACGCGAGCGCGCACAGAAGCTGGGCGAGGGCAGTGACCGTCCGGCCGATGCGCGTGGCGTGACGCTGACGCCATTGCAGCGTGAGTTCGGTGCCAATGGCGTGAACTACGGTGTGGTGTCGGTCAGTATCGACCGCGCCGCGCGCACCGCGACGCTGACGGTCAAGGCACCGTCAACGGCGCAGCCGGCCGACATCGCCGGTATCGAAGCTGCCGGCGTGAACTGGTGGCCCCTGCAAATGGCGCGCGAGCTCGACGATGCCATTCTTCACCTGCGCACGAACGAGACCGAGGTCGGTACCTGGGTGCTGAAGACCGCTGGTGACGCGCAAGCGGTGCTCGCCTGCGACGCCGCGCTGGCAGCCAATGCATCGCACTGGCTGGTGCGCGAGACCATCGGCATGATTCGCCGCACATTCGCGCGTATCGACGTCTCCTCGCGCAGCCTGTTCGCGCTGATCGACGAAGGATCATGCTTCGCCGGCCTGCTGGCCGAGCTGGCCTTCGCGGCGGATCGCAGCTACATGCTGGCGCTGCCAGATACGCCGGAAGCTGCCCCCCGGTTGACACTGTCTGCTATGAATTTCGGGCCGCTGCCCATGGTTACCGGCCAGTCCCGCCTCGCACGGCGCTTCTACGACGACCCGGACCAGATGGCTGCGCTGAAAGCCAGGGCGGGCGACTCGCTCGACGCGGATGCAGCGATGGCCCTTGGCCTGATCACGTCGAATCCTGACGACATCGACTGGGCCGACGAGGTCCGCCTTGCCCTGGAGGAGCGTTCCAGCATGTCGCCGGATGCACTGACCGGCCTGGAGGCGAACCTGCGCTTCAATGGCCAGGAGAACATGGCCACGCGCGTGTTCGGTCGTCTCTCGGCCTGGCAGAACTGGATATTCAACCGCCCGAACGCTGTTGGTGAGCTGGGCGCGCTGAAGGTTTACGGTAGCGGCAACAAGGCACGCTTCGATTTCGATCGCGTTTGATGCAAGAGATCTTCTTACAAAAATATTGACCCAATTTCATCCACGGGCTGGACTTCGAGAGGAAACGACATGAGCAGCATTAACTACAGCGAGAAAATCCCCAACAACGTGAACCTGTCGGAGGATCGCGCCCTGCAGCGTGCGCTCGAGCACTGGCAGCCGAATTATTTGCAGTGGTGGCAGGACATGGGTCCGGAGGGCGCGCAGAGCGCCGATGTGTATCTGCGCACCGCGATCAACACCACGCCTGATGGCTGGGCACAGTTTGGCCACGTGAAGATGCCGGACTACCGCTGGGGCATTTTCCTCGCCGCGCAGGAAGAGAACCGCAAGGTCAATTTCGGTGAGAATCTGGGCCAGGCCGCGTGGCAGGATGTGCCGGGCGAGCACCGCGCCAACCTGCGCCGCATCATCGTCACGCAGGGCGATACCGAGCCGGCGTCGGTCGAGCAGCAGCGCCATCTCGGCCTGACCGCGCCCTCGCAATATGACCTGCGCAACCTGTTCCAGATCAACGTGGAAGAAGGCCGTCACCTGTGGGCGATGGTTTACTTGCTGCACAAGTACTTTGGCCGTGATGGCCGCGAGGAAGCCGAGGCACTGCTGCACCGTAACTCCGGCTCGCAGGACAATCCGCGCATTCTCGAAGCCTTCAATGAAGAGACGCCGGACTGGCTGGCCTTCTATATGTTCACGTACTTCACTGACCGCGACGGCAAGTTCCAGCTCTGCGCGTTGGCCGAGTCCGGCTTCGATCCGCTGTCGCGCACCTGCCGCTTCATGCTCACTGAAGAAGCGCACCATATGTTCGTTGGCGAGTCCGGTGTCTCGCGTACGATCCAGCGCACGGTGGAGATCATGAAGCAGCACGGCATCGAAGATCCAGAGCAGGTGCGCAAGCACGGCGTGATCGATCTGCCGACCCTCCAGCGTTACCTGAACTTCCATTTCAGCGTGACGATTGACCTCTTCGGCGCCGATCAGTCGTCGAATGCCGCGACCTTCTACTCGTCCGGCCTGAAGGGTCGCTATGAGGAGACCAAGCGCGGCGACGATCATCAGCTCAAGGGCGAGCACTACAAGATCCTCGAGGTGCAGGGCGACCGTCTGGTGGAGAAAGAAGTGCCGATGCTCAACTCGCTCAACGAAGTGCTGCGCGACGACTACATCAAGGATTCCATCGCCGGCATCGGCCGCTGGAACAAGGTGATCGAGAAGGCTGGCCTGTCGTTCCGCCTGCAGGCACCGCACAAGGCATTCAACCGTCATATCGGCAGCTTTGCAGGTATCCGCGTCTCGCCGGATGGTCGCGTGATCTCGGAAGCCGAATGGCTGGCGAACGTGCGCAGCTGGCTGCCGTCCGAAGAAGACCGCGCCTATGTGGCCTCGCTGATGGGCCGCGTGGTCGAGCCGGGCAAGATGGCGAACTGGATTGCGCCGCCGCCGATCGGGATCAACCGCCAGCCGGTCGATTTCGAATACATCCGCTTCAACTGACCGGAGACGGACATGGGCGCGCCGGAAGCCGAGGTGCTGATACGTCAGCACCTGATCGACCCCGAGGTCTGCATACGCTGCAACACCTGCGAGGACACCTGCCCGATTGATGCGATCACGCATGACGATCGCAACTATGTCGTCGATCCGGACATCTGCAACGGTTGCGGTGCCTGCGTGCCGCCGTGTCCGACCGGCTCGATCGACAACTGGCGCACCCTGCCGAAGGCGGCTGCCTACAGTGTGGCAGAGCAGTTCACCTGGGACGAGCTGCCAGTGCAGCAGGCGGTGCCGGCCGAGGTGGTGGCCGAACTGCCGCCGCAGGACGCGCCTGCGCAGCAGAATGCCGCCTTGTCGGCCGCGTCCGTCACGCCGCCGTGGTCGGCCGCGCATCCGTACCTGAACCTGTACGACATTCGCAAGCCGGTGACGGCCACTGTCGCCGGCAACCATGGCCTCACCGACGCCGACGCAGACAGCGACATTCGCCACATCGTGCTCGACTTCGGCACGCAGTTCTTCCCGGTGCTGGAAGGCCAGAGCATCGGCATCATTCCCCCGGGCGCCGATGCGTCGGGCAAGCCCCACTACCTGCGTATGTACTCCGTTGCCAGCCCGCGCGACGGAGAACGTCCCGGTTATAACAACCTATCGCTGACGGTCAAGCGCGTGGTCGCCGACCATGAGGGCCAGCCGGTCAAGGGCGTGGCGTCGAACTATCTGTGCGACCTGCAAAAGGGTGACACGGTGCAGGTGACGGGCCCCTTCGGCGCGCACTACCTGATGCCGAACCATCCGGGGTCGAACTTGCTGATGATCTGTACGGGTACCGGCGCCGCACCGATGCGCGCGATGACCGAGTACCGTCGCCGGCTGATGGTTGCCGGAAAGCCGGTCGATGGCAAGCTGATGCTGTTTTTCGGCGCGCGCCGTCCCGCCGAATTGCCGTATTTCGGACCGTTGCTGAACCTGCCGCCGAGTTTCATCGACATGCACCTGGCCTTCTCGCGTGTCGACGGCGAGCCAAAGACCTATGTGCAGGACCGGCTGCGCGACGCGGGACCGGCAGTCGTCGAACTACTCAAGGGCGATACCTACTTGTATGTTTGCGGCCTGAAGGGCATGGAAGCCGGTGTGATGGACGCGCTGCGCGATGTCTGCATCACTGCCGGCATGGACTGGGCGGCACTGCACGCGCGCATGGTGGCCGAGGGCCGGTTCCATGTTGAAACCTACTAGCAGGTTGGGTGATAGGCCGGTGAGGCGCATACACGCTCCTGTCACCTTGAAAACCGAGGCAAATGACCGGAAAGTAATTTGTAGGATTTAATTTTTTCTATTTTAATCAATGACTTAGTGCGTTGGTGCGCTGCAAGATGACTTCCTCGCCAATCGCGTGCATCATCGCGCAGCTTCACAAAAATCTGTCGCCGGAAGAGCGAGAGGAGACATGAACCCGCCCCGCGCAAGCGAGGGCGGGTTTGCTTTTTGGCGGGTACGTGAAGGCCTTCGGGGTCGTCTGGCTTGCCTACTATTTCCCTGCGGCATGTGTTTGCGGGAAACATACTAAAAATTTATATCTGGCATCACAAACCGAAAGCGGACGAGGGGAATTGAGCTTGATATAGTTCATTCCGTCTCCTCCAGCCTTCCAAAAAGGATGGATTTGAAACCCGACAGGTGAAAGCCTCGTCGGGTTTTTTTTCACCTTTACGGTGAGGCCTGTCGCACCAGCTCACCGCCTGCCTGATCTTGCTCGATCCATCAATTCCCAAAAAAAACAATCATTTGCAAGGTTATTCAGGTACTTGTCCACCAGCCTTTACACACGGGGTGTGGATAAGCAATCCACGCCCCGGCGTGCCCGAATGCTCCCTTCAGACTTATACTTCGCGCATTCCAGGAGGGAGACGCGCATGTACAAACAGATTCTGGTTGCCTACAACGGCACTCCCGAGAGTCAGGCCGCGCTGCGCGAGTGCCTGAAGCTGGCGCCGCCCGAGACCACGGCTATTCACCTGCTGGCCGTGGTCAACCCGCCACCGTACCTGCTGGTCGGTGAGTTCGCCGCCGCCGCCGTGCTGAGCGTCGAGGAGGGGCTGGCCGCCGAGCGGGAGAGGATGGCGGGGGAGCTTGAGGCCGGTGCCGCAATGCTGGAGGCGGGCGGCTTGCGTGTGACGCCGCACCTTGAGGTCGGAGAGCCGGTCAGCGTGATCGAGGAGCTGGCCAGCGAGCTGAAGGTCGATCTCGTCATTGTCGGGCACTCACGTCAGAAGCCGCTGGCGCTGCGCTGGTGGCGTGGCAGCACCGATACCCTGCTGGTCGAGAAACTGCGCTGCAGCTTGCTGGTCGCGTCCTAGCCCGTGTCTTCGAAATTGACGTTGCCGGGCTTCGCTCAGACTTCGTTCAGGCGCTGTCGACCGGCGTTCCGAGTGCCGGACGCCTCCCTCGCCGTAGTTCTTTAAGCCACCGTGCCATGCCAAGCACAGCGCGCGTTGTCCGGCCAGCGCGACGCCTCAGCGCCTGATCTTCCACGGCTGAGCGCAGCTGGTGCGCCCAGGCGGCCAGCTGCAGCCGTATGATCGCTCTCCCATGCCGCAGCCGGGCGATCTTGTTCCGGTAAATCAGCAGGTCATCGAGCGGAACGCGCTG
>CAZESK010000015.1:30385-40222 GCA_964515155.1 uncultured Bifidobacterium sp.
GACTTGCCAAGCGAGGCGACGTAGGCCTCCTCGCTGCAGGGAAGCTCGATCACCATGTCCTCGGTGAGCGTGAAGCGGGCTGTTGGCAGGCGTACCGGCGCTGTTCTGCATTGCACCGCATGGAAGTGCACGCGCTCGGCATCAGGATGTCTGTTGAACATGATGCGCGCAAAATGTGCCGCGGCCTGGTCATTGAGGCGCATGCCTTCGTTCACGACCCGGATTTCCCGGCCTCGACAGACATACAGGAAGAGATCGCATAGCTTGCCCGACTGCCATGCGGCATAGGTGTGCACACCGTCCAGAGACGACAGCCGCAATTGCGGTAGTGACGAGTACAGGCTGCCATAGAGCGCATCGAGCGCCGTTTCGGCAAAATCCGGTATCTGGTCCGGGAACACGCGGGTGAGGGCGGGGCTATCGTCGGGCGATGACAATCGACACTCCTGTCGGGCCGGGATAAGGTGGAATCGTCGGATGCGTCCGAAGTTCAGCCTGGCTGCCGCGCGCTGCATGCATCTCAAGTCCCGGGAACTCGGGCCACACGTCGGGTGCCTGCGCCGGTCGGTGCCGGATTGCGGTTAGACTTGCCCGGTCAAACGCTATAGACTCTTGGACTTTTTCTCCTCCCGCCATGGCAAGCCAACCCGAATCCCTCGCTGGCGAGAGTGCCGACGACCTGCAGCCGGTGTCGACGCGCTCGGTATCGCGTGAGCAGATCGCGCGCGAGGTCGCGCGCCGCCGGACCTTCGGCATTATTTCCCACCCCGATGCCGGCAAGACCACGCTGACCGAAAAGTTGCTCTTGTTCTCCGGCGCGATCCAGCTGGCGGGCACGGTGAAAGCGCGAAAGAGCGGTCGGCATGCGACCTCGGACTGGATGGAGATCGAGAAACAGCGAGGCATTTCGGTTGCCAGCTCGGTGATGCAGTTCGAGTATCGTGATCACGTCGTGAACCTGCTCGATACGCCCGGTCACCAGGACTTCTCCGAAGACACTTACCGCGTGCTGACGGCGGTCGACTCCGCGCTGATGGTGATCGACGCTGCCAAAGGCGTCGAGGCGCAGACCATCAAACTGCTCAATGTCTGCCGGATGCGCGCCACGCCGATCATCACTTTCATGAACAAGATGGACCGCGAGACCCGCGATCCACTCGAGCTGCTCGACGAGGTGGAGTCGGTGCTGCAGATTCAATGCGCGCCGGTGACGTGGCCAATCGGCATGGGCAAGACCTTCCGCGGCGTCTATCACCTCATGCGCGACGAGATCATGCTGTTCGCGCCGGGTAGCGAGCGTGCCGACCAGAGCTTCGAAGTCGTCAAGGGTATCGACAATCCGCGTCTTGCAGAGATGTTCCCGCTCGAGATCGAGCAGCTGAAGATGGAGGTCGAGCTCGTACATGGCGCGTCGCATCCATTCGATCTCAACGCGTTTCTCGCCGGCCGGCAGACGCCGGTGTTCTTCGGTTCGGCGATCAATAACTTCGGCGTGCGCGAGATTCTCGATGCGTTGCTCGACTGGGCGCAGCCGCCGCGTGAGCGCGACGCGAGCGTACGGCGTGTGCAGCCCGATGAGCCAGCGTTCTCGGGTTTCGTGTTCAAGATCCAGGCCAACATGGACCCAGCCCACCGTGACCGTATCGCCTTCCTGCGCGTTTGCTCCGGCCGTTTCGAGCGCGGCATGAAGGTCAAGCATCTGCGCCTGAACCGCGAGATCAAGGTGTCGTCGGTCGTTACCTTCATGGCGTCGACGCGCGAACAGGTTGAAGAGGCGTATGCGGGCGACATCATTGGCCTGCCGAACCACGGCAATATGCAGATCGGCGACAGCTTTTCCGAAGGCGAACTGCTGCAGTTCACGGGCATTCCGTATTTCGCGCCGGATTTCTTCCGCAACGTCCGCATCCGTAACCCGTTGAAGATCAAGCAGCTACACAAGGGGCTGCAGCAGCTAGGCGAGGAGGGCGCGGTGCAGGTGTTCAAGCCGGTCAACGGCGGCGATCTCATTCTTGGCGCAGTCGGCGTGCTGCAGTTCGAAGTTGTCGCCAGCCGCCTGATGAACGAGTACGGCGTTGATGCCGTCTTTGAGGGCACCAGCGTCAACACGGCGCGCTGGGTGTCATGCGACGACAAGAAAATGCTGGCCGATTTCGAGAGGTCATCCGCGGGTGCGCATCTTGCGCATGATGCGGCCGGCAACCTCGCCTACCTCGCGAGCTCGGCGGTCAACCTGAAGCTGGTGCAGGAGCGCTGGCCCGGCGTGACCTTCCATGCGACGCGTGAGCATGCAGTAAAGGTGGGCTGATCCCAGCCCGGTCGTCCCCTGCCCCGGTGGCGTGTCGGTGCGTCATCGGCAGTCGGACCGTCATCCACTGTTTTTGGATTGGTCAGCGGATTTTTGCGACCTCTCAATTGAACGTTCTTGTCGCTTCAATAAACTAATCGTCATTGCGGAGCTCTCCGCAATCTTCTCCCCTGTCACTTCGCTCGAGTTCGCGCGCCAGTGCGCGGGGCGTTTATTGATTTTTCCGGGAACGAACATGCTGACGGCGACGTATTCGATCATTGCCCTGAAGGTAGAACAGAACCGGGCGCGCTGGACATTTTCCTCCCTCCAGCAAACCATCCTGAATGGCCTGCGCAACCTGCGGCAGGCCGGCGGTATCGATCTGGACGCCTTGCTCGGCCGCCTCACGCAGTTCGAGCAGTATTGTCACCGGCGCAAGATGGAAGTGATCGTGATTCCGAGCTTGCGCCGTTTTACGCACGAGGTCGATGCTCTGCTCGATGAGATCGAAGCGCTCGGCAGGACCAGCATGGCGCTGCTGCGCTCACTGCGCGAGAAGCTGCAGGGTGCGTTAGGTCATGGATCAGCGATGCTGGACGACATTGTTACCTCGCTCGAGCAATGCTGCGCGCAGTTTCATCGCCGGCTCGCTGCCGAAGAGGCGCTGGTGCAGGTTGCTGAACGCGTCATCCCCGGCGAGGCGTGGTTCGGTATCGCAGCCAGCTTCTTGTCGGAAGACGAGAAGACCCTCAAGCACAAGCAGCGGCTGCTTGACGAGGAAGAATAGATCGTCGCGGTGCGCCCTGGCACTCCGTGATTGAGTGTTGGGAAATCTGGCGCTGGCATGCCTGGCGGATTTCGCTGCGCTCTATCCGCCCTATTTGCCTGCGATAACTTATCCTTCACTGTCACCATTACCGACGACGAGATGGGGCCGTGCCGGGTGGAAGGATCACGGCTTGCGGATGATGCCGTTGTTTGGCATGGTTCAGGCAACGCCACTTACCGAAGCGAACCGTGCCCCGATTCCTCACCTTCACCACTCTCTCGCTGCGCGACCTGCTGATCACTTTCGGCCCGCCGCTGCTGCTGGTGGTGGCGCTCGGCTACCTCGCCTACCGGCTGGTCGATCCTGCACCCCCGAGGGTCGTTACGCTCTCGACCGGGCAGGAGAACAGCGCTTACGAGGTCCTCGGCAAGCGCTATGCCGCCATGCTCGCGCGGCAGGGCATCACGGTCAGGCTGCAACGCTCCGAGGGCTCGATGCAGAACCTGCAGCGGTTGCAGGATCCGGAGTCCGGCATCGACATCGCCTTCGTACAGAGTGGCTCCACCACATTGCAGAATGCCGAGCAGCAGGACCTCGAGTCACTCGGCAGCCTGTTCGTCGAGCCCGTCTGGCTCTTTTATCGGGCTGGAGTCAAGGTCGATAGCGTGCGCGATCTGGGTGGGCTGCGGGTGAATGTCGGGCCGCGAGGCACCGGTGTACCACAGCTCGTCGAGCGCTTGCTCGACGCGAACGGCGTGCCGCTTCGCAGGGTGACATTGAGCGAGATGGAGAACACGCCCGCCACGATGGCACTACTGGCCGGGAAGATCGATGCCCTCATATTCAGCTCGTCGGCCGAGGACCTGCTCATCCAGATGCTGCTGCAGACCCCGGGCGTGAAGCTGTTCAGCTTTTCCGAGGCCGAGGCTTATGCACGCCGGTTTCCGTTCCTCTCGGCCGTGACGCTGCCGCGGGGAATCGTTGATCTTGGCCGTGGCGTTCCGTCGCGAGATTACCGGCTCATTGCGCCGACGGCGACCTTGGTCGCGCGCGACGATTTGCACCCGGCCCTGGTCGATCTGTTCGTGCAGGCTGCCGCCGACATTCATCGTGCGCCGGGCTGGTTCCAGAAGCGCGGCGAGTTCCCGTCGGCGGACTACTCCGAGATCCCCGTGGTGAGAGCGGCGGAGAAGTACTACACGAGCGGGCCACCGCTGCTGCAGCGTTACATGCCGTTCTGGGTGGCGAATTTCGTCGAGCGAATGTGGCTGGTGCTGGTGGCATTCGGTGCGCTGCTCGTGCCGCTGTCGCGCGTGGTGCCGCCGCTGTATGTGTGGAAGGTCCGGTCGCGCATCTACCGCTGGTACGGACAGCTGCGCCATGCCGAGCAGGCGGTCGAGGAAGCCGAACCGGCCGAACGGCCTCGCATCTGCACCCAGCAGATGCATCAGCTCGACGCGATCGAGCAGCGTGTCAACCAGATGACGATACCCCTGTCATTCGCCGAAGAGCTGTACTTGCTGCGCAGTCACATTCACCTCGTCCGCAAGCGCATACAGCGCTTGGCGGAAGATCGTGCGCTGCCCGCGGACGGTCACTGAGCTGCGCGGTGTCGCGATGATTCAGGCGCCGATCCAGGGCAGGCCGGCAAGGCACCAGCCGCCGATGGTTTTGCGGTGACCTTGGTCGTCGCGGTCACCCTCGAAGCCTTCGAGAATGTCGAAGCAGTGCCGATAGCCCGCCTCAGTAGCGACCTCAGCCGCGTAGCGCGAGCGGACGCCGGAGCGACACAGAAAGAGCAGCACCTCGTCTGGTGCTGCGCAGGCGCCGAGCTGCTGCAGGAAATCCGGATTTTTTGCCCCGCCCGGATACAGCGTCCACTGCACCGCGAAGTGTTGAGCGTCGGGCACCGCCACGCGACCGATCCAGTCGCGCTCAGCCTGCGTTCGAACGTCGATGAGCTTAACCGCTGGGTCGGCGCGCAGGCAGGCAAAGGCCTCAGCGGGCGTCACGGCGCCCGCGTAGGGCAGGGCAGCCTCAGCCTGGCGTTGGCGGGCGCGGGCGAGCAGGTCGTTCGTGGTCATGAGGACTCCGGGGCAATGGGTGACTGCACCGGATTATAGATTCAGCAAGGCGTGGATCCGGCGCGGCGTTGGTGCAAACAAGGTGCACCATCAAGGTGCGTTTTGCGGTGATCGCACCAAGATAATGCGCTATTCGCGAATTGCACCACTTTAGTGTGGGCTGGTTTCGACCCGGCGGTCGCGGCGCGTGGGACAAGCGCTTGATCTGGCTCGAAGTTTTTCGCGAAATCTATCTGGTGGCGGCCTCCTGTGTGGAACTGTTCATGGCACGGAATCTGCTATCATCCGCTGCCGAATTCCGGCCGCGCGTGCAGCCCTCGCGCAGCCAGTTTTTTTGCCGGCGCCGAATTTGCGCACCGGACATTCCCGAACACACGCAATCCACTACGAACCTCTTGGAGAACTACATGGCAAAGACGGCCGCAGATGTACTGAAAATGGTCAAGGAGAACGAGGTCAAGTTCGTTGACTTCCGTTTCACGGACACGCGAGGCAAGGAGCAGCACGTCAGCGTTCCGGTATCCCATTTCGACATGGACAAGTTCGAGTCCGGTCATGCCTTCGACGGTTCGTCGATCGCGGGCTGGAAGGGTATCGAGGCGTCCGACATGCTGCTGATGCCGGACCCGAACACCGCGAACCTCGACCCGTTCATGGAAGAGACCACGCTGTTCATGCAGTGCGACGTCATCGAGCCGGGCGACGGCAAGGGCTATGACCGCGATCCGCGCTCGATCGCCAAGCGCGCCGAAGCCTACCTCAAGTCCTCCGGCCTGGGCGACACCGCCTACTTTGGCCCGGAGCCTGAATTCTTCATCTTCGACAGCGTCCGCTGGAACGTGGACATGTCGGGCTGCTCCGTGAAGATCGACTCGGAAGAAGCGTCGTGGTCCACCGGCGAGAAGTTCGAAGGAGGCAACACCGGCCATCGTCCGACGGTCAAGGGCGGCTATTTCCCGGTCCCGCCGGTCGACAGCTTCCAGGACATGCGCTCGGAAATGTGCCTGGTGCTCGAGTCGCTGGGCATCCCGGTCGAAGTGCACCACCACGAAGTGGCTGGCGCCGGTCAGAATGAAATCGGCACCCGTTTCTCGACCCTGACCCAGCGCGCTGACTGGACCCAGCTGCAAAAGTATGTGATCTGGAACGTCGCC
This sequence comes from uncultured Bifidobacterium sp., assembly GCA_964515155.1. Taxonomy (GTDB): domain Bacteria; phylum Pseudomonadota; class Gammaproteobacteria; order Burkholderiales; family Burkholderiaceae_D; genus Pernthalerella. The sequence goes on from CAZESK010000015.1 coordinate 36,683, forward strand.
CACACCTACGGCAAGACCGCGACCTTCATGCCCAAGCCCATCGTTGGCGACAACGGCTCGGGCATGCACGTGCACCAGTCGGTTTGGAAAGACGGCAAAAACCTGTTCGCAGGTGATGGCTACGCCGGCCTGTCCGAGTTCGCGCTGTACTACATCGGCGGCATCATCAAGCACGCCAAGGCACTCAACGCGATCACCAACCCGGGCACCAACTCGTACAAGCGCCTCGTGCCGGGCTTCGAGGCACCGGTCAAGCTGGCCTACTCGGCACGTAACCGCTCGGCATCGATCCGCATCCCGCACGTGGCCAACCCGAAGGGTCGCCGCATCGAGACTCGCTTCCCGGATCCCTCGGCCAACCCGTACCTGTGCTTCGCCGCGCTGCTGATGGCTGGTCTCGACGGCGTGCAGAACAAGATCCATCCGGGCGAGGCCGCCTCGAAGGACCTGTACCACCTGCCGCCGGAAGAGGACGCAAAGATCCCGACCGTCTGCGCGTCGCTTGACGAAGCGCTGGCTTGCCTGGATAAGGATCGCGAGTTCCTGACCCGTGGCGGCGTGTTCACCGACACGATGATCGATGCGTACATCGAGCTGAAGATGCAGGAAGTTACGCGCTTCCGCATGACGACGCATCCGATCGAGTTCGACATGTACTACTCGCTGTAAGCGGCAAGGCAGGACAACAACGGGGCGGCGCGTGTCGCCCCGTTTTTTTTGCGGCGACGTTGCATCATTGGCAATGATAGGGCTGGGCTTTCTGGTATAAAAAGAACATTTTTTCGTGTCCTTTCCTGCCACCCGGAGACCCGACCGCCATGAAAATTCCTGCCATCCTGCTTGCTTTGCTGGCCTTCGAAGCCGGCGCGCAAGGCGTCTATGTCTGCGTCCAGCCCAATGGGGTGCGCGAGTACCGCAACACCGGCGATATCCGGGGCTGCCGCAAGCTCGACGCCGAGGCCTTGTCGTCGATACCTGCGCCGGCACCGGTCATGCAGGCCAAAGCCGATCCGTCTTTCCCGCGCATCGACGGCTTCGTGCAGAAGCGGCGCGACCAGGATCGACTGCAGATACTGAACGACGAGATCCGCGCCGAGGAGGCGCGGCTGGGCGAGCTCAGGAAGGAGTACCAGAACGGCGAGCCCGAGCGGCTCGGCAGCGAGCGCAACTACGCCAAGTACCAGGAGCGTGTGGCGCTGATGAAGGAAGAGATCCTGCGCACCGAGAAGAACATCGAGGCGCTGAAGCGGGAGATCGGTAATCTAAAATAGCTTCGCGCATTGCTCGTATCCATCCGGGGCCGCGCTGCGGCCCCTGTTTTTTTGTCAACGTGAACATTCTCTCAACCTCGCTCGGCGGGCTCGACCTGCTGGCCTCTGCGGTGCTCATCCTCGATGCCGAGGGGCGCATCGCCTATGCCAACGCCGCCGCTGAAACCCTGCTCGACAATTCGTTCAAGGTCTTGCACCAGCAGCGTTTCACCGAGCTCTTCGTCCATGGCAGCCGGCTCAAGGCGATCTTCGCGCAGGCGGCGGACCACCAGTTCGATCTCAAGCGCGAGGATCTCGTGCTCGAGCGCCCCGGCGGCAAGCCGCCGCTGCACGTCAATATGCTCGTCACGGCGCTCGACGACGCTGAGAACCCGGTGCTCATTGAGCTGCGCGAGAACGTGCAGCAGATGAAGCTCGACCGCGAGGAGCGGCTGCTCGACCAGTCGCAGGCCAACAAGGAGCTGATCCGTAATCTCGCTCATGAGATCAAGAACCCGCTAGGCGGCATTCGTGGCGCGGCGCAGCTGCTTGAGCTCGAATTGCCCAGCCACGGGCTCAAGGAGCTGCGCGAGTACACGCAAGTCATCATCAAGGAATCCGACCGCCTGCAGACCCTGGTCGATCGCTTGCTGGCGCCGCACCGCCGGCCGCAGATCGTCGGCGACGTGAATATTCACGAAGTCTTCGAACGGGTGCGCAGCCTGATCGTCGCGGAGTTTCCGAATGGTCTGCGTATTGTTCGCGACTATGATTTGTCCCTGCCCGAGTTCCGGGGCGACAAGGAGCAGCTTATCCAGGCGGTGCTCAATATCGTCCACAACGCCGCGCAGGCGCTGGCGCCACGGATCGCGGAAGGCGATGCCGAGATCGTATTTCGCAGCCGGATCGCGCGGTCCATTACGCTGGCCAAGGTGCGTTATCGGCTGGCACTAGACTTGCATATTATTGATAACGGTCCGGGTATACCGCCCGAGTTGAGGGACAGGATTTTTTATCCACTGGTATCTGGCCGGGAAGGTGGTAGCGGACTGGGGCTGACACTGGCCCAGACCTTCATACAGCAGCACAGCGGCGTAATCGAATGCGAAAGCCGGCCCGGATGCACGGATTTCCGTATCCTGATTGCGCTGCCCTGACCGGGACCGATGGGGATGCACCGGAGTGACGAGTGGCGCACCGCCATGGTGCCGGAATCATCGGAGTCGACCATCGACAGGCAGCAGACAAGAATACACATGAAACCAATCTGGATAGTTGACGACGACGAATCGATTCGCTGGGTGCTGGAGAAGGCACTGGCGCGGGAGAACATCGTCACCCGCAGCTTCGCGAACGTGCGTGATGCGGTCAGCGCGCTGCAGTCGGACCAGCCGCAGGTGCTGGTATCCGACATCCGCATGCCCGGCGAGTCCGGGCTCGAGCTGCTGCAGATCGTCAAGCAGCGCCATCCCGGATTGCCGGTGATTGTGATGACAGCCTTCTCCGATCTTGACTCGGCCGTCTCAGCCTTTCAGGGCGGGGCCTTCGAGTATCTTGCCAAACCCTTTGATCTCGACAAGGCGGTCGAACTGATCCGCCGAGCGCTTGACGAGAGCCTGCGCGAGGCGGGTAGCGAGCAGGCCGTCGCGGAGAATCCGGAGATCCTCGGTTCGGCACCGGCCATGCAGGATGTCTTTCGCGCCATCGGCCGGCTCTCACAATCCAACGTCACCGTGCTCATCACCGGTGAGTCCGGGACCGGCAAGGAGCTGGTCGCGCGTGCGCTGCACAAGCACAGTCCGCGCTCATCGCAGCCCTTCATCGCGCTCAACACCGCCGCCATTCCCAAAGACCTGCTCGAGTCCGAGCTGTTCGGCCATGAGCGCGGCGCGTTCACCGGCGCGCAGGCAATGCGGCGGGGACGCTTCGAGCAAGCCGAAGGCGGCACACTCTTCCTCGACGAGATCGGCGACATGCCGTTCGACTTACAAACGCGGCTCTTGCGGGTGCTGTCGGACGGCCATTTTTATCGTGTCGGCGGCCACCAGTCGCTCAAGGCCAATGTGCGCGTCATCGCGGCCACACATCAGAACCTCGAAGAGCGCGTGCGTGAGGGACTGTTCCGCGAGGACTTGTATCACCGTCTAAACGTCATTCGGTTGCGCCTGCCGTCGCTGCGTGAGCGGCCCGAAGATATTCCCGTGCTTGCGCGTCACTTCCTCGCGCAGAGCGCGCGACAGCTCGGCGTCGAGGTCAAGCGCATGTCCGAGCATGCGATGCAGTTCCTCGC
>CAZESK010000016.1:0-3551 GCA_964515155.1 uncultured Bifidobacterium sp.
GGCGGGTAGCGCCGTAAGGCGAAACCCGCCATACCGCCCCAAGCCGCCTGTTTACCGATTCTCCTGCCCGGCCGCCGCTGCCGGCACCGCTTCGCTGTCCGGCGTCGGTGCCGCTGCTAGCGCGGGTTTCGCACCGCTCTGTTCACGCTGGCGCCGATGCTGCCCTTGACCGGGCTTGGCAAGAAACCGCGACAATTCCTGCAGCGCCTTCAAGTAGACCTCGCGCTTGAACTCGATGACAACATCCATCGGTACCCAGTAGTCATGCCAGCGCCAGGCGTCGAACTCGGGATGCTCTGATACGCGCAGGTTCACGTCGCAGTCGCGACCGACCATGCGCAACAGGAACCAGATCTGCTTCTGGCCCCGGTAATGGCCGCGCACTTCGCGCCTGATGAAATGGTCGGGTACGTCATAGCGCAGCCAGTCGCGCGTGCGGCCGATGATCTTCACATGCTCGGCGCGCAGTCCGACCTCTTCCTCGAGCTCACGATACATTGCCTGCTCGGGCGTCTCGCCGTGCTTGATCCCGCCTTGCGGGAATTGCCACGAATGTTCTCGCACCCGCTTGCCCCACCAGACTTCATTGTGGTGGTTCAGGAGGATGATGCCGACGTTCGGGCGATAGCCTTCACGGTCCAGCATGATGCACCTCGATCTTTGAGCGTCCGGCGAGGGGGCCGTGGCAATCGGCGGGCGTGGCCCGCGCGGTGCCAATCAGTGCAATGGTGCTGCGATCCCCGGGCGCCGACCCGCGAATACTTTAAAATTGGAATTGATTATAACCTTCTCTTTTTAAAAAATTTTCCCTCATGCGCGCCTCACGTTTTTTCGTTTCCACCCTCAAAGAGGCCCCCTCCGATGCCGAGATCGTCAGCCACAAGCTGATGCTGCGCGCCGGGATGATCCGCCGGCTTGGCTCGGGCATTTACAACTACATGCCAATGGGGCTGCGCGTCATCCGAAAGGTGGAGCACATCGTCCGCGAGGAGATGGACCGTGCCGGCGCAATCGAGCTGCTGATGCCGCTGGTGCAGCCGGCCGAGCTCTGGCAGGAAACTGGCCGCTGGGACAAGATGGGGCCGGAGCTGCTGCGCCTGAAGGATCGCCACGGCCGCGAGTTTGCGATGCAGCCGACGTCCGAAGAGGTGGTCACCGACATCGCCCGCAGCGAGATCCGCTCGTACCGGCAGCTGCCGGTCAACTTCTATCACATCCAGACCAAGTTCCGTGACGAGCGCCGCCCGCGCTTCGGCCTCATGCGTGGCCGCGAATTCACGATGAAGGATGCGTATTCATTCGATCGCGATACCGAGGGTCTGAAGCTGTCTTACCAGCGGATGGTCGAGGCCTACACGCGCATCTTCAATCGTTTCGGACTGAACTTCCGCGCGGTCGCCGCTGATAACGGCGCCATCGGCGGCTCCGGGTCGCAGGAATTCCACGTCATCGCCGATACCGGCGAGGACGCGCTGGTCTACTGCCCGACCTCCGACTATGCCGCCAACATGGAGGCCGCTGAGGCGCTCGCGCCCTCCACACCGCGTGGCCCGGCCTCGCAGCCGCTGCAGAAGACACCGACGCCGGGCAAGGAGCGCTGCGAGGACGTGGCTGCGCTGCTCGGCCTGCCGCTGGCGCAGACAGTGAAATCCATTGTCCTGTCGGTCGAGAAGGACGACAACGCACGCGAAATCTGGCTGCTCCTGCTGCGCGGCGACCATGAGCTCAATGAGGTCAAGACCGGCAAGCTACCGGGCATCGGCCCGTTCCGCTTCGCCAGCGAGTCGGAGATTGTCGAGCACTTTGGCTGCAAGCCTGGCTACCTCGGCCCGATCGGTACGCTCAAGCCGGTGACGATCGTGGCTGATCGCACGGTCGCCGCGATGAGCGATTTCATCTGCGGTGCCAACGAGGCGGGCTTCCACTACACCGGCGCGAACTGGGGCCGCGACCTGCCCGCGCCGACCGTCGCCGACATCCGCAATGTCGTCGCCGGCGATCCTTCGCCGGATGGCAAGGGCGTGCTCGAGGTCCAGCGCGGTATCGAGGTCGGCCATGTATTCCAGCTCGGGACTCGCTACTCGGAAGACATGAAGGCGACCTATCTCGACGAGAAGGGGCAGCCGCAGCTGATGCAGATGGGCTGCTATGGCATCGGTATCACCCGCATCCTCGGCGCCGCCATCGAACAGAACTTCGACGAGCGCGGCATCATCTGGCCGGCATCGATCGCGCCGTTCGAGGTCGTGCTGTGCCCGATGGGCTACGACCGCAGCGCGGCAGTGAAGGAAGCTACCGACGCCCTGTACGCGTCGCTGCAGGCCGCCGGTATCGATGTGATCCTGGACGACCGCGGTGAGCGTCCCGGCGCCATGTTCGCCGACTGGGAGCTGATCGGCGTTCCGCATCGGGTCGTCATTGGCGAGCGTGGCCTGAAGGATGGCATGCTCGAGTACCAGGGTCGTCGTGATGCCGAGGCCACGCCGGTCGCGCGCGAGGGCATGGCCGCCTTCCTGCAGGCGAAGCTCGCCGGCTGACGGCCATGCCTGCCGCGCCCGGGTCATTGCGTTACCGACGATGGCTGCTGGCGCTGGCCGCGCTGGCGATGACGGGTGCGTTGCGGCCTGCTGTGGCAGGCAACCAGAAGGAGGAGGCGCTGGCCGACTCCGTGCGCCTCGCGCTGTCGCGTGCGATCACGGATGCGCGTCCGCCGCAGCTGAGCTTTGCCAGCGAGGCTGATCGCGACGAATGGCAGCGCTGGTTCGACGCCGTGTCCGCCCGGCTGCACAGCCGCATGCCCGACACCATGGTGCGCACCGAATTCCTGCAGACCCTGTGGTACGAAGCGCGTCGCGCCGGGCTGGAGCCGGCGCTGGTACTCGGTCTGATCCAGGTGGAGTCAGGTTTCCGCAAGTACGCGATCTCGACAGCCGGCGCCCGCGGTTACATGCAGGTCATGCCTTTCTGGACGCGGGTGATTGGCGACGGCCAGCCGTCGAAGCTGTTCCACATGCAGACCAATCTCCGCTACGGCTGCTCCATTTTGCGTATGTATATCGATATGGAGCGGGGCCAGTTGTTCCTCGCCCTCGGCCGCTATAACGGCAGCCGCGGCCGTGCCGAGTACCCGAACGCCGTGCGCGCCGCATGGAGAAAATGGCAAGTGTGAGGGGGACGGCGATGTCCGGCCCATCAACAAAAACGCCCGCATCGTTGCGGGCGTTTTTGTCTGGCTCCTGAAGAGATTACTTCAAGTGGCCGGAGATGAGTTTGGTCATCTCGAACATGGAGACGGTCTTCTTGCCACCGAAAACGGCTTTCAGCTTGTCGTCTGCATTGATGTTGCGCTTGTTGACGGCGTCTTGCAGCTTGTTCTTCTTGATGTAGTCCCAGACCTTCTTGGTCACGTCGGTACGCGGCATCGGGTTTGCACCGATCACGGCGGCGAGTTCCGCGGACGCAGTCATCGGCTTCATGAATGCTGCGTTTGGCTTGCGTGCGGTCTTGGCCTTTTTTGCCGGGGCTTTCTTGGCAGCGGCTTTCTTTGCAGG
>CAZESK010000016.1:3651-6302 GCA_964515155.1 uncultured Bifidobacterium sp.
GCTACGACCTTCTTGGCGGCGACTTTCTTGGCTGCCGGCTTCTTGGCTGCAGCTTTCTTGGCGACGACTTTCTTGGCCGGTGCTTTCTTCGCTGCGGTCTTCTTCACTGCTGCTTTCTTTGCTGCGGGTTTCTTCGCGGCCGGCTTCTTCTTAGCTGCCGCTTTCTTGGCTGTAGCCATTGTTGAACCTCCTATGCTGTCATGGTGAAAAATTGCGCCAATTCACGCACCGCCAATAGTCTTAGGGTTTTGTTCGTGATGCAAGTGTTTTTTAGCAGTTTTCCAGGGTTTTTCCCTCTGAAGCGGGGGTGGGAAACGCTGCTCGCGCTCGTCGGCGGCGGAAGGGGCAGTGGGGGGCGGGCGTCAGCGCATGCCGGGCATCATGCCCTTCATCCCGCGCATCATCTTCATCAGGCCGCCGCCCTTGAGCTTCTTCATCATCGATTGCATCTGATCGAACTGGGACAGCATGCGGTTCACTTCCTGGACTTGCACTCCGGCGCCGGTGGCGATGCGGCGCTTGCGCGAGGCCTTGATCAGCTCTGGTTTGGCGCGCTCCTGGGGGGTCATCGCATTGATGATGCCCTCCATGCGGCGCACCTGCTTCTCGGCCTGATCCATGCTGGCGCCCGAGGCGGCCTGCTGCAACTGGGCGGGTAGCTTGTCCATCAGCCCCGAGAGTCCGCCCATCTTTTTCATTTGTGACAGCTGCACCTTGAAGTCATTGAGATCGAACTTGCCGCCGCCCTTGATCTTCTGCGCGAGATCCTCGGCGGCCGCCATGTCGACGCCCTTCTTGGCCTCTTCGACGAGAGCGAGGATATCGCCCATGCCGAGAATGCGGTTCGCCATCCGCGAGGGGTCGAAGGCCTCGAGGCCGTCGAGCTTCTCGGCGACGCCGGCAAACTTGATTGGCTTGCCAGTCACATGCCTGACTGATAATGCCGCGCCGCCGCGCGCGTCGCCATCGAGCTTGGTCAGCACCACACCGGTCAGCGGCAGCGCATCATTGAAGGCGCGCGCGGTGTTGATCGCATCCTGGCCGAGCATGGCATCGACCACGAACAGGGTTTCGATGGGCTTGACCGCCGTGTGCAGCGCGCTGATCTCCGCCATCATCGCCTCATCGATGCCGAGCCGGCCGGCGGTGTCGATAAGGAGCACGTCATGGTGGTGGCGCTTGGCCCAGTCGACGGCAGCCAGCGCAATATCGACCGGCTTCTGCGACGGCTCCGAGGGGAAGAAATCCGCACCGACCTGTTCGGACACGGTTTGCAGCTGCCCGATCGCGGCTGGACGGTAGACGTCAGTCGAGACCGTCAGCACCTTTTTCTTTTTCTGTTCCTTCAGGTATTTCGCCAGCTTGCCGGTGGTGGTGGTCTTGCCCGCACCTTGCAGGCCTGCCATCAGGATGATTGCCGGTGGCTGTGTCGCAAACGACAGCTGCGATGCCTCCGGACCTAGGTCGGCGCCCATCAGCTGGGCCAGTTCGTCGTGCACCACGCCGACCAGTGCCTGACCCGGGGTGAGCGAGCCGATCACCTCCTCGCCCAGGGCTTTCTCCTTGACGCGTGCGATGAAATCCCGCACGGCAGGCAGGGACACATCGGCTTCCAGCAGCGCAAGCCGTACCTCGCGCAACATCTCGGCGGTGTTCGACTCGGTAAGTCGCGCTTCGCCGCGCATGGTCTTGACTACTTTGGACAGGCGTTGGGTCAGGTTATTGAGCATAGGTACGGTTGACGTCGGCAGGAGGCGCGGCGCATCAGATGACAGATCAGACAGGCGTCGGCACGGGGGAATCGAGGCCTGCATTTTACCGCAGCCGCCACGGCAAGGGCCTCACGCGCGCGGAGCGCTGACAGGCATGGTGTACACTAAACCGATGCAACTTCTCACGATCCATGTGGCCGGTCTGTTGTACGTCATCTGCGCACTGCTGCCCGAGCAGCGGCGCCGCGTGGTAGTGACCGGAACCGCCGTCGCGTGGCTGCTGCACGGACTGGCACTGGCCCATGTCGTGATCACGCAAGATTTCCTCCGGCTCGGTTTCGCTGCCATGTTGTCGGCGGCACTGTGGCTGTCAGTGGCGGCCTACTGGGTCGAAAACTTCAATTTATCGGTCGATGGCTTGCGCCGCCTCGTGCTGCCGGCGGCCGCCATTGCCATCGTGCTACCGGTGCTCTTCCCCGGCACCCTGATTCCGCTGGCAGGAAAGTCGCCGATGTTCTCGTGGCATATTGCGCTGTCCACGCTCGCCTATGGCTCGCTGACGATCGCCGCCTTCCATGCCGTGCTGATGGCGATGCAGGAATCCCGGCTGCATTCATTGTCGGTGACCTCCGCGCGCAACAGCTGGCTCGGTCTGGCGATTGACCGCTTGCCTGCGCTGCTGACCATGGAGCGGCTGCTGTTCCGCATGATCGGCATCGGCTTCGCCCTGCTGACGCTGACCGTTCTCTCTGGCGTTTTCTTTTCGGAAGAGTTATTTGGCCAGGCCTTCCGTCTCGAGCACAAGACGGTGTTCACGCTGATGTCATGGGTATTGTTTGGCGTATTGCTGGCCGGTCGTCAGTGGCGAGGATGGCGCGGCAAGACCGCGCTGTCGTTCACCCTGATCGGCTTCACCACGCTCTTGCTGGCTTACGTCGG
>CAZESK010000016.1:6402-13202 GCA_964515155.1 uncultured Bifidobacterium sp.
AGTGGCAAGGAGCTCGCCGCGCGCGATCTGCACGAGCACAGCCGCCGCGCTGCCCATGCTTTCGTCGCGGTGAACTGTGGTGCGATTCCCGAGGCGCTGATGGAGTCCGAGTTCTTCGGTCATCGGCGAGGTGCCTTCACCGGCGCGCACGAGGAGCGCGGCGGTTTCTTTCAGGCCGCACATCGCGGCACGCTATTCCTTGATGAAGTCGCCGAGCTACCGCCGGCAATGCAGGTGAAGCTTCTGCGCGCGATTCAGGAGCGGCGCGTGCGCAAGCTCGGCGGCCAGCGCGAGGAGGCAGTCGATGTGCGCCTGCTGTCGGCCACCAACCGCGATCTGGCCGCTGCCGTTCGGCGTGGTGAGTTTCGCCAGGATCTGTATTACCGGCTGCAGGTGATCGACCTGCGCCTGCCGTCGCTGCGGGAGCGTCGTGATGATATCCCGATGCTGGCCGGCGCCATCCTTTCGCGTCTGGCCGGCGAGCGCGCACCGCGGCTGTCACCTGCGGCGCTGGATAAGCTGTGCACTTATGGTTTCCCCGGCAATGTGCGCGAGCTGGAGAATATTCTCGAGCGCGCGCTGGCACTGGCTGCGGGTGACGAGCTCGGCCCGGCCGACTTGCTGTTCGAGACGGCGTCAACGCCCGTCCCGCCCGGTGATGGCGCGGCCAGTGCGCGCACTGACTCGCCGATGCTCTCGCCCATGCTGCCGCTCTCGCTGCCGGCGCATCTGGCTGCCGTGGAGCGTGGGCTGTTACTGCGTGCGCTCAGGCAGTCGCGCTTCGACCGACGTCGTGCGGCCGACCTACTTGGGATAAGCTTGAGGCAGTTGCGATACCGGATACAGCGCCTTGACCTCAAAGACTGCGACTGACACTGCCACTGCATGGATGATCGACGCCGATGGGTGGTGTCGCTCAACCCGGCGCGCAGACTGCACGAATTTCGATGCGCGACCGGAAGGCGCCGAGATCGGCCTGCTGGTTATCCATAACATCAGCCTGCCCCCCGGCGAGTTCGGTGGCCCGTACATTGAAGATCTGTTTGCGAACCGCCTCGATTGCGATGCGCATCCTTACTTCGACCAGTTGCGAGGGCTGAGGGTGTCCGCGCATTTTTTGATCCGGCGCGATGGCGTTGCCGTGCAGTTCGTCTCGACGCTCGATCGTGCCTGGCACGCCGGCGTTTCCTCTTTTGATGGGCGTGAGCGCTGTAATGATTTCTCAGTTGGCATCGAACTCGAGGGATCGGACGTCGCCGGATTTTGCGATGCGCAATACCGCACGCTGGCTGCGCTCGCGCAGGCTTTGTGCCTCAGGCACCCGATTTTTGCGGTGCGTGGCCACGAACATATCGCACCCGGTCGCAAGACCGATCCCGGCCCGCACTTCGATTGGCCACGCTTCCAGCGTGATCTCGCCGCGTTGCAAAACGCCGCCCGGCTGTCGTTGTCAGAAAGCGCGCGGCCATTCAGTTTCCCTACATAAAAAGCGGTTGCAAGTTGATCAAGCGGGCACTAGAATTAGTGCACGTCGACGCTCTATCTACTAGATATAGTGTTTAGGCGTTTCAATTGATCTGACCAAGCACGGCAAGTGCGCAAGCGTTTTTCGGAGGATTCCGAGGGATGGTGGGGCTTGGCCAGGGCCCATCGGAAGCAAGCATTACCCAGCTCGTGCCCCCGCTCAGTGCGCGGATGTCGCGCCAGCTGGAAGGCAATAAACCTAGCCGGAATGATCCGGCAGTCGAATAACAGGGCGTACCACGTCCAATATTTCAGTACCCAGGAGGCGCAGTGCAGACCACTCAGGAAATTTCAGGCAAGTCCCCCCGCGAATTTGCGCCCGCTTCGCCGGCTACCATGACCTCGTCTGCGGTTGTGGCTACCAGCCTCGCCGACTACAAGATCATCCGCCGCAATGGCGCCGTGGTCGGTTTCGAGCCGTCGAAGATCTCGATCGCCATGACCAAGGCCTTTCTCGCCGTGAACGGCGGTCAGGGCGCAGCGTCGGCGCGCGTGCGTGAACTGGTCGAGCAGTTGACCCAGATGGTTGTCTCGACGCTGGTGCGCCGCCAGCCGGCCGGCGGCACCTTCCATATCGAGGATGTGCAGGATCAGGTTGAGCTGTCGCTCATGCGCTCGGGCGAGCACGACGTTGCTCGTGCCTACGTGCTCTACCGCGCCAAGCGCCAGGAGGAGCGTGCGCAGCAGCAGGCGGCGAAAGGCGCTGCCGCCCCGCACGCCGAGCTGCATATCAATGTCGATGGACAGCGCGTGCCGCTCGACCACGACAAGCTCTTGAAGATGATCACCTCGGCCTGCGTCGGCCTCGAGCAGCATGTGGATGCCGATGCCATCCTGCAGGAGACCGTGCGTAACCTGTACGACGGCGTTCCGGTCGAGGAGCTGTACAAGTCCGCTATCCTGGCTGCGCGCGCGCTGATGGAAAAGGATCCGGCCTACAGCCAGGTCACTGCGCGCCTGCTGATGCACACCATCCGCAAGGAAGTGTTTGGCCAGGAAGTGGCCCAGGCCGATGCGAAAGAGCACTACATCGACTACTTCCCGAAATTCATCAAGAAGGGTATCGCTGCCGAACTGCTCGACGACAAGCTCGCGCAGTTCGACCTCGAGCGGCTGGCCCAGGCGCTGGTGGCTGAGCGCGACCTGCAGTTCGGCTACCTTGGTCTGCAGACCCTGTACGACCGCTATTTCCTGCACATCCAGGGCACCCGCATCGAGATGCCGCAGGCCTTCTACATGCGTGTTGCGATGGGTCTGGCGCTCGGCGAGATCGACCGCGAGGCGCGTGCGATCGAGTTCTACAACCTGCTGTCCACCTTCGACTTCATGAGCTCGACGCCGACGCTGTTCAACTCCGGCACTCAGCGCTCGCAACTGTCCTCGTGCTACCTGACCACGGTATCGGACGATCTCGACGGTATCTATGAGGCGATCAAGGAAAATGCGCTGCTGGCCAAGTTCGCCGGCGGTCTCGGTAATGACTGGACCCCGGTGCGTGCGCTGGGTGCCCACATCAAGGGCACCAACGGCAAGTCGCAAGGTGTCGTTCCCTTCCTTAAGGTCGTCAATGACACGGCGGTTGCGGTCAACCAGGGTGGCAAGCGCAAGGGCGCGGTCTGCGCTTACCTCGAGACCTGGCACCTCGATATCGAGGAATTCCTCGACCTGCGCAAGAACACGGGCGATGACCGTCGCCGCACACACGACATGAATACCGCGAACTGGATTCCGGATCTGTTCATGAAGCGCGTGATGGAGAAGGGCGAATGGACGCTGTTCTCGCCCTCCGATGTGCCTGAGCTGCACGATCTCGTCGGCAAGAAGTTCGAGGAGGCCTACCTGCGCTATGAGGCCAAATGCGCTTCCGGCGAAATGAAGCTGTTCAAGAAGATCGCAGCGCTCGACCTGTGGCGCAAGATGCTCTCGATGCTGTTCGAGACCGGCCATCCGTGGATCACCTTCAAGGATCCGTGCAACATCCGTTCGCCGCAGAATCACGTCGGTGTCGTCCACAGCTCGAACCTGTGCACTGAGATCACCCTCAATACCAATGATTCCGAGATCGCGGTCTGCAATCTCGGTTCCGTGAATCTGCCGGCGCACATGAAGGACGGCAAGCTCGACCACGAGAAGCTGCAGCGCACCGTGCGTACCGCGATGCGCATGCTCGACAACGTGATCGATATTAATTACTACGCAGTGAAGAAGGCGCGTGACTCGAACCTGCGCCACCGCCCGGTCGGCATGGGCATCATGGGCTTCCAGGACTGTCTGCATATCATGCGCGTACCGTACGCGTCGAAGGACGCGGTTGAGTTCGCCGACCGTTCGATGGAAGCCGTCTGCTACTACGCTTACATGGCCTCGACCGAGCTGGCCGAAGAGCGCGGCACCTACAGCTCCTATCGTGGTTCGCTCTGGGATCGTGGCATCCTGCCGCAGGATTCGCTCAAGCTGCTGGCCGAGGAACGCGGCGGCTATCTTGAAGTCGACATGTCCGAGAGCATGGACTGGGCTTCACTGCGCGAGCGCATCAAGCGTTACGGCATGCGCAACTCGAACTGTGTGGCGATCGCGCCGACGGCGACCATCTCGAACATCATCGGGGTCTCCGCCTGTATCGAGCCGACTTATCAGAACCTGTACGTGAAATCGAATCTGTCCGGGGAATTCACCGAGATCAACGAATACCTGGTGCGTGACCTGAAGCAGCGCGGACTGTGGGACGAGGTGATGGTTGCCGACCTGAAGTACTTCGACGGCAGTCTCGCCCGCATCGACCGTATTCCGCAGGATCTGCGTGATATTTATGCGACCGCGTTCGAAGTCGATCCGAGCTGGCTGGTGGAGGCGGCATCGCGCCGCCAGAAGTGGATCGATCAGGCGCAGTCGCTCAACATCTACATGGCCGGCGCGTCAGGCAAGAAGCTCGACGAGACCTACAAGCTGGCCTGGCTGCGTGGCCTGAAAACCACGTATTATCTGCGCACCATTGGCGCCACGCACGCTGAGAAGTCGACCACCAAGGCCGGCGCGCTGAACGCGGTGTCGGCTGATATTCCGGCCGCTGCGGCAGCGGCCGCCGCATCGGCTCCGGTCGGTGCTGTGCCGGCGGCCGACGCTGACGGTGCCGCCTGCTATCTGCGTCCGGGCGACCCGGGTTTCGACGAGTGCGAGGCCTGCCAGTAAACGAAGTAACGGACCGGCGTGCGGCAGATAGGATGCCGATCAAGCCGGTCCGGCATTAAATAACTATTCTTACCCACACACGCAACAAAGGATCTGAACATGCTCTCCTGGGATGACGACACTGCCGCCGCACCTCGTGCAGCCCAACCCCGTCCGCAACTGCAGCCGGTAACGCCAGCGCCGCAGTTCGCGACGCTCGCCGACACCGCGCTCGATCCCGGTATCCTCGCCCGCCCGGAGCAGAAGGCGGACACCAGCGCCCGCGTGCAGGCGGTGGATAAGCGCATCATCAATGGCACCACCGACGTGAACCAGCTCGTGCCGTTCAAGTACAAGTGGGCTTGGGACAAATATCTCGCCGGCTGCGCCAACCACTGGATGCCGCAGGAAATCAACATGCAGCGCGACATCGAGCTGTGGAAGAACCCGAATGGCCTGTCCGAGGACGAGCGCCGCCTGGTCAAGCGCAACCTCGGCTTCTTCGTTACCGCCGACTCGCTGGCGGCCAACAATATCGTGCTGGGTACCTACCGCTTCATCACGGCGCCGGAGTGCCGCCAGTACCTGCTGCGTCAGGCCTTCGAGGAGGCGATTCATACCCACGCCTATCAGTACATCGTCGAATCGTTGGGTCTGGACGAAGGCGAGATCTTCAATGCGTACCACGAGATTCCGTCCATTCGCGACAAGGATGACTTCCTGATCCCGTTCATCGACACGCTGACCAACCCCGACTTCAAGACCGGCACCGTCGAAACTGATCAGCAGCTGCTGAAGTCACTGATCGTGTTTGCCTGTCTGATGGAGGGACTGTTCTTCTATGTCGGCTTCACGCAGATTCTCGCGCTCGGTCGCCAGAACAAGATGATGGGTGCCGCCGAGCAGTATCAATACATCCTGCGCGACGAGTCCATGCACTGCAATTTCGGGATCGACCTGATTAACACCATCAAGCTCGAGAACCCCCATTTGTGGACACCGGCGTTCAAAGATGAGATAAAAGCGTTGTTTTTGCAGGCCGTGGAGTTGGAATATCGCTACGCTGAGGATACAATGCCGCGTGGTGTGCTCGGCCTGAACGCTGCGATGTTCAAAGGTTACCTGCGTTTCATCGCGAATCGCCGTGCACAGCAGATCGGTTTGGAGGCGCTGTTCGAGCAGGAAGAGAATCCCTTCCCTTGGATGAGCGAGATGATCGACCTGAAGAAAGAACGTAATTTCTTCGAGACCCGTGTCATCGAATACCAGACCGGCGGTGCGCTGAACTGGGAGTGAGACGCCGGGGTGGTTGCGACAAGCGCGACTGCCACCGAGGTTTTTGACAGGCCGCTGTATCTGGCGGCCGAAGCAGAGAAGCTGAAAGAGGAAAGGCAGCAGCTGGTCTTAATGGACAGTACCCGACCTAACCCGACTTTTTTGACTACGCAGACCAGCCCGACATACACGGGCGTGGCGCCGTATTCTTCGAAAAAAGAGTTGGCTTCTCCGCAAGAGCATTCCAATGCCGGCCTTATTGCCGGCATTTTTTTTGATTTCTCCGAAAGCGTTTCCATCGCGGGTCGGTGATTGCCGACCGTCTGACGGCGGCTGCCGTCAGGACTGATGAGGCCTCGGTGATCGCCATCGCTGCCTTGCCATGGGCTGCCTGCGGTCCTTGCGAGCCGCGGCGCGGATCCGGCAGGGGAAATCGAATTGGCTGAAGTGCTGCATCGACGAGGAGATGCAGCAGTTCAGCTGGTGCCGCATTCATTAGCGCAAACAGGCCTCTGTTGCTTGCGCCGATGAATAATCCGCCCCGGATTGGTTCGGGTCGGGTTCCAACTTGTACCTGTGTGATGCATATCACGTGAAGGAGAAAGAAATGGCAACAGCAAAGAAGAAAACTGCAGCTAAGAAGAAACCGGCCGCAGCCAAGAAGCCGGTAGCGAAGAAGGCCGCGGCCAAGAAGCCGGCCGCCAAGAAAGTCGTCGCCAAGAAGGCCGCCGCCAAGAAGCCGGCAGCCAAGAAGGTAGCGAAGAAGGTAGCGAAGAAGGCCGTCGCCAAGAAGCCCGCTGCCAAGAAGGCAGCGAAGAAGGTAGCGAAGAAGG
>CAZESK010000016.1:13302-20993 GCA_964515155.1 uncultured Bifidobacterium sp.
GAAGGTAGCCAAGAAGGCAGCTAAGAAGCCGGCAGCCAAGAAGGTAGCGAAGAAGCCTGCAGCCAAGAAGGCCGCCGCCAAGAAGCCCGCAGCCAAGAAGGTAGCGAAGAAAGCTGCTGCCAAGAAGCCGGCTGCCAAGAAGGCAGCGCCCAAAGCCGCCGCAAAAAAAAAGTCGGTAGCTAAGAAACCAGCTGCCGCCCCGGCATCGGCCGCTAAGACCGTGCTGAGCCCGGCAGCTGCCTGGCCGTTTCCGACCGGCCCGCGTCCGTAAGACGTACCGGTTTGGCGGCCTGGAGTGTTTCAGGCACAATCACCGCTGCATGCCCCCGGGCTGCAGCGGTTTTTTTTCGGAATATCGACGGGTTCGCAACGCAGAACGCCCTGCCCACTATCACCAAGGCTATCGTGGTTTATTCCATCTTCAACCTGATTATTGACACGGTCTCGACCATCCTGGCCGGGTTACTGCTGTTCCGTTTCTGGATGCAGGCGGTCAAGGTGCGACCACCGTTCGCGCTGGGCCAGTTCGTCTTCAAGCTGACCGACTGGCTGGTGCTTCCATTGCGACGGGCACTGCCCGGGGTTGGGGGATATGACTGGGCGAGCCTGATTGGTGCGGTGCTGGTGATACTGACCTCGACCGCCATCCAGCTCGGTGTGCGTTCGGCCTTCTCGCCGCAGCCGTGGCTCCTGCTGTCACTGCTCTCGCTCGTGCACGCGATTGCCTACGGCCTGATCGGCCTGATCATCATTGAAGTGATCCTCAGCTGGGTCAACCCGCAAGCGCCGATCGCGCCCACTGTCAGGGCGCTGTGCGATCCGATTTTGCGGCCGTTCCGCCGGTTGTTGCCACCGATCGCCGGCATCGATCTGTCGCCCATCCTCGCCTTTCTTGCGCTGCGAATTCTCGTCTTCGTTGTCGAGAGTCTGGTGTACGGAGCGTATTAACCAAGTCCGTCAGAAGCGGTAGCCGAATTCCCGCTCGAAGCGCTGCTCGATTTGCTCGAGCGACAGCGCGTGATTTTGCCCGCCTTGGCTCTCGATCTTGATGGCACCCATCAGTGAGGCCAGGCGCCCGATCGTCATCCAGTCCATGCCGCGCGTGAGACCGAACAGCATGCCGGCGCGGAAGGCATCGCCGCATCCGGTCGGGTCGATCACCTTCTCCACCTTCACCACGGGGATGTCGAACTTGCCGTCGGCGGTAAAGATTTCGGCGCCCTGTTCACCGCGCGTGACTACCAGCGCCGAGACGCGATCGGCGATCTCCGGCAAGGTCAGCCCCGTGCGCTCGGTCAGTAACTCGGCTTCGTAGTCATTGACGGCGACATAGGTTGCCATCTCGATGAACTGCTTCAGCTCCTCACCGCTGAACATCGGCAGGCCCTGACCCGGATCGAAGATGAACGGGATGCCGAGCTGCGCACAGTCACGTGCGTGTTCAATCATGCCGTCGCGACCATCGGGTGCGATGATGGCCAGTTTCACCGCACCGGCATCTTTCACTTTGTTGTGGTGCGAGTTGGACATCGCTCCCGGATGGAAGGCGGTGATCTGGTTATTGTCTGCGTCGGTCGTGATGAAGGCCTGTGCGGTGTAGCCCTCATCGTAGGAGCGGATGCAACGCGTAGCGATACCCTGGCGGTTCAGGCGTTCCAGATAGGGCGCGCCATCCTGCCCGAGCGTGGCCATGATCAAGGGATCGCCACCAAGCAGTTTCAGGTTGTAAGCGATGTTGCCGGCGCAGCCGCCATACTCGCGCCGGATGCCCGGTACCAGGAAGGCGACATTGATCTTGTGCAGCTGGTCCGCCAGCAGCGCCTCGGAGAAGCGGCCGTGGAAGGACATGATGGTGTCGAAGGCGAGCGAGCCGCAGATCAGGGAGGTCATGGCGCGAGAGAGTGGTGTCAGTGATAAAAAATGGTCAGCTCGAAACCGGCCGGCGGATCGCCGGAGAGCTCGAACGGAATGCGGATCTCGCGCTCGGACCGGGATGGCATGCCCGCACGCAGTTCGTCAGCCTGGGCGTACTGGTCCGGCAGGAATACGCGGCGCACCAGTACCTTGCCCGCGGCATCTTTCAAATGAAGATCCAGTGCCGGCCAGGCCTGTGCCGCTTCACCCTGATTGCGTAGCAGCGCCACCAGCACGAACCGGCCCGGCAGAGCGCTGCTCGCATCGCCGCCGCTCTCACTACCGATGCCTTGATCCGGAGTATTTTCCGTGCCGTTGCCTGTTCCCTGGCTCGTCCCCTGTCCCCTACTGCCGGTCGCTTCCAGTCGGCTCGATACCAGCGACAGCTTGTCGATGTTCGTCGGCAGCCGGATCAAGCAGCCGAGCTCGGCACAGGCGGCGCGCAAATACGGCGCCGCTTCAGGATAACGGGCTGCGATGTCGTGCCGGAACTGGAATATCAGCTGCGCGGCGAGCGCCAGCAGCAGCAACGCACTGCCTGTCCATAGCAGCGCTTTCCATGCCCGCTGGCCACGCTGGCGGCGCCGTGTCTCTTGCACGAATACCGGCTCGGCCGAGGCCTCCGGGTTCGGAGTTGGGGACGAGCCTTGCGGGCGGTCCTCGTCGTCACCCGGATCGTCATCGGCAAATTCGGAGCGCGGCGACGCCGGGGGTTCGGCCCAGGGCTTGCTCTGCAGATCGGCGATTGCGCGTGAAAGCGCATCGAGTTCCTCCTGCATCGAGGGACCGGCCGGCGCTGTCGGCAGGCCGCGCAGTGAACCGAAATCAATCAGCGTCATGCGGTCGGACGAATCCTGCTGTGCCGGTGGCGGCGAGAGCGCGAAGTCCTCGTCGCCGGTGTACTCGAACACATGGTCAATGCCGTTGAAGATCTCGCGGCAGGAGCCGCATCGCACCTTGCCCTCACGCAGCTCGAGCTGCGCCATCGTTACACGGAACTGCGTCTGGCACTGCGGGCAGCGAGTCGCGAGTTGTTCCACGCTCAGTCTCCCGTGCGGCCGGCCAGGGCGACCCAGCCTTCGCGTTCAGCCCAGACCGATAATCGTAGGCGCGGCGCGTAGCAGGCGATGATCTCATCGGCCTGACGTGCCAGTACGCCGGAAAGCACCAGTGCACCGCCCTCGGCGACGCGACCGCAGAGCATCGGTGCCATCAGCTTCAGCGGGCCGGAGAGAATATTGGCAACCACGATACCGTAGCGGGTCGCAGCCCGCTCGCGGCCGAAGTCCTCGGGCAGGAACCAGTCGATGTCAGCGCAGTGATTGCGCTGGCTATTGTCATGCGCTGAGGCGATGGCCTGCGGGTCGATGTCGACGCCATCGACCGGCGTCGCTCCCAGCTTATGTGCCAGCATCGCCAGAATACCGGAGCCGCAACCATAGTCGAGCAGCGACGCGCCGGGCTGGACATTCTGTTCCAGCCACTCCATGCAGAGCCGCGTCGTCGGGTGGCTGCCGGTGCCGAAGGCGAGCCCGGGGTCGAGTGCCAGCACCAGTGCATCCGGCTCCGGTGCCTCATGCCAGCTCGGTACGACCCAGATCCTGCGGCCGATCGGTATCGGTTCGAATTGTGACTGGGTGACCCGCACCCAATCCTGCTCGGCGACGCTGCGCAGCGTGAACGGCAACGCTTGCAGCGAGCTCGCGGCGCAGGCCTCGCCTACAAGCGCTGCATGATCGGCGTCGGCATCAGCCAGCGCGACGATGCGGCTGCGGTCCCACGCATGCTGTTCCGGTTCCATGCCCGGCTCGCCGAACAGCGGGCGCTCGGCGTCCGTCCCTTCATCTGCATCCTCCACCGACACCGACAGCGCACCGGCTTCCATCAGCGCATCCGACATTAATTCGGCATGCGCCTGCGGTACTTCGATGACGATTTCAGTCCAGCTCATTCAGCTTGCTTCTTCTTGGCGAGTTTCTGCTCGAGATAATGGATGTTGGTACCGCCTTCGGCGAAGCGGCTGTCGACCATCAGCTCGCGGTGTAGCGGGATATTCGTCAGGATGCCCTCGACCACCATTTCCGACAGCGCGATCTGCATGCGGCTGATAGCCTGCTCCCGGGTGGCGCCGTAGGCGATCACCTTGCCGACCATCGAGTCATAGTGAGGCGGCACGTAGTAGCCCGCATAGGCGTGCGAGTCGACGCGAATGCCTGGCCCACCCGGTGCGTGCCAGGAGAGAATGCGTCCGGGAGATGGCGTGAACTTGAACGGGTCTTCCGCGTTGATGCGGCACTCGATGGCATGGCCCTTGAGGACGATATCGCGCTGCTTGAAACGCAGGCGCTCGCCGGCGGCAATGCGGATCTGCTCTTGCACGAGGTCGATGCCAGTGATCATTTCCGTGACCGGGTGCTCGACCTGAATGCGCGTGTTCATCTCGATGAAATAGAACTCGCCATTCTCGTACAGGAATTCAAAGGTGCCTGCGCCGCGGTAGCCGATCTTGCGGCATGCCTCCGCACAGCGGTCACCGATCTTCTCGATGAGCTTGCGCGGAATGCCCGGTGCCGGCGCTTCCTCGATCACTTTCTGGTGGCGGCGCTGCATCGAGCAGTCGCGCTCGCCGAGCCAGATCGCATTCTTGAATTCGTCGGCCAGTACCTGGATTTCCACATGACGCGGATTTTCCAGATATTTCTCCATGTAGACCTCCGGATTGCCGAACGCAGTGCCGGCCTCGGTCCTGGTCATCGTGACGGCATTGAGCAGTGCTGCTTCGGTGTGCACGACGCGCATCCCGCGACCACCACCGCCACCGGCAGCCTTGATGATCACCGGGTAGCCGATACGGCGCGCGGTCTGCACGATGAGCTTCGGATCGTCCGGTAGTGCGCCCTCCGAGCCGGGCACGCAGGGCACGCCGGTCTTGATCATGGCCTGCTTGGCCGATACCTTGTCGCCCATCAGGCGAATCGAATCTGAACGCGGGCCGATAAAAACAAAGCCGGATTGCTCGACGCGCTCGGCGAAGTCCGCGTTTTCGGACAGGAAACCGTAGCCGGGGTGGATCGCTTCCGCATCCGTCACCTCGGCTGCGCTGATGATGGCCGGCATCGATAGGTAGCTTTGCGTTGACGGCGCAGGGCCAATGCAGACCGACTCGTCGGCCAGTTTTACATACTTGGCTTCGCGGTCAGCCTCCGAGTGGACAACCACGGTCTTGATGCCCATCTCGCGGCAAGCGCGCTGGATGCGCAGGGCGATTTCCCCGCGGTTGGCAATGAGGATTTTCTCAAACATGTTTTGTGGGGGTGTCAGCGTCAGCCGATGATGAACAGAGGCTGGCCGAACTCGACCGGCTGGCCATTCTCGACGAGGATCTGCTTGATCGTGCCGCTGGCATCGGCGTCGATCTCGTTGAGCAGCTTCATCGCCTCGATGATGCACAGCGTGTCACCTTCCTTGACCGTCGAGCCGACGTCAATGAAAGGAGCAGCGCCGGGCGCGGACGAGCGGTAGAAGGTACCCACCATCGGCGACTTCACCACGTGGCCAGCCGGCGCAGCTTCCGCGACCGGTGCCGTTGCTGCAGCGGCAGGGGCCGCGGTAACAGCGGGTGCCGGGGCCGCAGCCATTGGCGCATGGGCCTGGGCCGGCATCATCACAACCTGGTTCGGCGCTGCGGGTGGGGCGTTCTTGACGATGCGGACCTTGCTCTCGCCTTCGGTGACTTCCAGTTCCGAAATATCGGATTCAGCCACGAGGTCGATCAGGGTCTTGAGTTTTCGTAGATCCATGGGGGAGTCTGCTTGCAAGGTTAATAATCACCGGCCTGTGCTCTTATTTAGAAAGTTTTGGCTTGCCGGCCAGTGGGGAAGGCTGCTTACAACTTCTTTAGTGCGAAATCGATTGCGTGGCGGTAGCCGTCGATGCCGAATCCGCAAATTACACCGGCCGCCAGCGCCGACAGGTAAGAGTGATGGCGGAAGCTCTCGCGACGGTGAATGTTCGAGATGTGCACCTCCACGAACGGGAGGGCCACCCCGGCCAGCGCGTCACGTAACGCCACGCTGGTATGGGTCAGGCCGCCCGGGTTGATGACGATCGCCTCAACCCCGGCGCCGCGTGCCGCATGGATCCGGTCGATCAGCTGGCCTTCGTGGTTGCTCTGGAAATGCTCGAGCGAGGCACCGGCAGACTCCGCCTGCGCCCTGGCCTCACGCTCGACTTCCGCCAGGGTCGTCGAACCATAGACTTCCGGCTCGCGTGTACCCAGCAGATTGAGGTTGGGGCCGTTCAGCAGGAGCAGTTTTTTTGCCATTAAGAAGGCCGCGTTTTGACGAAGAAGCGGCCATTTTGCTGCAATATGGCAGTGGATGGCAAGCGGAAACGCTGATGCCGCCTATAACGAAGCGAGGTCGGCGCGAAGTTTTTTCAAGTCAAGACGTCCGATGTAGGTCTTGCGCACCTTGCCGTCGCTGTCGATCAGGACGGTGAATGGCAGGCCGCCGGCCTGATTGCCGAATTCACGCGACAGATCCGTGCCGGCCATACCCGAGACGAGCAACGGGTAAGAGATCTGGTGTTTTTCCGAAAATTGGCGGATGTTCGATGGAGAATCGATGCCGATTCCTAATACTTGTACACCTTGGCTGGCCAAGTCATCCTGCAGTTCGACCAGTTCCGGCATCTCGTCTACACAGGGCGGGCACCAGGTGGCCCAGAAGTTGACCACCAAAGTTTTTCCTTGCCATTCGGACAACTGACGTTCGGACCCCGTCGCATCGGGCAGGCGGGTCCGCATGAGGGCGCTGACGGCAGAATCAGCCGCAGGCTCGGGTGCAAAGCGTTTTGCACCAAAATAAATACCGATGCCTGTAAATAAGACTGCGATAACGACAAAAACCAGGATTTTTCGGCTCATGTTGGGTCTTCTTGTTCAATCAGGCTCCGCACTGCATTCAGGTCAGCGCGCTCGATTCGTTTCGGGCCGCCGCCACGCAGATCGTCCCGGTCGTACAGCGTCAGGTGGACGGCTTCGCCTTTCCACATGAACGACAGCGTCTCGACCCAACGATCAGGATGGCGGAAATTCGGCGATTCCGAGACTTCGTAGTTGATGTTGGCGTTTAGCAAGAAGACGGCAACATCTTTGCTGTTGTCTGCAAATAACTGAAGATGAATGTCCGAATGCTCGCCTGCCGTGCCATTCAGTGCGGCGCCGGTCAGGTAGGGGGAAAACTCCGCCAACATTTCCATCATTTCCAGGGCCCGCCGGCGCAAGTGTAGCAAGCGTTCGGGTTGCGCGTCGCCCAAGAACAGCGCCTGGTACTCGCGCACCTCAGCCTCGACCTGCGCGTTGTCCGGCAGGATGTCGCCACGTACCTTCTGGTTGCCAAGAACGAGTTTTGCGGCCTTGCGTTTGGCGGTGGCGTAGTCGGCGCCATCTTCGGCAATCATGCGTGCGGCGGCTGCGGCGATTTCGGCACGCAGCAACTCGGCATCGCTGGGATAGTTGATCGACATGGCGGACGGAAACGTGTAGGCAGTGGCAAGAGGAGGGCGCCCGGACGACAACGATCATCGACGAAGCAGGGAGCGACCGGCATGGCCTCGGGTAAAATCCGCGTCTTCACCGCGTTAGCGCGACTCTCCCCGACGACCTGATTTTATATGCACATTCACATCCTCGGCATTTGTGGCACTTTCATGGGCGGTCTCGCCGTGCTGGCCAGAGAGGCGGGACACAAGGTCACCGGCTGCGATGCCAATGT
>CAZESK010000016.1:21093-26919 GCA_964515155.1 uncultured Bifidobacterium sp.
TCGCTGCCATTGCCGCCGCGCGCCATGTCGGCGTCACGCCAGCGCAGGCGGCTACTTCGCTGTCCTCGTTCGAGAACGTCAAGCGCCGGATGGAAACCCGGGGCGTCGCCCATGGCGTGACCGTCATCGACGACTTCGCGCACCACCCGACAGCCATCGCCACCACGGTCGCGGGTCTGCGGCGCAAGGTGGGAGCATCGCGCATCCTCGCCGTGCTCGAGCCGCGTTCGAACACGATGAAGCTGGGCACCATGAAGGACGCGCTGCCGGGCAGTCTGGCCGAAGCCGACCTGGTGTTCGGCTATGGGGCCAAGGGCGATGGCAAGGATGCGCTGGGCTGGGACCTGGGCGCGGCGCTCTCGCCGCTGGGTGCGAAGGCACGCGCGTTCGACGACCTGCCGATGCTGGTACAGGCCGTGGTCGCCGCCGCGCAACCGGGCGATTCGGTACTGGTGATGAGCAACGGTGGCTTCGGCGGCGTACATCAGACCTTGCTCGACGCGCTGGCCGCGAAATCGTAATTGCGCACGATTCTCTACCTGCACGGCTTTCGTTCGTCGCCGTCGTCGTTCAAGGCGCGCCGGTTGCAGGCCTATGTCGGCGAGCGTGGTGAGTCCGGGCGCTTCCTGTGCCCGCAGCTGCCGCCGTCACCGGCCGAGGCATTCTCGCTCGTGCGCGCGCTGGTCGATGACAAAGCGGCCGATGAGTTCGCCGTTGTGGGCTCGTCGCTGGGCGGCTTCTATGCGACGGCGCTGGCCGAGGCTACCGGCTGTCGCGCGGTGCTGATCAATCCGGCTGTCTGGCCGGCACGCGATCTGGCAAGGTATATCGGCGAGCAGCAGGCGTGGCACTCGGATGAACGATTTTATTTCCGCAGTGAGTACATCGCTGAACTGGAAGCCTTGACCGTCCCGCGCATCACGCAGCCGCAGCGTTACCTGCTACTGGCGGCGACCGGTGACGAAGTGCTCGACTGGCGGGAGATGACTGCGCGGTATGAAGGTGCGAATCAGCATGTGATCGATGGCGGTGATCATGGATTGTCCGATTTTGAAAGCTACATTGACGAGGTCGTGCGGTTTTGCGACGCGTGATGTCGGCGGGTTTCGCCTTCGGCTCTACCCGCCCTATGTCATGGAAACGAACCCAACGAATACAGGGTGGGTACAGCGCAGCGAAACCCTCGGTCATGGAAGCGAACCCAACGAATATAGGGCGGGTAGAGCGTAGCAAACCCCTATGTCATGGAAACGAACCCAACGAATATAGGGTGGGTAGAGCGCAGCGAAACCCACCACCCACAAACAAGAAACTTACCGAATGAACCTGTTTTTTGAAGAGTCCGGCGATTTCAAGGTCGGCACCGTGTTAAGCCAGCAGGGCGAGGCTTTTCAGGTCGAGACACCCACGGGCAAGCGTACCAAGGTGCGCTCGCGCGATGTGCTGCTGCAGTTCGATACACCCACGGCAGCGGAGATGATCGCCAGCGCGCACCGGCTTGCCGAGGATATCGACGTCGCTTTCCTGTGGGAGGTCGCCGGTCAGGAAGAGTTCGGCGTCGTGGAGCTCGGCCATGAGTATTTCGGTCATGCGCCCAAGCCCGACGAATCTGCCGGCTTGCTGCTGAAGATTGCCTCCTCGCCGATCTATTTTCACAAGAAAGGCAAGGGCCGCTACAAGGCGGCGCCGGCGGCCACGCTGCAGGCTGCGCTGGCCGGCATGGAAAAGAAGCGGCAGCAGGTGCTGCAGCAGCAGGCCATGACCGACGAGCTCAAAGCCGGCCGGCTGCCGGATGCGGTGAAGGCAGCCGTACGGCAGCTGTTGACGAAGCCGGACAAGAACAGCATCGAATACAAGGCGGTGGAGGCGGCCTGCGCCGAGCTGCAGACGTCGGCGCCGCGGCTGCTGCTGTCGGTAGGCGCCATCGCCTCGGCCAAGGAGCTGCATCTGTCGCGCTTCCTGACCGAGCATTTCCCCCGCGGCACCGACTTTCCGAAAATTGCGCTGCCCTCGGTGCCCGAGTTGCCAGTGGCTGATGTGCAGGCGTTCTCGATCGACGATGTGACGACCACCGAAATCGATGACGCGCTTTCAGTGCAATGGCTGACGGAAGGGCGTGTACGCGTCGGCATCCATATCGCTGCCCCGGGGCTGGGCATCGTGCGTGATGATGCGATCGATGTGCTGGCCCGCGAGCGTATGAGCACGGTGTATATGCCGGGCGACAAAATCACGATGCTGCCCGACGAGCTGGTCGATCACTTCACGCTGGCCGAAGGCAGCGCGCGTCCGGCGCTCTCGCTGTATGCAACACTTGATACGGCCGACTGGTCGGTGCTGGGCACTGAGACGCGTGCCGAGCGGGTACCGATCGCTGCCAATCTGCGCCACAACGACCTCGATAACCAGGTCACCGAGCAGGCATTGGCCGAAGGCAGCGGAGACTATCAGCACAAGGACGAGATTGGCTTGCTCTGGCAATGGGCACAGCAGCTCGAGCGCGGCCGCATGGTGCGGCGCGAGTCCTTTGGTCTCAAGCCCGAGCAGAATAATCGCGTCGACTTCAATTTCTATGTGGAGGACGACGTCGTCACGATCACCCGCCGCAAGCGCGGCGCGCCGCTCGATAAGATCGTTGCCGAGCTGATGATTTTTGCCAACAGCACCTGGGGTAAGCTGATGCATGACCATGGCGTGCCCGGTATCTACCGCGCGCAGGGTGGCGGGCAGGGCTGGGCAGCGCGCATGCAGGTGCGCATGCTGACGCATGCCGCGCCGCATCAGGGTCTGGGCGTGGACCAGTATGCGTGGAGCACGTCGCCGCTGCGACGCTACACCGACCTCGTGAATCAGTGGCAGATTCTCGCTTGTGTCAGGGGTGGCGTGACTGCGCCGCTGGTCGCGCCGTTCAAGCCGAAGGATGCCGACCTGTTCGCGATCGTCTCGGCCTTCGACAGCGCCTATGGCGCGTACGCAGATTTCCAGTCAACGATGGAACGCTTCTGGTGCCTGCGCTGGCTGGCGCAGAGCAATGTGCGGCAAGTCGACGCCGTACTGCTCAAGGATGAGCTACTGAGGCTGGTCGACATCCCGCTGGTGATACCCATGACGGGTGTCAAGCATGCGCGCGGCACGCAGTTGAAGCTCGAGCTGATCGACTGGGACGAAGTCGATCTCGGTGTGCAGGCCCGTGTGCTTGAGGTCGCTGCTGCCTCGCCGGCGCTGGCCGACGAGATCGAGCTGGAGGAAGCCGATGTGGCAGACGAAGCCGAGCAAGCAGCCGAGCAGATCGCCGAGCAGCAGGTGGAACCGCAGGCTGACCAGCAGGGCGGGATGCTGGTCGCAGCTGCAGACGCACCGGCCCGGGACGCTTCTGCGCAAGGCGCGCCGGAGTAATGCGCATGATCGCGGGCGACAGGCGGCTGCTGGCGATCGCGATCGGATGTTCATTGCTGTTGCATGCACTACTGCTGTCAGTGCGCTTCATCTCGCCGGAAGCACTGCGTGTTGCTCCTTTCGATCCCGGTCTGGCCGTCATTCTCGTCAATGCACGACACGATGCGGTACCGCTGCAGGCCGATGCGCTCGCGCAGGCCAATCTCGATGGCGGCGGGAATGCCGACACCGGCCGCGCTCGCTCGCCGCTCCCCGACCTTGGCCGCATCTTGGACGGCACGCAGGTCGAGCGGCAGCAGCAGCGCGTCGCCGAGCTCGAGCAGTTGCAGCGCAAGCTGCTCACGCAGGCCTCGGCCCAGCGCGCCGACGCGGTCCCGGATGGCAAGGAGGTGGACCGGCCATCCATCGACGGGCGTGATGTCCGTTCCGTCGAGGAGATCCAGGAAGTGGCGCGGCGCGAAGCGGAGATTGCGCGTGACATGGCCAACTACACCAAGCGGCCGCTGAAAACACAGCTGACGCCATCGACCCGGGAAGTGTCTTACGCCCTGTATTACACTGCGCTGCAGAAAAAGATCGAACAGACCGGTACGCTGAATTTTCCACAGCAGGACGGCCGGAAAATGTATGGCGAACTGATCGTCTACATTCCCGTAGCCGAGGACGGTGGCCTGTACGAGAAAGAGGGTGGGCCGCGCATCGAGCGTAGCTCCGGCAACGCTGCCCTTGATGCCGCCGCGATCGCGATCGTTCGTCGTGCTGCGCCGTTTGGCCGCTTTCCGTCGACCCTGGCGAAGGACGGACGGGCTCGCGTATGGGAAATCATCGCCCGCTTTTCGTTCACGCGCGATCAGATGCTGGAGACCCAATCCCTTGGAAAGACGGACTGACCATGGTTGATCGTTATGTCGTGATCGGCAACCCGATCGCTCACAGCAAGTCGCCGCAGATCCATGCGCGCTTCGCGCAGCAGACTGGCGAAGCGCTCACCTACGACCGCCTGCTCGCGCCGCTCGACGGCTTCGAGACGGCGGTGCGTAGCTTTATCGCCAGTGGCGGGCGTGGTGCCAACGTCACCGTTCCCTTCAAGCTCGATGCCTTCGCACTCGCTACCGAGCGCAGCACGCGCGCCGATGCGGCCGGGGCGGTCAATACGCTGATCTTCGATGGCCACCGCATCATCGGCGACAACACCGACGGCGTAGGGCTGGTGCGCGATATCGTCGCCAATGCAGGCATCGGTATCGCGGGCCGGCGAGTGCTGCTTCTTGGTGCCGGTGGTGCTGCGCGCGGCGTGATCCTGCCGCTGCTGGAGGAGTCGCCTGCAGAGATCATCATTGCCAATCGCACGCTGGCCACAGCAGAGGAACTGGTCGCGCGGTTCGGGCAACATGCATCGGCACGCAGCTACATGAGCGCAGCGCCGTTCGACGCAGTCGGTGGCATGTTCGATATCGTGATCAACGCCACATCGGCCAGCCTGTCGGCCGAACTGCCCCCGATACCGGCCTCGGTATTCTCCGCCCAGACCTTCGCCTACGACATGATGTACGGCGCACAGCCCACGGTCTTCATGCAGCGCGCAGCGTCCCACGGCGCGACTGTGCGCGATGGCCTGGGCATGCTGGTCGAGCAGGCGGCGGAAGCCTTTGTTGTCTGGCGCGGCGTGCGCCCCGAGACCGCGCCGGTCTATCAGTGGCTGAGGTCGCAGCTGTGAGACTGCGTCGCAAGCTGCTGCTCTGGCTGGTCGGCTTGCCGCTGCTGCTGGTACTGCTCTTGCAGGTCTGGTATTTCATCCACATCTGCTGGTGGGTCAACCATAACCCGACCTCGACCGCCTTCATGCGCGCGCAGCTTGAGCGGCTGCAGGAGAAAAATCCGAAGGCAAAGTTGCAGCATCAGTGGGTGCCCTACAACAAGATCTCGAATCATCTCAAGCGCGCCATCATCGCGTCCGAAGATGCGAATTTTTCCGAGCATGAGGGCGTGGACTGGGCTGCGCTGCAGAAGGCCTATGAAAAGAATGCGAAGAAGGGTAAGGTCGTGCGGGGCGGATCGACCATCACGCAGCAGCTTGCGAAAAATCTGTTCCTGTCGGGCGAGCGCAGCTACCTGCGCAAGGCACAGGAGATGGTCATCACCTTCATGCTCGAGGCGGTGATGGATAAGCGGCGGATCTTCGAGATCTACCTCAATGTCGCCGAATGGGGTAATGGTGTGTTCGGCTGCGAGGCAGCCGCGCGCAAATACTTCGGTGTACCGGCGGCCAGCCTCGGGCCGGCCGAGGCGGCGCGCCTTGCGGTCATGCTGCCGAACCCGCGTCATTTCGGTCGCAATCTTGATTCGAACTACCTGAACAAGCGGTCGGTGCTGATTCAGATGCGGATGAACAGCGCGGACTTGCCGTAGGTTGGCATGGCGGGTTTCGCT
>CAZESK010000016.1:27019-33477 GCA_964515155.1 uncultured Bifidobacterium sp.
TGGCGGGTTTCGCTACGCTCTACCCGCCCTATGATTCATCCGACATTCACGGGATGCCCATGCGACATTCACGGGATGCCCATGCGATATTCATGGGATGTTCATGCGACATTCACGGGATGCCAATGCAATATTCGCCTGATGGGCATAGGGCGGGTAGAGCGTAGCGAAACCCGCCATCAAACCCGCCATCCCCGCCCGCCACCATCCGTCACCCTCCACACCTTGCCTCATCCCCGCTAACCCCGTAAACTCGCGCTGTTCTTAATAACGGAGACCCCCCTTGGGCAGTCCCACCTCGCATCACCGACCGTCATTCGACGGACCCTCCGCAAGCTGACGCCTCCTCGCGCGCGCTGCTTGCCAGGTTGTGGTGAACAGGCGCGCATGGCCGATGTCGTCAAACTCATCGGCCTCGCTCCCTGACATGTAAAGATTGAAAAACCGCGTGCGCCTGCGCCGTGGTCGTGCCGCATCATGGCGGCAGGGAGAGCTGATGATCAATGTATTCGTGCTGCAGAACGGCCGGCTCAGCCAGGTCAATATCGAGACGCGCAGCGACCTCGAACGCTCGACGCCGGTCTGGGTCGACCTGACCGACCCCACTGACGAGGAACGCGACTGGGTGCGTAGCATCTATGGCGTCACGCTTCCCGACGAAGATGATGTCAAAGACATCGAGGCGTCGGCCCGCTACTACGAGGCCGACAGCGGCGACCTGCATCTGCGCTCCGACTTCCTGCTCGAGGAGGACGAGGGTGAGTCGCGTGTGGTGACGGTCGCTTTCATTCTCGCGCGGGACATGCTGTTCTCGATGCATAGCGACGATCTGCCGGTATTCCGGCTGGTACGTATGCGCGCACGCTCACGACCCGGCTCGATCGGTGATTTCAAGGACGTGCTGCTCGATCTCTATGCGACTGATGTTGAGTACTCGGCCGATGCGCTGGAAGGTATTTACCAGAACCTCGAAGAGGTCAGTCGCAGCGTGCTGCAGAAGGATTTCAGCGATGCCGATGCGGCCGAGTCGCTGTCGGCGATGGCACGCGAGGAGGATCTGAACGGTCGCATCCGCCGCAACATGATGGACACGCGCCGCGCAGTCAGCTTCCTGATGCGGGGCCGGCTGCTCAGCTCAGACCAGTTCGATGATGCGCGCCAGATTTTGCGCGATATCGAATCGCTGGACGGCCATACCGCTTTCCTGTTCGACAAAATCAACTTCCTGATGGATGCGACGGTCGGCTTCATCAACATCAACCAGAACAAGATCATCAAGATATTTTCGGTTGCGTCGGTCGCCTTTCTACCGCCGACGCTGATTGCGAGCATCTATGGCATGAACTTCCGGATCCTCCCCGAACTGGACTGGACCTTCGGCTATCCGTTCGCCATCGTGCTGATGCTGGCCAGTGCGGTCACGCCGTTCTTGTATTTCAGGAAGCGGGGGTGGTTGAGGTAAGCGGGGTAGTACGGCGGGTTTCGCTTTGCTCTACACGCCCTATGCATGGCCCTGATTGATCACCATAGGGCGGGTAGAGCAAAGCGAAACCCGCCTCAATATCTCAAGCGCTCAACGTCGCAAACGCCCCGCGCGCAGCCGACATTGTCTCGGCGATCACCGCATCGTCGTGCATGGCCGATACGAATCCTGCCTCGAATGCCGAGGGCGCGAGGTAGACGCCCGCCTCCAGCATCGCGTGGAAGAACCGGTTGAAGCGCTCCTTGTCGCAGCCCATCATCTGCGCGTAGTTTGCCGGCAGTTTGCCGGTGAAGTAGATGCCGAACATGCCGCCGATCGCATCTGCGCAGAATGGCACGCCGGCGTCTTTGGCGGCGACCGACAGGCCGTCGGTGAGTTTTTTCGTCTGCGTGCCGAGTGCCTCATAAAAGCCTGGCTGCTGGATGATTTTCAGCGTACTCATGCCGGCAGCAACGGCGACCGGATTGCCCGACAGCGTGCCTGCCTGATAGACCGGACCAAGCGGTGCGAGGTGCTTCATGAGGTCGGCGCGTCCACCGAAAGCCGCGACCGGGAGCCCGCCGCCGATCACCTTGCCGAGCACTGTCATGTCCGGCTGGATGCCGTACAGCGACTGCGCACCACCGAGTGCGACCCGGAAGCCTGACATCACCTCATCGAACATCAGTACCGCACCGTGCTTCGTGCACAGCCGGCGCATGGTCTGCAGGAACTCGGGTGTGGCGCGCAGCAGATTCATGTTGCCCGCGACCGGCTCGACGATCACGGCGGCGATCTGATCGCCCATCCGACCGAACACTTCTTCCAGCTGTGCGGGATCGTTGTAGTCGAGCACCATCGTGTGCTTCGCGAAATCGGCGGGAACACCTGACGAGGTCGGGTTGCCGAAGGTGAGCAGGCCGCTGCCGGCTTTCACCAGCATCGAATCCGCATGGCCGTGGTAGCAGCCTTCGAACTTGATCACCAGGTCGCGCCCGGTGACGCCACGCGCCAAGCGCAGACCGCTCATCGCTGCTTCGGTACCGGACGACACCAGGCGCACTTGCTCGATGGATGGCACCAGCTTGCAGATCTCTTCGGCCATCAGGATTTCGCCTTCGGTCGGCGCGCCGAATGACAGCCCGCGGGTAGCGGCGACCTGCACGGCCTCGATCACCTCCGGATGCGCGTGGCCGACAATGGCTGGGCCCCAGGAGCCGATGTAGTCGATGTAGCGCTTGCCGTCGGCGTCCCAGAAATAGGGACCTTCGGCACGGGTGATGAAGCGCGGCGTACCACCGACGGAGCGGAAGGCGCGCACCGGGGAGTTCACGCCGCCGGGCGTGCTTTTTTGTGCGCGTGCGAACAGGGTATCGTTGTTGGACACGTTGACCTCTCTGTTTTTTTTCGAAGCGTGATTACTCGGGTGCGGCGCCGGACTCGGGCTCGCGGGCCCAGAAGTAGCGGTCGGGTATTAATCTGCCCATGCCGAGCCGCTGCGCATGGGATAGTGCAGTATTGGTGAATTCTTCGGCCTCGGCCACGGCGTCCGGCACCTCGAGCCCGTTGGCCAGCATTGCCGCGATCGTGGCCGACAGTGTATTGCCTGCGCCGATGAACGGACCAGCTTGCCGCTGCCAGCGATCAGTACGCACCACACCCTCGCTACCGTACAGCACATTGGTCACGTCATGCGCATCGCCCGGCGTGCCAGTCACCACCACGAACTCGCAACCGAATTCGATGAGTTGCATTGCGTCGACGTCGAGCATGGCTTCATCGCTGGCATCGCGCCAGGTCTCGGCCATGCGCGCAAGCTCGTCGGTGGACACCTGCAGCAATGTTGTTTGCGGCACGAGCAGCTCGCGCATCGCGAGCAACACTTCTTCGTCGATATCCTGCTCAGGCAGTGAGGTCGAGAAGGGTGCCAGCACCAGCGGGATCTCCGGATAGTCGGATACGATCTCGGCAATGACGGAGATCGCCTCAATGCTGCCGAGATGGCCGACCTTGAATGCCGCCACCGGCATGTCCTCGAGCAGCACGCGCGCCTGATCGGCGATCCAGTCCGGATCGACCGCCTGCACGTCTTCGGTACCGGTGGTGTCGCCGATCGACAGCGCAGTGATCACCGACACGCCATGGCAGCCCATCGCCGCAAATGCGGCGAGGTCGGCCTGAATGCCGATCGCACCGACCGGATCGGCGATACCGAAGGTCAGCACGAGCGGGGAAGATTGGTTTTGCACAGGGAAAGCATTAAGATAGCTGATTACGCATTTTACTTTAAGGGCTGTGCCGTGAGTGACAAAAAGACAACCGAGCAAGAATTCAAGACCTGGATGTGCCTGATCTGCGGATGGGTGTACGACGAAGCCGCTGGTCTGCCCGAGGAAGGCATTGCACCCGGCACACGCTGGGACGATGTACCGATGAACTGGACATGTCCGGAATGCGGTGCGCGCAAGGAAGACTTCGAGATGGTCGCCATTTAAGTTTTTTTGCCTGTTGGGTGCATGGCGGATTTCGCCTGTGGCTCTATCCGCCCTATTGCCCCCCGTTCTCAACCACCGCATGCATAGGGCGGATAGAGCCGCAGGCGAAATCCGCCACTCCGCCCTCCGCCACTCGAGCGAACACTGATCAATCGTTCGCTATCCGTTTCCCTCCGCTGTCGCTCTTTCTCAGGCAATCGCCTCCGCCTCCGATCCGATCTGTCGCCAAAACAACGACACCGCATGATGTTTGATTTTTCATTGTTTTAACCTGTTTCTCTTTTTGCTACAGTCCGCGCCGTTCCTTGAACATGTTCAATGGGTGCCGCGATGGGAAGTACCGCAGTCGGTTCGGAGATACTGGTCATCGATGACAGCAGCACGATTCGTCGTTCTGCAGAAATCTTCCTTTCACAAGCCGGGTACCCGGTCGTGCTGGCTGAAGACGGCTTCGAGGCGCTGGGCAAGGTCCTGGAGCGCCGTCCAGCACTGGTCTTCTGCGACATCCTGATGCCGCGCCTCGACGGATTCCAGACCTGCAGCCTGATCCGTCGCAGTCCTGAGTGCGGACACACGCCGGTCATTCTGCTGTCCTCGCGCGACGGCCTCTTTGATCGCGCCCGAGGCATGCTCGCTGGCGCGACGGCCTACCTGACCAAACCCTTCACCAAAGACAGCCTGCTGCAGGCGGTGCGCACGCATGCGCTACCAGCGCCGGCCTGAGTTATCCATTTCTTTCCTTCACGGAGCGGCCATGCCGATACAACACATCCTGATCGTCGATGACTCCCCGACCGAGCGCCAGTTCCTGTCCGATCTGCTGACGCGCCACGGCTACACGGTGAGTACGGCCGACAATGCCGAAGCAGCGATGCTGCAGATCCGCAGCAGTCCGCCGCAGCTGGTGCTCATGGATGTCGTCATGCCGGGGCAGAACGGTTTTCATGCCACCCGTGAGATCGCGCGCGATCCGGCGACACGTCACCTGCCCATCATCATATGCAGCAGCAAGCAGCAGGAGAGCGATCGCATCTGGGGGCTGCGCCAGGGCGCACGCGATTACCTCGTCAAGCCGGTGGAGCCGGCACTGCTACTGCAAAAGATCGCCGCCCTCGCGCGCGCCGGTGCCTGATCCGATGGCACCCTCGGAATTCCGTACCCGTCAACCTGCGCTGCGCGAGTTCCAGCAACGGCTGTCGCAGCGCTTGCAGCAGGCCCGGCAGTCACCTGCTGGCCTGTCGACGGCGATCGCGGTTGATTCCGGGTGCGGCCAGTGGCTGTTCGCGCTGGCGCAGACGGCTGAGATCATCGCGCTGACGGCGCCGACACCGGTACCGCTCGTACGACCATGGTATCTCGGCGTGATTCACCATCGCAGCGAGATTACCGGCGTGATCGACCTCGACGGCTTGCTCGGTGCCCCGGTCGCGCCCTGGCGCACGACCGACTGCCTGCTGGTGCTCGCCACCACGCTGCCACTGCGCTGCGCGATCCGGGTCGTGCGCGTCCAGACCTTGCCTGACCCTTCGAGGCTGAGCGTGCTCCCGCGCACGCCGAATGCGCCGCCCTGGGTGACGTCCCGGCTGGCCGACGGTGACGGGGGCTGCTGGGACTGCATCGACGCCGACGCCCTGCTGCGCGACCCGGCCGTCATCGATATCGGACGTCCCTGACGTCTCGCCCTCTCATTGCGGAGCGACCATGAATCCAGACAACCGGCACGACATGACGACCACCATCGGCCCCGAAGCGCCGGCGCGTCGAACGACCTGGGCGCGCGCGGCCACAAGACTCCGGCAGCGGATGCGATCTGCGCTGCGCACGCTGCTATCCGTGCAGCAGTGGTCATCGGAAAGTACGCTGCGCGTCCTGCAGATCGCGCTGGTGCTGGCGCTGCTGGGACTGGCGACGTTGGCATGGCAGTACACGGCCCGCACGCTGACCGCCTCGGTGCAGACCCAAATCGCCGGCGAGCTCGTGATGCACTCCCAGCGCCTCGGCAAGGCTGCACCGAACGCAATCCAGGGCCATCCGGACGCCTTCAGGCAGCTGCGGCAGAGCCGCGACGCCATCAACCAGTCCCTTGGCGTCATCGCTTCGGGCGGTCATTGGCAAGTGCATTCGCTGCCGGCGGCGGATGCATCGTCGGCACGACGGATCGCCGCGATACGCGAGGTATGGCAGCGCTCCGAGCGGGATTCCTCGCGGCTGCTTTCGGTGGAAAAGCAGCTGACCGGATTCCGCAGCACACTGCAGGCGCTCAACACGCTCAATCCGGTGCTGCTCGAACTGGCCGAGCAGGTGGCAACGCTTTCCGCCCAGCACGGTGCCTCGCCGCGCGAGATCGCAGCCGCAGGGCAGCTCGTGATGCTGACCCAGCGCCTAGGCAAGAACGCCAATGAGTTCCTGACGCCCGACGGCATCAACCAGGACACCGCCTTCCTGCTTGGACGGGATGCGAACACCTTCGAAGACATTGTCGTCGGCCTGCTCGAGGGAAG
>CAZESK010000016.1:33577-35964 GCA_964515155.1 uncultured Bifidobacterium sp.
CGGGCCGACGAGGAGCGGGCACGGGCGCTCGCCGACGAGGAGGCCGCGCGCCAGCTGAATCAGCGCACGCAGGCCGCCATCCTGAGGCTGATGAACGAACTGCAGGCGGTCGCCGAGGGTAACCTGACGGTTCATGCGACCGTATCGGAGGACATCACCGGCGCGATCGCTGACTCGATCAATTTCACGCTCGAGGAGTTGCGCACTCTCCTTGGCAAGGTGAGGGCGACCGCGCATCAGGTAGCCACCTCTTGCGCCACTGCACAGAATATTTCCGCGGACCTGCTCGCCCTCGCCGCCAGGCAATCACAGGAGATCGAGCAGACTGGTCAGGCGGTGCTGCAGATGACCGGGCGCATCCACCAGGTATCGCGTGCTGCCGGTGAGTCGGCCGATGTAGCCCGTGCCTCGGTCTCGGCCGCCGAGCAGGGCGAGGGTGCGGTGCAGGAAACCATCGCTGGTATGCAGCAGCTGCGCGAACAGATGCAGGAGACCTCGAAGCGGATCAAGCGCCTCGGCGACTCCTCGCTTGAGATCGGCGATATCGTGGACCTGATCACCGATATCACCGAGCAGACTCATGTACTGGCCTTGAATGCTGCGATACAGGCAGCCTCGGCCGGTGAGGCCGGGCGCGGATTTTCAGTGGTGGCCGAGGAAGTCCAGCGGCTGGCCGAGCGCTGCGGCGAGGCCGCGCGGCGCATTGCACAACTGGTCAAGACCGTACAGGCCGACGCGCACGAAGCGGTGGCCGCGATGGAACACTCGGTACAGCGCGTGGTTGACGGTAAGCAGCGCTCCGATTCTGCCGGCGCCGCGCTGGCCGAAATTCGCCGCATCTCCCGCCACCTCGCCGATCTCATCGATGGTATTTCCTCGGCTACGCGCGAACAGTCCGGGCTGGCCGACCATGTGGCTCGCAACATCGACAGCATCCTCACCGTCACCGAGCACACCCGGCAGGGGACGCAGATGACCGCTACCTCGGTGCAGGAACTTGCAGCGCTGGCCGAGGACCTCGGCGGTGCGCTCGATCGTTTCAGGGTCAGCGCTTGAACGCGCGAGGCGAGGTGTTCACCTCCGTGCATGGCGCTGCACCACACGGGATGCTGCGCGCCGGCGCGCTGGCGCTGTGCACGCAGGCCGACCAGGTCATGGCGCGCGTCATGACTGCGCTGGAAGCAGGAAAAGCCGGCGCCGAGATCCCGCAACCGGACGATGCTACCCGCGCGCTATCCGGTCTGGCCGGTGCACTCGCACTGGTCGGCCAGCCCGGACTGGCAGCGCTGGTCGAGCGCCTGCAACGGCGGATGATGGGTGTGACTGATGCAGACGGACAGGATATCGCTGCCATGTCAGAAGGAGCGGCATTGTTGCAGTCGGCGCTGCGGCTGGCGCTTGAGCGCGCGTTCCGAGGCCAGCCGGTGGTCGCCGCCGATCTGCTACCCGCATGGGCGGCATTGGCGGCGAGCAAGGGGTCGGGGGAGGTCGGCAGTGCCGCGCCGCTGGTGTCGTTGCAGTCAGATGAGTCCGTCGAGCTGCTGATGCCAGCCGGGTTGGAGCGCGGTGAGCCGGCCGATCCGGTCCCGGAGGCTGAGCGTGCTTTGCTGGCTTTTTTGCGTGCCGCTGGCGCAGCGGAACGCCGTGAGGCAGCGGCTGACCTCGCCCATCTGCTGGCCCGGGTGGCAGCAGACTCCGGCAGCCGTGCGGTACAGCGGCACTGGCTGGTGCTGCATGCGTATCTGGTCGAACTGGTAGAGAGCAAGGTCAACGATCCGGCACGTGCAAAGAACACACTGGTTCATCTGCTGCGTGCGCTGCGCCATCGCGCCGATCCCGGCTTGCCGGCTCTGCTGGCGCCACTGGCCCGTGAGGCCCTATTCGAACTTGCGCAGGGCCCGGTGCTGACTGAAGCCGGTCAGCAAGCCGCGCGCGCTTTCCACCTCGCCGGGCAGTTCTCCCCGACGCTGAGCAGTGACGCAGCGTGGACCACGGACCACGCCGGCCCGGCCGACGTATGCTTCATCGATTCGCTGGGCCGATGGATCGCTGCGAGGGAGGCGAGGGAGGCGGGTGAGGACGGGTTGGGGAAGGTCGAAGACTGGGTGTCGCTAGCCAAGCTCGCCGCACAGTCTGAACGCTTTTTGCCAGTAGCGGAGGCGATGCGCCGGCTGGGCATGCGGTGGTCCGAACCCGAGCTGCACGGTGCTGCACAAGGCATCACCGCTGCCATGTTGTGCCTGCACGCGGTCTCCGGTGCCCAGTCGTACGCAGAGGCAGACAGCCTCCTGATCGCCGATCTGCTGGAGCAGGTGCCGGAGAATTTATTGTCCGTTCATCAGACCCTGCAGAAGCTGGCGCATCAGCGCGAGCGCCAGACAATGCTG
>CAZESK010000016.1:36064-39818 GCA_964515155.1 uncultured Bifidobacterium sp.
GACATGCTCGCCGAGTTTGCCGAGACAGGCAGCTGCCGCGATGCGAACGTGCTGGTCGAGCGCCTGGCCGCCTGCACACCGTCTGCCTGTGCCGAACCGACGGCGCTGCCGGAGTATTTGTCGGTAGCGGCCGATCCCGATGGCTCGCTCACTGCTCCGGCCGGAGGGGGAGTGAGCGACCTTCTCCCGACTGAGATTCACGACGATGGCGACGGTGGTGCCGGGGACGTCGGTCACGCTGGTGACGCGCCGGACATGCTGGCCGCGCTTTCTGTCGAGCCGGGTGCGATCCCGCCTGCTGCTGCGGAGAATGAGGAGTTGCTCGCGATCTTCCGGGAGGAGGCTGCCGATCTGCTGCCGCAACTGGAGCAGGCGCTCGAGGCCTGGCTGAACTCGCCGGACGACCGTGCGGCGCCGGCGCCATTGCTGCGCATCCTGCATACGCTCAAAGGTAGCGCAAGAATGGCAGGTCAGTGGCCATGGGGGGAGGCACTGCATCGGTGTGAGACGGAAGTGGCCGAAATAGCGCAACTGGCACCTGCGGCGATTCCTACGCGGCTTGATGCGCTGCAAGTGCAGTTTGACGAATGGCGGCGTGCCTGGTCCGGCCCGGGCGAGTCGCCACCGGCATGTACGACGACGGCCTGCCAAGCCAGTCCGACCGAGGTGTCCGGCGTGCTCGCACCAACTGAGCCCGCGCCGTTGTCGATCGGTCCGCCGCAGACGATGCCCGCGCTTGCGACGGTGCCCGCACGCGCCCCAGCGTCGCCGCTACTGCGCGTGCGCGCTGACGCATTGTCAGGCGTTGCCGACGCCGTGGCCGCGTTGTGGATTGGTCACGGCCGGCTGGCCGACAGTGTCCGGCAGCAGCGCCGCGCCGTGACGGACCTGGCCGATAATCTGGCGCGTTTGCGTACCCAGGTGCGGGAGCTCGAGATTGATGCCGAGTCCCGCATCGTTTCGGGAGCGAAGGCTGTTGATGACAAGGGTTTTGATCCGCTGGAATTCGACCGCTACACGCGTCTGCACGAAATCACGCGCATGATCGCCGAGAGCGCAGCCGATCTGGCCGATCTGCAGCGCGGCCTGATGCATCAGGGCGATAGCCTGTCGCGCGCTGCCGATGTGCAGGCACGCGAGCTGCGCGGTCTGCAGTCGAGCTTGCAGACCCTGCGCTCGCAGCCTTTCGGCGCCATCGAGGCGCGCTTGCGTCATGTACTCAGGCAGGTGGGGCGGGAATCCGGGCGCGAGATCGAACTGACCGTGGCCGGTGCTGCGGCAGCAGTCGATCGCGCATTGCTCGACAGGCTTGCCGGTCCGCTTGAGCATGTGCTGCGTAATGCCGTCGTGCACGGCATCGAGCCGCCGGCCGAGCGCGATGCGCTTGGCAAGCCGCGTGCCGGCCGGATCACCCTGAGGGTGCTGCCGTCGGCTGCGGAGCTACGGCTCGAGCTCCTGGATGACGGCAGGGGACTCGATCTCGAGCGCATCCGCGCCCGCGCGTCGGCGGTCGGCCTGCTGGTCTCGCCAGAAGAATCGCAGGCATCGGCCTTGTCCGACCTGATCTTTCAGCCCGGCTTCTCTACGGCCAGCGAGGTCACAGCATTGGCCGGACGCGGTATCGGGCTCGATGCCGTACGCGCCGAGCTGCAGGCCCTTGGTGGGCGAATCGCGGTCGATTCCCGGCCGGGGCAGGGCTGCTGCTTCACGATCAGCGTGCCACTCTCGCTGGCTACCTTGCCGGTACTGCTGGTCCGCGCCGGTCGGTACCAGATCGGCTTGCTTGCTTCCGGGTTGCTGCAATTGTTGCAGCTCAAGCCGGGCGATATCGGTTACGAGGCACACTGCCCTTTGTTGCGCTGGCAGGCACAGGAGCTGCCCTTACGCGATCTCGGCCAGCTGCTGGGCGAGCCACCGCAGCCCATACAGGCCGGCGCGCGGCAGCCGGTCGCTGTGTTGCGGTCATCGGAGCGGCTGCTCGCATTGAAACTCGATGCGGTCGATGGTCAGCGCGACCTGGTCGTCAAGAATCCCGGACCGCAGCTATCGCAAATTCCCGGTCTCACGGGGGCCTCGGTGCTGGGCGACGGCAGCATCGCGCTGATCGTTGATCCGTTCCGCCTCGACTGCAGTCGCGCTTCCCGTGTCGTCGATGCCGTCAAGCCGGTAGCCGGGCCGCTGGTGCTGGTGGTGGACGATTCCCTCACCGTCCGACGTGCGAGCCAGCGGCTGCTCGAACGCCACGGCTATGAGGTAGCGCTGGCTCGCGACGGCATCGATGCGCTGACCTGGCTGCGCGAGCGGCGGCCCGCCGTAGTACTGCTGGATATCGAGATGCCACGCATGGATGGCTTCGAGCTGCTGGCTACGGTGCGCGATGATTCTCAGTTGCGTGACCTGCCAGTCGTGATGATCACCTCGCGCATTGCCGACCGACATCGGCAGCGGGCTCGGCAGCTCGGCGCGAGCGGTTACATGGGTAAGCCCTATCCGGAGGAAGAGCTGATCAGCCTGCTCTCCGGTCTGTGTCGTTCAACTTCGGGAGAACAGCATGAAGATCGACTGGAAAAGCAATCGCGATCGGATCGGTCCGAAGCGGCCGCATAAGCGGATCGCGCTCGTTCTGCAGGGCGGTGGCGCGCTCGGTGCCTACCAGGCGGGTGCGTTCGAGGCCCTGGCCGATACCGAGTGGCTGCCGGACTGGGTGGCCGGTGTATCGATCGGTGCGATCAACGCGGCGATCATCGCCGGTAATCCGCCGTCACGCCGCGTGGAACGGCTGGCCGAGTTCTGGCATCTCGTCACCTCGGGCATAACGCAGTTCACGGGTCCGGCGACGCTGATACCGTGGCTGCGCGCCATGACCGAAAACGGCGAGCAACGCAGTGCGTTCCACCAGTTCAGCGCATGGCATGCGGCCTGGCTGGGTATTCCCGGCTTCTTCCAGCCGCGCCTGCCACCTCCGCCGTTCCAGCCGGACGGTACACCCGGCGCGCTCAGCCTGTACGACACCACGCCGTTGCGCGCGACGCTGGAGTCGCTGATTGATTTCGACCTGATCAATGATGGAGATATCCGCCTCTCGCTCGGTACAGTGAACGTGAGAACCGGCAACTCGCATTACTTTGACAACCGCGAGACCCGCATCGGGCCCGAGCATGTAATGGCCAGCGGCGCACTGCCGCCGTCATTTCCGCCGGTGATGATTGAAGGCGAGGCCTGGTGGGATGGCGGCATCCTGTCGAACACGCCACTGCAGCATGTGCTCGACTTGTGCGAACGCGACGAGAGCCTGCTGGTGTTTCAGGTCGACCTGTTCAATGCGCGCGGCGAGGTGCCCAAGAATTTTGACGACGTGATGAAGCGCCACAAGGACATCCTGTACTCCAGCCGTACGCGCCAAACCAGCAATATGGCAGCCGAGCTCGCCAATACCCGGCGTGCCATCAGCGACCTGATCGCGAAGCTGCCCGCTCATTTACTGGACGATCCGCAGGTGCTCCACCTGCAGGACTTCGCGCAGGTGGCGCCGGTGGACATCGTGCACCTGATCTATCGTCAGGGGCCATTCGAGCGGGAGTCTAAAGATTATGAGTTCTCCCGCGCGACCATGCTCGAGCGTTGGAAAGCCGGACGGCGCGACCTCGGCGATACACTGGAGCATCCTGACTGGCTCAAGTTCGCCGGGCAAGACAGTGGTGTCACGCAGTACGATTTGACGCGGCACAGCCGGAAGCTGAGTGCGGGGGCGCAG
>CAZESK010000017.1:0-9656 GCA_964515155.1 uncultured Bifidobacterium sp.
TGACGTTGTAGATGATGATGCGTGGCGACTCCTCAGGCTGTGCTGTCCATCCGGGATACGCGCGTGATGGAAAAACAAGATGGTCATCGTCCAGCCAAAATGGAGCGCCATTAAAGTAAGCATTGGGTATCTCGTGCTTCTTAAACCGCGTAACCGCATCCACAAAAAGCTTGCGCTCGGCTGATGTAAAGGTCGGCGAATGTTCGCTGCCTTCGAGATCATCGAAGTCCTCCGCATAGGTGCTGAGGACACATGCATACAAGAGCAGCATCAGCATCCATGGGCCGACCTTCTTGATGAATCGATGGCTATCGGCTACCGGACGATCACCCTTGCGCATGCCTGGTCCTCTCGTGAGCAGGACCCAGTCGCACACCCACCATCCTGATTCCACTGGCTTTCCCCTCTCTTACTGTATCCCGGCCATGCGCGGGAAACTCTGGGCTGGCAGACGCAAAGCTCAATCCGAGCTTTTCGCCGTCAAAGCATTCGCCTTGCCCGGACACGGAGGATTCATCGTGACTGTCATGGGAGAGGGGTAGTCAAAACCTGCGCCACTGCTCGCATCAACGGCGTAGCCGATCAGGCCGCCCGCAAGGATGTTGCCCCACACGCCGGCATTGTTCTTGGACTTGAACTTGGATGAAGTGACTGC
Source organism: uncultured Bifidobacterium sp. (assembly GCA_964515155.1). Taxonomy (GTDB): domain Bacteria; phylum Pseudomonadota; class Gammaproteobacteria; order Burkholderiales; family Burkholderiaceae_D; genus Pernthalerella. Next base: position 656 of record CAZESK010000017.1, read on the forward strand.
ACCACCCTTTTTACAGTCAACAGCAAGATCACCGTAGGCTTTCTGGATCATTACCGAGCCTGGTGTCTTTACATGCCAGCTGCCCTTGTCGTTCATCAGGGTGCAACTTGCATCGTTCACCGGCTCGCCCTCACATATGGCATTGATAGATACGGCTTGATGTTTGCCGCTAGTGATGGAGGCGCAGCCGGTCATCGTGAAGATGAATAGCGTCAGAAAGAGTGCTGTGGATTGACGAAAGAATGTGGCTGGGAAGCGCATAGCGATCTCCATTGAAAATCCGGATCGTCTATCCGGATCAATCCATGCTGGAGAAGCTTGGTTATCGTGTGCATTGAGCATCTTGCTACTACTTCAAGATTGATCACGCACGTTGCCTGAACGCGTCAGCAGAAAATCCGCTGAGCGAACCATCAGCGACTATCGGTTGGTGAGGACGAGGAATATGCGGTTATGGCAGTCGAGGTCCGTGACCGTGGCATACTTGTTCCACGTAACTATTTTGCTGGCAAGCCTTAGGGGTTCACTCGCCGCTGAAGGCTTGGCTGGCCTCGCCCGGAGCCCCCATGCGCTTTCTTCTTTCAGCCCTGTTCGCCCATCTCCTGCTTGCCGCCCTGCCCGCCCACGCGGAGCTGGTCAAGGTATTCGAGAACATCCGCGGCACAACCGTCCATGTAGACACGAGCACGCTGACACCGAACGGCGACAAGCGCCGCGTGATCGAGATACAGAATTATCGCGAGCCGGGACCGCGTGGCCTGCTGTCGATGCGGCTACTGAAGGAATATGACTGCAAGAACGAGACCGCACAAATCATCTCTTACACCATGTACGCCGGGCGCATGGCCACCGGCGAGATGGTTGGCCAGGTGGAGACCCCGGGCGAGCTGCAAAAGCTAACCCAGAACCCGGGCGGCACCGGCGGCTTCCGCTTCGCTTGCGGACGTTAGCCGGGCGCGATCCGGCGCCGCATCAGAGGCTGTTCTTGCGCACGAAGTCGTCGATACGGCCTACGCCTTCGCGAATCGCCTCGTCGGAGGCAGCGTAGCTCAGGCGGATGTGCTGGCCCTCGCCGTCGGCGCGCGGGCCGAAGTGAATGTCGGCCAGCACAGCCACACCCGCTTCGTTGAGCAGGCGCTTGCGGAATGCTTCCGAATCCTTGCAGCCGGTGAGTCGGCAGGCCTCGGTCACATTGGGCCAGGCGTAGAACGCGCCGCCGGGCAGTGTGCACGACACACCCGGTACCTGGTTCAGCAATCCGACGACGAGATCGCGCCGACGGTGGAACTCCTTGCGCATGTGCTCGGCATCGGCCTGCGAACCGTCGAGGGCCTCGACACCAGCCCATTGCGTGATTTGCGACGCGCAGGATTCGGTATTCGTAATCCAGGTCGTGAAGTAAGGCGCGAGCTTGCGGTTGGCGGCATAGCCGAGGCGCCAGCCGGTCATGGCATAGGTCTTCGAGAGGCCGTCGGCGATGATGGTGCGCTCCTGCATGCCGGGCTCGGAGGCAATCGACGAAAACGCGCCGTCATAAATCAGGCGGCCATAGATTTCATCCGCATAGACCCATACCTGCGGGTGCTCGCGCAGAATGGCCGCGATGGCCGCCATGTCCTGCTTCGGGATGATGCCACCGGTCGGATTCTGTGGAGAGTTCAGGATCAGCAGCCGGGTCTTTGGCGTGATCAGGCGCGCCAGCTCCTGTGGGTCCAGACTGAAATTGCGCGACTCGCGCAGGAAGATAGGCACACCGACCGCACCATTGGCCTTGATCTGCGATTCATAGATGGGAAAGCCCGGTACCGGGTAGATCACTTCGTCGCCAGCGCCGTAGTCGGTCACGGACAAAATGGTGTAGCCGATGAAGGGCTTGGCGCCGGCGGCCACCACGACGTCATCGGGCTCGACCGCAATGCCGCGCGTACGCGCAATCTCGCGCGCGGCTGCCTGCCGCAGCTCGGCAATACCCGCCGATGGTGTGTAGCCGTGCCGGCCTTCGCGGATGGCGGTTACTGCTGCATCCTGCACATTGACCGGCGTCGGAAAGTCCGGCTGCCCGATGCAGAAAGACACGACGTCGCGCCCCTCCCTGATGAGCTTGTTGACCTCCGCGAGGACGATGAAGGCATTCTCGGTCCCGAGACTCTGCGCACGCTGGCTGACGATCGACATTCTGGCTCCGCAAAAACAACGATTCATGGCTTTCGCGCTGCCCGGCATCACCTGGCGCGCCAAGCCGTCATCATGGCATGACTGCGCGAGGCAGGCTTGAATCGTCCTGAAGCCGGGGATCGCAGCAGGCAAAGCGCTCGGGCCGCCGGAGCCGGTCGCTGCAAGCAAATCGCATTTGGGTTAAAAAGACGGCATTGTCGATTTTGCGATTCATTTCCGGAGATGCTTACCATGACCCATGCCGTTCGCGCACTCGTTGCCGCTACCGTTGCCGTTACCGCCTCGCTGGCGTTCGCCCTGCCCGCCGCTGCCACACCCAATATCTTCACCATGCTCGACGACGCCGTTGACGGCGAGCACCGCAGCGAGGCAAACCGCGCCCGTGACGTCTACCGTCGGCCCAAAATGACGCTGCTGTTCTTCGGTTTGGACAAGGACAAGTCGGTCGTCGAGATTTCCCCGTCGGCTGGCTGGTACACCGAGATCATCGCGCCGGTGCTCAAGGACGGTGGTCGCTACATCGCCGCCGTGCCCAAGCTCGACGACAAGGCGCCGGAGGCCATGCGCCAGCGCGATGCCGCCTACCGCGACAAGCTCGCGTCGGGCCGCGCGATCTATGGCAACGCCCAGATCACGACCTATGACCCGGCCAACCCGAGCTTTGCCCCCGCCGGCAGCGCCGACCTCGTCGTCACCTTCCGCAACGTGCATAACTGGGCCAAGGCCGGCAATACAGACGCGATGTTCAAGGGATTTTTCAATGCGCTGAAAAAAGGCGGGGTGCTGGGCATCGTCGAGCACCGCGCTAACCCGGGTACCGATCTGAAGCAACAGATCGCCTCCGGCTACATGACCGAGGACTACGTGATCGAAGCCGCCGAGCGTGCCGGTTTCAAGTTCGAAGCCGCGGCCGAGCTCAACAGCAACTGGCGCGATACTAAAGACTACCCCGGCGGCGTCTGGACCCTGCCGCCGAACCTGCGCGGCGTGTCCGAGGCGGACAAGCCGAAGTACCAGGCCATCGGCGAGTCCGACCGCATGACCCTGCGCTTCGTCAAGCCCTGAGGCCGGCCATCAAACTAGCGACAAGCAACACCAACCACCCAAGGAGGAGATACCGATGACCCACGCATCCCGTCGTTTCACCGCCCTGCTGTTCACTGCCGCCCTGCTGGCCGGATGTGGCGGCACTTACCAGGTGGCCCGTGCACCGGGTAATGCCGGCTCGAGCAGCGATTTCGCGCGCGACGAGCGTGCATGCAACCAGCGCAATGCCTTCGTGATGGCTAATCCCGAAGACGCGAAGCAGACCATCTATCTGACCGATGCCTTCCGCGACTGCATGGCATCAAAGGGCTGGAATTACTCGCGCACCGAGCGCAAGTTGTGGCCGGCAAAGCAAGCGGGGATGTAAGCGGGCTGCCACCAGATCGGCGCTGCGCTCCAGCGCCGATCCGCGCGCGGCCACGTGCAAGGGACAGGCGCTAGAATGCGTGTCAGAAAAAACACCAGAGGCCGATGCAGCGGCCCGTGACCCATTGGACAAGCACATCCAGCAGCAGCCCCAGCGCCAGTACCGGCAAGCCGAAATACACCACGCCCCAGAAGGCCGCCATTGCGGTCAGCCTCGGCTCGGGCAGGCGATGACCCATCACGGTCTGCGCGCGGCGGCGTTCCTTCAGGCGTTTGAACACGGTTCTCTCCGGGACGGGTAATGGCTGCGGATTCTAATCGAATCGCCGTTCACTGGAGCGGACACGACGCGGAGCGCTGGGATGCGGCACACGCGGCCGCGGGCGGCGCACTGCAGCAGGACCGGGCCTATGGCGACGCCATGCTGTCGCTGCTGGTGCCGGTACTGCGCGCGCGGATCGACATCGATGGCGAGCCCGCCGCACTGGCCCAGCTGCTGGTGCGCCGCTGGGGCCGGATCGGGGCAGTCGCGCTCTGCTCGCGCGGCCCGGTCTGGCTGCGCGATATCACGCCACAAGACAAGGCGCGCGCATACCGCGCCCTGAAACGCAGCCTGCCGCTGCCCGGGCTGCGCTTCCTTTTGGTCACGCCGGAGGAGGCGGCCGGCGCGCCCCACGGTCTCTCGCGACTACGGCGCGTCATGACAGGCCTGTCGACCGTCACACTCGATCTCACGCAAGACCTCGACGCGTTGCGCGCCAACTTCGACGTCCGCTGGCGCAACCGGCTATCCACCGGGGAGCGTTCCGGCATCGACATCCAGCGAGTAGGCACCAATCCGAACCAGTTCCGCTGGCTGGTCGAGGCCGATATGAAGCAGCGCGCCGAGAAACGGCTGTCCGGCCTGCCCGCACCTTTTTTCGAACGCTACGCGCTGACGCGCACGCCCGCCGCGAAGGGACTGCTGACCCTGCGGGCCGATGCCGGGCGCGACCGCATCGCGGCGATGATGTTCCTCATCCATGGCAGCGTAGCCACCTACGAAATAGGCTGGACCACCGACAAGGGACGGGACCTGCACGCACATAACCTGATTCTCTGGAACGCCATGCAGATGCTCAAGTCGCAGGGCCTGCGCATGCTCGATCTGGGCGGGGTCAACACCCTGCGCAGCGCCGGTCTGGCGCGCTTCAAGCTCGGCACCGGTGGCCAGGTACTCACACTGGCCGGTACTTACCTCATCTGAGCTGCCCGTCACTCCATGCTGCGGCATGCGCCGGAACGCAACGTGGGGTCGGCTTGGATTACCATGCGAAATGAAGCGCGGCCTTCGCCGTGCGCCGCCCCGTATGGAATCATGAGACTGCCCTTCCTCCTGTCGTTGTCCCTGGCCTTGCTGGTGCCCGTGGTGCCGTCGATGGCGCAGGAATCCCGCCTGGCCACACAAGCGTTGCACTGCTCGGCCATCCTCGCCGTGTTCGCCGAGGCGCATGCCGACGATCCGAGCTTGGCCGCAAAGTTCGGCAAGGCGGTCGGTATCTTCGATGAGGTCTATGCAAAGGAACGCGGCGGCGATGCCGGCGCAGCCCAACGTGAGGCCGAGACGCGACGCACGGCCCTGCTCGATACCTTCCGCGCCACGCTGGCCGAACGCGAGCCCTATCTGCGAGAGGACGGCGTCGTCTGCGGCGCCTGGGCCGAGGGCTTTCTCAGCCAGGGACCGCAGTGGTCCTACGTGCCGGTCTATCCGAAGGTGATTGGCGCCGGCATCCGCGCGGAATACGAGAAACTGGGTGCCGCCGCCTTGGGCCGCTGGAGGAAGTAAGCACCTTATCGGAAAGGCAAGCGTTCAAGTTCGCCGCTGCCGATCCGATTCTTCGTGCATGAAGCGGAGAGGAGTCCCCCCATGTTCGTGATCGACAAGGCATCGGATGCGCACCACCGCAGCGAACGGGTGTCCTATCCGTTCCGGGCGATGTCGATTGGCGACAGCATCCTGATCGAAGAATTCCGGCGCGCAGAGAGTGCCCGCGTGGCCGCCATACAATTCGCGAAACGCCGCAATGGCGCGTACAAGTTCTCCTTGCGCAAAACGCGCGAGGGGTGGCGGATTTTCAGGATCGCGTAAGTTCGGGTGGCAGCTTGTTGCTGAGATTACGCCGGAAGCTGCGCTCAGAACACGCCCGGATACGCACCACCATCCATCAATATGTTTTGCCCCGTCAAATAACCTGCGTGCGCACTGCACACAAATGCGCATAGCGCGCCGAACTCGGCCGGATCGCCGAAACGGCCTGCCGGTATCTTGCTCACCCACTCCGCCATCTTCGAGTCGGCCGTCTGTCCCTGTGCCTGGGCGGACTGTGCCAGCGTCGACGTCAGCCGGTCGGTTGCAAACGAGCCGGGTAGCAGGTTATTGACGGTGACATTGCGGGTAACGGCCTCGCGCGCGACACTGGCGACGAAACCGGTCAGGCCGGAACGCGCACCGCTGGAGAGATCGAGCGAGCGGAGCGGCGCCTTGACCGTGCTGGAGGTAATGTTGACGATGCGGCCGAAGCCGCGTGCCATCATGCTGTCAATGGTGGCCTGGATGAGCGCAATCGGCGTGAGCATGTTGTTCTCGACCGCACGCCGCCAGTCGTCCAGACCAAAGTCGCGGAAGTTGCCTACCGGCGGGCCGCCGGCATTGTTGATCAGGATATCCGGCGACGGGCAGGCGGCCAGCGCCTGCGCCCGCCCCGCCGGTGTCGTGATGTCGCAGGCCACACCCTGCACGCTGCCACCGCTGACTGCGGCCAGGGCCTGCAGCGCGCCCACGGTCTGGTCGAGCTCAGCCTTCCCGCGCGCCGCCAGCGTCACGTGCACGCCCTCGCGCAAGAGCGCCTCCGCGCACGCGCGACCCAGCCCCTTGCTCGCGCCGCAAACCAGCGCCGTCCTGCCGGTGATACCAAGATCCATGCGATTACAACCTTTCAGAGTGTGGCTGGAGTCGCTGGCTCCGGGCCTCATTGTCTTCGGTCAGGAAGTCTGCCACAAGCCGGGCGAAACGGCCTGCATGCTCAATCTGCGTCCAGTGCCCGCAACGGCCATAAACATGCAGCTGCGAGCGCGAGATCAGCCGCGACAGCCGGATGGAATTCTCGAGCGGTATCACCAGATCGTCACGGCCGTGCACGACCAGTGTCTCCTTGTCGATTTTCGCAATCGCCTCCTCGGGGCTGGCCAGCGCATCGACCCAGCGCTGGCGCGGCGCCGGGAACATCTGCGCATAGCTTTCCTGCACGCCCGGCCGAGCGCTGGCCTCGTAGCGCAGGCGCGCGAGGTCATCGTTCACTAGCCCGCGGTCATAGGCGAACACGTCCATGATCCGGCGCATGTTCTCGAATGAAGGCTCGTAGCCCCAGACCGCATCCAGTGCCGGCGTGATCGGGAACGATACGCCGGCCGCACCCATCAGTACCAGCCGCCGTACACGCTCCGGATGGTGAATGGTCAGCGCAAGTGACAGCGCGCCGCCAAAGGAATTGCCGACCAGATCGACCTGCTCGAGCCCAAGCGCATCGAGGAAATCGATGGCCTGCTTTACCCAATTCTGCATCGTGTACTGGTAACCCGCCGGCCGCTCGGTGAAACCGAAGCCGACCATGTCGGGCGCCAGCACACGGCACTGCTTCGCCAACGCAGGCATCACCAAACGCCAATTGGCGAACGCCGATACGCCGGGGCCGGAACCATGGATCAGCAGCACCGGAAAGCCGCTACCCTGGTCGTGGTAGTTCACCTGAATGCCGCCGGCAACGATGCTATGCCCGATCTCGGGCGAGGAAACGTTTGTGCTCATGAAAGTCTCAGGAAGTATGGAAAAGATTGCGGCCGTCGCGGATGGTGCGCATCAGCAGTTCCGGCGTGGCGCGGATATGAGCCTCGAGCGCAAGTGCCGCGCGCGCGTCCTGGCCGCCGATGGCTGCCTCGAAGATCTGCGCATGCTCGGCATGTACGTCGCGTCCGGTATGCAGGCCGATGGCATAGCGCCGGTAGCGTTCGGCGTGCTGGGTCAGCTGGCGCACCACACGCAGGGTCCATGGTGAACCGCAGGCTGACAGCAGCGCCTCGTGAAACTCGGCATTGGCCTGCTCCCAGCGACGCACATTCTCATCCTCCAGCGGCTGCTCGAGTGCCGACAGCTGGTCGTAGGCAATGCGCAGTCGGTTGCGCCAGAACTCATCACCACTGCGTATCGACGAGCGCAGCGCATCGGTCTCGACCGTAACACGCACGTTGGTAACGTCTGACAAGTCTTCCAGGCTGATCGGCGTGACCGTGAAACCGCGCTGACCCTCGGCCACCACCATCGCCTCGCTCACCAGCCGCGACAGCGCCTCGCGCACGGTACCGGCACCCACCGCATAGCGTAGCTTCAAGTGCTCGACCAGCAGCTTCTCGCCAGGAGCGAGCTGGCCGTTGAGAATGTCCTCGCGCAGCTGCCCGTAGGTGCGCTCGATCAGGGTGCGATAACCCGCCTGTGCAGGATCGGCCTCGACCAGATTGATGAACGATTTCTTTGCCAATTCGGTGACTCCCGTGTCCGCCAGCCTGTGGGCTCAGCGGTCCTTGATGCGCTGTAATCGGTATGACAGTTGCGGTCGCGTCAGGCCTAGCGTGCGCGCTGCCGCCGAGAGGTTGCCGCCGGCGCGCTCAACCGCTTGCTGAATCAGCCCGTCCTCCAGTGCATCGAGCGACAGGCCGCGCTTCTGCAGTTCGTCGAACAGGCTAGCGATGTCAGCCGCTTCGCCCTGCCTGAGCTCGCCGCTTTGCGAAAGCGTTACTTGCGGGGTGGCGGGTGCGACCGCAAACAGATCTTCCACATCCACCATCTGCCCCGGCGGCGTGATGATCAGGCCGCGCTCGACGAGATTCTCGAGCTCGCGCACATTGCCCGGCCACGCATGGTTACGCATCGCATCTAGCGCGCGGTCGGTAATGCCCGCCACCCGCTTGTTATGCAAGGCCATGAAGTGCCGAAGCATGTGGTTGGCCAACGGCTCGATATCCTCGGCGCGCTCACGCAGCGACGGTATCGCGATCGGGTAGACATTAAGCCGGTACATCAGGTCGCGCCGGAAGCGGCCGGCAGCGACTGCAGCCTCGAGATCAACGTTGGTCGCGGCCACCACGCGTACATCCACCTTGCGCGTCTGTGTACCGCCTAGCCGCTCCACCTCGCCGGTCTGCAGTACGCGCAGCAACTTGGCCTGAGCGGCCGGTGGCAGTTCGCCCAGTTCGTCGAGAAACAGCGTACCGCCGTCGGCGCGCTCGAAGCGGCCGGGGCGCGCGGCGCCGGCGCCGGTATAGGCTCCCTTCTCTGCGCCGAACAATTCGCTCTCGATCAGGTCATTCGGCAGCGCCGCGC
>CAZESK010000017.1:9756-25223 GCA_964515155.1 uncultured Bifidobacterium sp.
CCCTTCTCTGCGCCGAACAATTCGCTCTCGATCAGGTCATTCGGCAGCGCCGCGCAGTTGACGGCAACGAAGGGCTTGTCAGCGCGCGGGCTCATCGCATGCAGCGTGCGCGCGAAGCGCTCCTTGCCGACCCCGGTCTCACCGGTCAGCAGCACCGTGACCTGCGTGCCGGCGGCCTTGCGCAGAAGTGCGATGGCTTTTTCGAAGGCTTTCGAACGGCCGATCAGCTCACCCAGATCATCACGCGGGCAGAGCGAGCCGCGCAGGCTTTCAACATCGGCTTGCAGATCCTCCAGCCGCACCAGCAGGGAATCGGCCTCGTAGTCCTCCTGCATCTGGGCGCCGTCGGGCCACTCCTTGACCGGCCTGCCCTCGATCCGGCAGTGCTCATGCCCGCAGGCCGCGCACTGAACTTCCTTGTACAGAATCTGCTGGCCGAAGAAGCCAGTGGTGTAACCCGACGCATAGCCGAGCAGCATCCAGCACACCGGGCCGTCGCTGCCGCCGAAGTCGCGCGTGTGCGACTCGACCTCCCAGGAATGATCCCAGCGGAAGATGCCGTGATAGGTGCCGGCCTCAAGGTCGAATTCACACTGCTCGGCCGTGACCTGCACCGCGCCCTCGAGCATATGTAGCTGTGGGCCGACCACGAACTGCTCGAAGGGATTGGCGTTGGGACGCACCTGGCGCGCCAGCGCCGCGTCGCGCACGCCGGATTCATAACCAGCCCGCTTGAGGACGCGGCGCGTCTGGTCGATGCCGATGGCCTCGATCAGCTCTTTGCGCACGCTCGCCAGACCGCTCAGGTGCAGCAGCACCATCCGATGCCCACCCAACCAGATCCGCCCATCGCCGGCCGAGAAATGCACCAGCCGACGCAGATCGGCGTCGCTCGGCAGCGGAGAGAGAGATTCGGAGCTCATGCGCAAATTATCGATAATTTCTGAGAAATTGGAAGACATTTCTTTTAATCGCTCTCAAGGGGGGATTGATGATTTCATCACATTGCCGGTTTGGCAGCTGATGAAATGGTGAAAAAGTGGGGAATTTTTTCGGATTTTTTGCTGCTTCGCACCAAGAAATGCTGCTCCGCACGAAATTGAATACCCACGCAAATTCAAGCCTTCTCGCATTTTTATCGAGATTATTGGCTTCACGGACACGTACTGGCACGCCGCTTGCGATAGGAGTCATAAGACCGATGGATACCTTGTTATAAGGCAACTACTCCAATTATGAGCACCGCGCCCCTGAATTCCAAGCCCTCCGGCGACAGCGGCATCGACGCACTGGTGACCGACGAAGCCACCCTCGCCCGCCGCTTCGTGCGGGTCACGGACCGGCAGCCCAACGGCATCATCGCCTTCGAATTCTCGGTGGGCTGGCCCGACATGAGCGTCGAGCTGGCACTGCCCGAATCGCAATTCAACGAGTTCTGCTTCAAAAACAAAGTCGAGTTCCTCACCGAAGCCGTGGGGACCAAGCTGGGAGACCACCATGACGAGCATTGACCTGCAGGCCAAAGAAATCAAGCCGACCCGTAATACGTACACCCATGTGGCGAAGTACATCGGCGGCGACAAACCGGCCACCCGCTACCAGGAAGCAACCTTCGGCGCGCAGCCGACGCAAAACTTCCACTACCGTCCCACCTGGGATCCGGCGCACGAGCTGTTCGATGCCGCCCGCTCGGCAATCAAGCTGGCCGACTGGTACGTGCTGAAGGATCCACGCCAGTACTACTACGCGACCTGGACCATCACCCGTGCGCGCCAGCATGAGGCGGTCGAGGCGAACTACAGCTTCGTGGACTCCCGCGGCCTGCTCGCGCGCATGACTGATGAAGTGCGCGAGAGCGCCAGCCGCGTGCTAATGCCGCTGCGTCATGTGGCCTGGGCCGGCAACATGAACAACACCTTCATCTGCGCCTATGGTTATGGCACCGCGCTGACGGCCGCCGCCAACTTCCACGCGATGGACCATCTCGGTATCGCCCAGTATCTGACCCGCTTCGGCCTTGCGGTCGATGAGCCGGGCGTGCTCGACACCGGCAAGAATGACTGGCTCAACGACCCGCGCTGGCAAGTGCTGCGCCGTCTGGTCGAAGACACGCTGGTGCTCAAGGACCCGATGGAGTTGTTCGTGGCCCAGAACCTCGCTCTCGACGGCATGCTGTATCCGCTGATCTACGGCGCCTACATCGACGAGTACCTGACCCTGAAAGGTGGCACTGCCGTCGCGATGCTGACGTCCTTCATGCCCGAGTGGCACGACGAGTGCGCACGCTGGGTCGATGCTGTGGTGAAGTCTGCCGCCAACGAGTCGGAAGAGAACAAAAAAATCATCACCGACTGGATCCGGGTCTGGACCGACCGCGTGCAGGCTGCGCTGGCGCCAGTGGCCGAGATCGCGCTCGGCGAGCACGGACAGGAAGCGCTGGCCGAGACGCGCGAGACATTCAATGCGCGCGTGACCAAGATCGGCATCGCCCTCTGACGCGACCGCACGACGCAGAACCGGCAAAACAACCGCATACATAAAAACATCAAGGGGGAAGACATGTCCAACGTATTCATCGCGTTCCAGGCCAATGAGGAATCACGGCCGCTGGTCGACGCCATCGTCGCCGACAACCCGGAGGCGCAGGTCGTCTATTCGCCGGGGCTGGTGAAGATCGATGCCCCCGGCAAGCTGGTGATCAAGCGCGAGACGGTTGAGGAGCTGATCGGTCGCCCCTATGACCTGCAGGAGCTGCAGATCAACCTGGTCACGCTATCGGGCAACCTCGACGAGGACGATGACCAGTTCACGCTGAGCTGGAAGCACTGATCCACCGATCGTCCACCTACGCGAGCCTGCCATGGACAAGCGAGTCGAAAAAAAGAAGCCAGATATCGCCAGCCGTTATGCGGCGATGACGAATGACCTGAACTGGGTATCAAGCTACCAGCCAACAGAGAAAGTGTTCCCGTTCGCGCGCTATGAAGGCATCCGCGTACACGACTGGGCGCAATGGCACGACGCCTTCCACATGACACTAGATGTCTGGTGGCGTCAGCAGGGCGAGAAGGACAAGCGTCTGTACGCGGTGATGGATGCCTTCGCACAGAACAACGGCCAGCTCGGCGTCTCCGATGCGCGCTACATCAATGCCGTCAAGCTGCTGCTGCAGTCGTTCACCCAGATGAATTACACCCTGCACCGCGGTCTGGCCCATGCAGCGCGCAATCTGCCAGGCGATGCGCTGCGCATCGCCGTCCAGCTGCAGGCCGCCGAAGCGCTACGCCATTCGCAACTCGACACCCATGCCGCGTCAATCTTCAACAAATACTTCAATGGTTTGCATGAAGCCCCGCGCTGGTTCGAGCAAGCCTGGTACCTCGCACCGATAAAGAGCTTCGCCGAAGATGCGGTGTCGGCCGGCCCGTTCGAACTGCTCATCGCCACCGGCTTCGGCTTCGACGCCATGGTGTCGGATCTCCTCTACGTCAGTTTCATGTCGGGCGCTGCGCACAACGGCGACCTGTCGGTCGTGCCGGCCAGCTTCTCCTCACAGGCCGACACCGCACGCCACAAGGCGCTGGGAATCGCCACCGTGAAATTCCTGCTGGAGCAGGATCCGCAGAACCTGGCGACCGTACAGCGCTGGGTTGATAAGTGGTTCTGGCGCAGCTTCCGCCTGATGCCGCTGGTAGCGATGATGCATGACTACATGCTGCCCAAGCGCGTCGCGAGCTGGAAGGAAGCGTGGGACAGGTTTGTGGAAGCGCCGGTCGGCGAGCTGTTCGATGAGCTCGCACCGCTGGGTCTGAAGAAGCCGGCCGGCTGGGCACAGGCCTGCGACGCGAAAGACCACCTGAGCCACCAGGCCTGGAATGCGTTCTATGGCTATGCCGACGCGCTGGCTTTCCATACCTGGGTACCGCAACAGGACGAGCTGGACTGGCTTGACAGCAAGTATCCGGACAGCTTCGACCGCTGGTACCGCCCGCGACTGGCGCATTACGCGCAGCGCGAGGCCACCGGCCAGCGCTACCACAACCACGCGCTGCCGATGCAGTGCCAGGTCTGCCAGCAGCCAATGATTTTCACCGAGCAGGGTAATCCGCGCTGGATCGCCTACCGCGATACCGAGCATGCCGGTGAGACCTTCCACTTCTGCAGCGACCCCTGCCGGACCATCTTCACCGACGAGCCGGAGAAATACATGCAGTCGCGCCTGCCCTCGCACGAGATCCTGCATGCGCAACGCGAACAGGATAGCGCTGACCGCGTGGCCAACCCGCTGCAAGTATCGGTAGCCGCGTGCGGCATCGTCACGGCCCGCGACACCGGCGGCTTCCCCAGCTCGGAAGACGCGATGAATTTCGAGACCTGGGGTGGCGGTCAGGATATGAAGGAGGCCCAGCTATGAGCGTCACCGCCATCGGCCCTTACGACCATGCGCCGCACGATACCGCAGCGCGCTTCGCCGAGCCGCTGCTCTACGTCGCGTGGGACGAACACATGATGTTCTCGGCACCGGTCGTGCTGGCGCTCTCGCCGCAGACCCGCCTCGAGCAGCTGCGCACGACGCTGCTGCCGAAGCTGTACGGCGAGCATCCGGATTTTGCAGCAATCGACTGGTCGCGCGTGCAGTGGTTCCGCGGCGACACGATGTTCACGCCGTCGATGGACGGCACGCTCGCATCGCACGGCTTCGGCCACAAGTCGGTACTGCGTTTCAGAACTCCCGGGTTGGAGGGATTGCGCGGCTCCTGCGGCTGAGGCCGTGAATGCGCACGCTGCGGCCTCTACGGTCCCGGTCGCGGCGAAAGGCAGTTGGGGGATCGTAGTTCGAGAAAAATCACAACGGAGACAGTAACAGATGAAAAAGACCACCCTTCTCGGCGGCGCCGTCGCCGTCGCACTGGGCCTGGCTGCCAACGGCGCCATGGCACAGGACAAATGCGGACTGGGCAATGGCCAGAAAGCCACCGGCGAGCCGATTCAGATCGGCGCCATCGTCGGCAAGACCGGTCCCGAGGACTTCTCTTCGTCCGCCCGTGCAGCGCAGGCCTACTTCAACTGCGTCAATGCCAACGGCGGCATCAACGGCCGCCCGGTCCGGTACACGGTGCAGGATGACACCTGGAACCCCGAAGTCGCGGCGCAGGCAGCGAACAAGCTGGTCAAGGACACCAAGGTCGTGGCGATGGTCGGATCGTCTTCGTTCGTCGAGTGCGGCGCAAACAATGATCTGTATGTGAAAGAAGGCGTAGCTGCCGTCTCCGGCGTTGGTGTTCCGCGCGCCTGCTTCTACGGCAAGAACTACATCTCGTTCAACCAGGGCCCACGCCAGTCGACCCTGGGTGCTGCACAGCATATCGTCGAAACCTTCAAGCTCAAGAGCCTGACCTGCGTCGCACCGGGCATCCCGGGCTTTGGTGACTGGGTCTGCGGTGGCGTCGAATCCTATGGCAAGTCCAACAACATTCCGGTCAAGACCGTCATCTTCGATCCGGGCCAGCTCGATGGCAACGCGATTGCGCTGCAGATCGCCGCAGCCAAGAGCGAAGGCGTGGTGCTGGGTATGCCACGCGGAATGATGCTCCCGATCCTGACCGCCGCCGAGCAGCAGGATCTGGGCAAGACCGCCAAGTGGGGCCTGCCGACCTCGGCCTATCACGTCGACATGCCGAAGGCTGTGGGCAAGTACTGGCACGACAAGCTGTACGTACACATGGAGCTTGAGCCGATGGATGGCACCGGTCCGGATAACGCGAACTGGAAAGCGGTCATGGACAAGTTCGGCGACAAGAAGGACCCGCGCGACACCTTCTCGCAGGCCGGCTACCTCGCCGCCAAGGCCACCACCGACGCGCTTCTGGGCATCAAGGGCAATGTCGATCGCAAGTCTGCCTACCAGGCCATCGTCGGCATCAAGAACTGGAAGAGCGACATGATGTGCGCCCCCTGGTACTTCGGTCCCGGCGAGCGTCACCAGCCGAACCACAAGGGCCGCGCGGCACTGCTGGTCAAGGGTGGCTTCAAGACCCTGACCGATTGCTACCAGTCCAAGGACTCCGACCTGGCCGACATCCTCTCGCTCGAGGCCAAGGGCGGACTGGTCAACTGACCTGAAGCACTGATCAACGCGAACCGGGCTGAACATGGAAACACTGCTCCCCTTTATCGTAGTCGGCATCAGCGTCGGCTCGGTGTACGCACTCTCGGGCGTCGGCCTGGTGGTGCTGTACCGTGCCAGCGGCGTGGTCAACTTCGCCTTCGGCGCACTGGGCGGCCTGGCTGCCATGGTGTGCTGGCAGGTGATCGACCTGGAGTATGACGACTGGATGGGCTGGGCCGCCGGCATCGGATCGGCCACCTTGCTGTCCTGGGCGTATGGACGCTTCATTGCGCCCTCGCTGACGCACCAGGACCGAGTGGTACGTGCGATGGCGACGCTCGGCTTCGCGTTGATGGTCATGGGCATCGCCCAGTGGTACTGGGGCGACGATCCGCGTCGCCTCGTACTGCCGACCGACGCCTCCGGCATCGAGTTCGACGGCCGCCGCCTCATCAGTCACACCCGCGTCGCCGCGCTGCTGTTCGCGGCCGGCGCGACAGTGGGCATGCTCTGGCTACTGGCCCGGACCTCGCTCGGTCTGCGCATGCGTGCGCTGCAAAGCAACCGCGTACTGGCCGGCCTGGTCGGCGTGCGCGTCAAGCGTGTCGATACCTGGGCCTGGACCCTGGCCGGCGTGCTGGCCGGTATCAGCGGCCTTTTCATGGGCAACATGGTGCGACTCAATCCCACCGTACTGACCTTCCTCGTGATCCCTGCCATGGCCGCAGCAATGGTGGGACGCATGAATTCCCTGACGGCGACCGTGATCGGCGGGCTTGCGATCGGCGTGATCGAGTCAATGCTCAATCTGGTTCCCGAAGTACAGCGCTACGGCTCAGCGACCGCCTTCGTGGTCGCCATCAGCGTGGTGCTGTGGCAGCAGCGGCATGGCATCGGCCTGTCGCGCGATAACAGCCATCTGGAGTAACGCTCATGGCACGCAACAAGGATAAACCCGATATTCCACCCGGCACGCCGTTCCAGCGCGTGCGGCCGATGCTGATCACCTTCTTCGTGGTCGCCCTCATCGGTCCCTGGGTGTTTTCTTCCTACTGGCTCAACACCTTCTCAACCGTCGCCTGCCTGACGCTGGCTGCCGGTACCGTCGCACTGCTCTACGGTCAGCTGGGCATGGTGTCGCTGGCGCAGTTCGCGCTGGCCGGCGTGGGCGGCTGGTTCTGCCTGCGCCTGATTCACGGCACCGGCATGCCGTTCGAAATGGCGCTCATCCTCGGCGCCATCATCGCCGGCTTGTTCGGTCTCATCCTCGGCCTGCCGGCGCTGCGCATGCGTGGCCTCTATCTCGCGCTGCTGACCCTGATGATCGCGGCAGCGGTGCAGGTGGTGGTCAACGTGATCGGCTTCCCTGACGGCGGCCCCGGCTGGGCGGGCAAGGTCGTCAATGGTCAGCGCATGATGATCGACCGTCCGTGGATCGCGCCGTCGGACGCCGATTACTTCCGCTACGTGATGTTCTGGCTGGCGCTCGGCATGGGGCTCATCGAATGGGCACGCGCCACCCTACCCGGCCGCGCCTGGGGTCTGATCCGCAAGTCGGAGGCGGCGGCCATCGCAGCCGGCGTCTCCGTGGTGCGCTACAAGGCGCTCGCCTTTGCCATGGCCGGCGCACTCACCGGTCTGGCTGGCGGCCTGCTGGCTGGTCTCAACGGCCAGCTCGACAACACCGGCTTCCCGGTCTCGCAGTCCATCCTGCTGTACGCGCTGACCATCGTCGGCGGTGCATATCACTGGATGGGTGCGGTATTCGCCGGTCTGCTGATCCGTGCGCTGCCAGCGCTGCTGAATGACCATGGCGTCGACGGCAATCTCGCCAATGCCTTCTACGGCTTCGCGCTGCTGGTGTCACTGATCCAGGGTCGCAAAGGTCTGGCCGGACAACTGGCCGACTTCTATAAGTTCGTGCGAGTGAGCCGCATCGTCGAAGGCTCGGTGATCTGGGGCGCGATCTCGATCGGTCTCGCACTGGCTGCGGCGCACTACGAAGCCATGGGCTTTGCCGGCGCACTGTTCCTGTCGCTGGTGGCGCTGCTGTTCCGGCAGGCCATCCCCGGCGTCTGCTGGCTGTTGCTGGGCTTCTTCGGCAAGCGCGTGCAGGACGCTGCGGAAGATGCCGAGGCCTGGCTGTCGCTGCGCCTGAACCGCATGATCGAGTCCCTCGGACTTCTGCCTGACCATCGCATCCTCAAGCGCACGATGAACGTGCTGTTCATCGGCTTCTTCGTCGGCTGGGTCGTCAACGGCGTCTTCGAAGTTGATTACAGCGTGGCGCTGGCCATTGCCTGGGGTGCGATCGCGCTGCGCTTCCTCGTCGAGCTGGTGATGTATCCGGCGATCCTGCCGCTGCGCCAGAAGATCGACGAGAAGTATCCGAAGCCTTTCGCCGCCTACCGCTGAGGAGAGACGAGATGATCGAGATCCATGACCTCTGCGTGCAGTTCGGCGGCGTCAAACCGATCGACGGCCTGACCGTCACGCTGAACCGTCCCATCGTCGGCCTGATCGGCCCCAATGGCGCGGGTAAGACAACACTGCTTAACGTGCTGTCCGGCTTCGTCGAACCCCGGCGTGGCTGGGTGAAAGTGAACGGGCAAATGATGACTGGCGTGCCGGCGCACAAGCGCGCCGAGTTCGGCCTGCGCCGTACTTTCCAGACCGACCAGATCGCCGAAGACCTGACCCTGCTCGAAAACGTCCTGGCCATCGCCGACCATGTGCAGTTCGAGAGCCGTGACGCCGAGCGCAAGGCTGTGCTGGGCGCGATCGATTTTGTCGGCTTGTCGCACCGGCTCAACCGCAAGGGCGACAACCTCTCGACCGAAGAGCGCCATCTCGCCGAAATCGCCAAGGCCCTGATCGGCAATCCGAAGCTGGTGATGCTCGACGAACCGGGTGCCGGCATGAGCGAGTCCGAATCCGAGCACCTGCAGAAAGTCATCAAGGGCATTCCCGGCTACTGCAAGGCACAGGTATTCCTGATCGACCATGACGTCGAGCTGATCTCTGCCTGCTGCCACGAGACCATGGTGCTCGACTTCGGCAAGCTGCTGGCGCTGGGCCCGACACTGGAAGTCCTGAAACAACCCGAAGTGCAACAAGCCTATCTGGGCAACTTCGACGACCTGGAGGTGGCCGCATGAGCACCAAGACACCGCCCGCCAACCTGCGCCCGGGCTGGCTCGAGATCCGCGATCTGGTGATGGTACGCGGCACCAAGGCCGTCACGCACGCGATTGAGCTGCGCATCGCGCCCGGCAAAGTGACGGCACTGGCCGGTGCCAACGGCGCGGGCAAGACCAGCACCGTGCTCGGCATCGCCGGCGTGGTCGAGCCGGCGTTCGGCGAGATCTGGCTCGACGGCGAGGACCTGGTCGGACTCGACGCGGACGAGATCCGTCGTCGTGGCATCGCCACCGTACCGGAAGGCCATCAGGTACTGCGCGAGCTCACCGTGCGCGACAACTTGCTCGTCGCTGCGGGCGGCCTGTCTCGCGGCGAGACCTCTGCATCGATCGATCGGGTACTGGCGCTGTTCCCGGAGCTGAAGGAAAAGCTGCAGCAGCCGGCAGGCGATCTCTCCGGTGGTCAGCAGCAGATGGTGGCGATTGCGCAGGCGCTGATGGTGCAGCCGCGCTTTCTCGTCATCGACGAATTGTCGTTCGGCCTGGCGCCGACCATCGTCGCGCGTCTGGTGCCGATCATTCGCAAGATTGCCGACAGCGGCATCGGCGTACTGCTCATCGAGCAGTTCACGCAGCTGGCGCTGGCACTGGCACACCATGTGTACGTGATGTCGCGCGGCTCGGTTTCCTATGACGGCGAACCGGGCAAGCTGCGCGACGATCCCGACATTCTTCATCGGGCCTACTTCCCGGTCAGTGACCGGGAAGCCGTGGGGCTATAAAAACCTGCAAGAAGAGAGCTCAAGCTCCCCATTTCCACAAACCTCATCAAATAGCGCGGAGACTGTAATGGATACACGAGTCGTCAAGAAAAAACTGGGCCTCAAAGAACGCTATGCCGCGATGACCCGCGGACTGCACTGGGAGACCACCTACCAGCCGATGGACAAGGTATTCCCCTACGATCAATACGAAGGCATCAAGATTCATGACTGGGACAAGTGGGAAGACCCGTTCCGTCTGACGATGGACGCCTACTGGAAATACCAGGGCGAGAAAGAAAAGAAGCTCTACGCGGTGATCGAAGCTTTCGCGCAGAACCACGGCGAGCTGGGCGTGACGGATGCCCGTTATATCAATGCGCTGAAACTGTTCATCCAGGGCGTGACGCCGCTCGAGTACTACGCACACCGTGGCTTCGCGCATGCGGGCCGCCAGTTCACCGGCGCCGGCGCGCGCGTGGCAGCGCAGATGCAGGCGGTCGACGAGCTGCGTCACTTCCAGACCGAGACGCATGCGATCTCGCACTACAACAAGTACTACAACGGCCTGCATAACGCGAACCACTGGTTCGACAATGTCTGGTACCTGTCGGTGCCGAAGAGCTTCTTCGAGGATGCCTACACCGGCGGTCCGTTCGAGTTCCTGACAGCAGTCAGCTTCTCGTTCGAGTACGTGCTGACCAACCTGCTGTTCGTGCCCTTCATGTCGGGCGCAGCGCACAACGGCGACCTGTCGACCGTGACCTTCGGCTTCTCCGCACAATCCGACGAGTCACGTCACATGACGCTGGGCATCGAGTGCATCAAGTTCATGCTTGAGCAGGATCCGGCCAACGTGCCCATCGTGCAGCGCTGGATGGACAAGTGGTTCTGGCGTGGTTACCGCCTGCTGACCCTGGTGGCGATGATGCAGGATTACATGCTGCCCAAGCGCGTGATGAGCTGGAAGGAGGCGTGGGAGATGTATGCCGAGTCGAACGGCGGTGCACTGTTCGCCGACCTTGCACGCTACGGCATCCGCAAGCCGAAAGGATGGGATCAGGCCTGCGAAGGCAAGGACCATATCAGCCATCAGGCCTGGGCCACCTTCTACCAGTACGGCCATGCAGCGGCTTTCCATACCTGGATTCCGAGCAAGGATGAGATGGACTGGCTGTCGTCGAAGTACCCGGATACCTTCGATCGCTACTACCGACCGCGCCTCGAGCACTGGGCACAGCAGGCCGAGGGCAAGGAAGGCCGCTGGTACAACCAGATCCTGCCGATGCTGTGCCAGACCTGTCAGGTGCCAATGCTCTTCACCGAGCAAGGCGACCCGACGCAGATCGCCTTCCGCGAGACCACGTATCACGGAATGAAGTACCACTTCTGCAGCGACCACTGCTGCGAGATTTTCGAGAACGAGCCGAAGAAATACGCTCAGGCCTGGCTGCCGGTACACCAGATCTATCAGGGCAGCTGCTACCCGGAAGACATCAACCCGGCGTCCCCCGGCGATAGCCCGGTACGCGAGGTGATGCGCTACTACGGCATCGAGGGTGGTGAAGACAATGGTGAATTCTCGACCAGCGACGACCGCCATCACTTCAAGCAGTGGAGTGGCCGCATGACGCCGCAGGACAACAAGGAATAAGGCCATGGCGACCCAGGACATGATGAAGACCATCGGTGACTACCCGCTGCTGCAGCAGGACACCCAGGACAAGTTTCACGGCAAGCAGTTGATCTACTTGTGCTGGGAAAACCATCTGATGTTCGCTGCGCCGATGTGCATTCCGGTACCGCCGACGCTGCCGTTCGGCGCCCTCATCCGCGATGTGCTGCCGGAACTCTACGGTGAGCATCCGGAGTTCGAGGATATCGACTGGAAGCGCACCGTCTGGACCAACTCGGGCAAGCGACTGATTCCCGATGTGGGCAAGTCGCTTGCGCATCATGGCCTGGGTCACAAGTGCCTGATCCGTTTCCGTACGCCGGCACTGGAAGGCATCCGCAAGCCGGCAACGGCTGGCGGACCCGGCTTCTGATGGATTGAGCCATCCCTCTGTCAACCCTTTTCGATACCAGCGACATCATGTCACAGCAACTCACTATCGAGCCGCTCGGCGCGACCATCGAGGTCGAGGAAGGTCAGACCATCCTCGACGCGGCGCTCAGGCAAGGCATCTACATCCCGCATGCATGCGGACACGGACTATGCGGTACCTGCAAGGTGCAGATCACCGATGGCGAAGTGGATCACGGTGTATCGAACCCGTTCGCACTGATGGACTTCGAGCGAGACGAGGGTAAGACGCTTGCCTGCTGCGCAACGCTGCAGAGTGATGTCGCTATCGAGGCCGATATCGACGAGGATCCGGACGCACGCATCATTCCCGTGACCGACTTCCACACCACCGTGAGCCGTGTCGAAGCCGTGACACCGACCATCAAGGCGATTTGGCTCAAGCTGGACAAGCCCATCGACTTCCAGGCCGGCCAGTACGTTCAGGTCAGCCTGCCCGGAATCGAGGGTGACCGTCCGTTCTCGATTGCCAACTCACCGCAGGCCATTGCCGCCACCGGTGAGCTGGAAATCAATGTGCGCATCATCCCGGGCGGCGCAGGCACGGCCTATCTGCATGAGACGCTGAAGGTCGGCGACAAGCTTCGCATTTCAGGCCCATATGGCCGCTTCTTCGTGCGCAGCTCACAGAGCGCGCCGATGATCTTCATGGCTGGCGGCTCCGGCCTGTCAAGCCCGCGCTCGATGATCCTCGACCTGCTGGCCAGCGGCTGGACGCAGCCGATCACACTCGTGTACGGACAGCGCAATGCGGCCGAGCTGTATTACGACGCCGAATTCAAGGCACTCGCCGGGGCGCACCCGAACTTCCACTACCTGCCCGCGCTGTCGGAAGACGCCACGGGCTTCGATGGCATCCAGGGTTTCGTGCATGACGCCGCGCAGCAGCACTTCAACGGCGACTTCTCCGGACATCAGGCCTATCTGTGCGGGCCGCCGGCGATGATCGAGGCCTGCCTCGCGACGCTGATGCAAGGCCGGCTGTACGAGCGCGACATCTATGCCGAGAAGTTCATCACGGCGGCTGATGCCTCGAAGCCGCGCAGCGCACTCTTCAAGCGCGTCTGAGGCCGCCATGTTCGACTTCCGTCCCAAGGTGCAGGTAACGATAGCGCAGACCGGCGAGAGCTATCCGTGCGCGATCGGCGAGAGCCTGCTGCAGGGAATGATTCGACTCGGTCGCAAAGGTATACCCGTTGGGTGTGTCAATGGCGGCTGTGGCGTGTGCAAGGTGCGCGTTACCCAAGGCACGACACAGGTACTGGGGCCGGTCAGCCGCGCCCACGTATCGGCCGAAGAAGAAGCCGAGGGCTACACGCTGGCTTGCCGCGTCGGGCCGGCCTGCGAACTGAAGCTTGAAGTGACCGGCAAGATGACCAAACCGTTTTTCAAGGGGTTCGAAGCGCAGGCCACCCCACCTGCAACCATAAAATAAGGAGAGACACATGGGCGTTATGCGCATCGGGCATGTCAGCCTGAAGGTGATGGACATGGGGGCCGCAGTCAAGCACTACACCGACGTGCTTGGCATGAAGATGACGATGGAAGACAAGGCCGGGAATGTCTACCTGAAGTGCTGGGACGAGTGGGACCGCTACTCGATCATCCTGACCCCGTCCGACCAGGCCGGCATGAACCACGTCGCTTACAAGTGCGAAAAGGACAGCGACCTCGACGAGTTCAAGCGCCGCATCGAAGAATACGGCATCAAGGTGACCGAACTGGCCGAGGGTACGCTACCGTCGACCGGCCGCATGCTGCAGTTCAAGCTGCCGAGCGGTCATGAGATGCGTTTGTACGCGCTGAAAGAATATGTCGGTACCGAAGTCGGTTCCACCAACCCGGATCCGTGGCCGGACAACCTGACCGGTGCCGGCGCGCACTGGGTCGACCACTGCCTGCTGATGTGCGAGCTGAATCCGGAAACGGGCGTCAACAAGGTCGCCGAGAACACCGAGTTCATGAAGAAGGTGCTCGACTTCTACCTGGTCGAACAGGTCGTCGTGGGCCCGGGCGGCGCGATTCAGGCAGCGACCTGGCTGACCCGCACCAATACGCCCCACGATATCGCCTTCGTCGGCGGCCCGCGGGCTGGTATCCACCATGTGTCGTTCTTCCTCGACTCCTGGCATGACGTGCTCAAGGCGGCCGACGTGATGGCCAAGAAGAAGGTCAAGATTGACGTCGCGCCGACCCGTCACGGCATCACGCGCGGCGAGACGATCTACTTCTTCGACCCCAGCGGCAACCGCAACGAAACCTTCGCGGGCCTCGGCTACCTCGCGCAGCCGGATCGTCCGGTCACGACCTGGACCGAGGACAAGCTGTGGACAGGCATCTTCTACCACACCGGTGAAGCAACGCCGTCGTTCACGGACGTGTATACCTGATCGGGAGATGTGCGGCGGGTTTCGCCTGTGGCTCTACCCGCCCTATGGTGATGGGGATGGGGATGGTTCATGATCCCCGCCATAGGGCGGGTAGAGCGAAGCGAAACCCGCCACCAGCCGCCGAATCAGGCACGACCATCATCGCCTGCGTGCGGCCGCTCGCCCCGCAAACTCCCGCACCACCGAAACAAACGCTGCCAGCAGGGGCGAATCATCCGCCTGCCGGTACAGACAACTCAACTCGATCTCACGCAAATGCTTGCTGACCAGCGGACGATAGACCACACCCGGCAGTCTCAGGCTCGCCGTGGATGCCGTCGTCACGCAGGCGCCAAAGCCGCCGGCCACCAGTGCAATGGCCGTAAGTACATCCTCCACTTCCTGCTCCACCCGCAGCACCGATTTTTCCCGGTTGAAGGCCTGCATGACCTGCTGCGCCAGGCCAGCGATCGGCAGTCGCGGATAGAGGATCAGCGGATGGTCGGACAGATCCGGAATCGTCACCGAGGCCTGTTTCGCGAGCGGGTCGTGCGCCGGCAAGGCGACCGTCATGCTTTCCCGCAGCACCTCCTCGATGACGAGATCCTCCTCCGGCGGCACCAGTCGGTTGAAGCCGACGCTGATGCGCCGCTCGCGCAAGGCGGCCAGCTGCTCGTTCTTGGTCAGGTTGTGCAGAACAATCCTCACCTCGGGCCGGTCAGCATGGAAGCGCGCAAGGATACGAGGTATGACGTCGAGCACGCCGGAGCCGAAGATCGCAATATCGAGCCGGCCACTCTGCCCTTCACCTGCCAGCACCGCCCGCTCTTTCGCACGCTGCGCCAGCGCCAGCAGGTTCGGCACTTCATCGAGCAGCGCCTGCCCGGCTTCGGTCAGCTCGACGCCCTTACCGGTCCGGAGAAAAAGCAAGGCCCCGATATCTTCCTCGAGCGCCTGGATCTGGCGGGTCAGTGGCGGCTGCGCCATGTGCAGGCGAAGCGC
>CAZESK010000017.1:25323-38562 GCA_964515155.1 uncultured Bifidobacterium sp.
GTCGCCATTACCGACAGCGCCGGCGTGCTGGCCGGATTCCTGCGCATGCCGGGGGCGTTCCTGCACTCGGTCGAGATCGCGATCGACAAGGCCTACACGTCGGCCAGCTTCGGCTTCCCGACCGCTGCGTGGAAAGACATCCTCGCTGGGGACGAGATGCTGCGCGCCGGCCTGGCCGAGCGGCCGCGGCTGGTGATTTTTGGCGGTGGCTTGCCCATCGTCGCGAATGGCGCGCGCATTGGCGGCATCGGCGTATCCGGTGGCTCGGCCGAGCAAGATGAGGAATGCGCCCGAGCAGGCCTGAAAGCCATCGGACTGGCCTGACCCCTATCCAAGACCACGAAAGACACCATGAAACAGTTCCTGAACTTCATCAACGGCGAATTCGTCGCCACCGCGAAGACCTTCGAGAACCGCGCGCCGATCGACAACAGCGTGATCGGGCTTGTCCACGAGGCTGGCCAGAACGAAGTGAACGCAGCGGTGAAAGCCGCGCATGAGGCACTCAATGGCGAGTGGGGCAAGATGAGCGTCGTCCGTCGCGTCGAACTGCTCAATGCCGTGGCGGATGAAATCAACCGCCGCTTCGACGAGTTCCTCGACGCCGAGCTGGCCGACACCGGCAAGCCACGCTCGCTGGCCTCGCACATCGATATCCCGCGCGGCGCAGCCAACTTCAAGATCTTTGCCGACACCATCAAGAACACGCCGACCGAGAGCTTCCAGATGACGACGCCTGACGGCGGCACGGCGATCAGCTACGGCGTGCGCGTACCACTGGGCGTGGTGGCCGTGGTCTGCCCGTGGAATCTGCCGCTGCTGCTGATGACCTGGAAGGTCGGCCCGGCGCTAGCCTGCGGCAACGCAGTCATCGTCAAGCCGTCGGAGGAAACACCGGCGACGGCGACGCTGCTGGGCGAAGTGATGAACAAGGTGGGCATTCCGAAGGGTGTCTATAACGTCGTGCACGGCTTCGGCCCGAACTCGGCCGGCGAATTCCTGACCCGCCATCCAGACGTCGACGGCATCACCTTCACCGGCGAGACCCGCACCGGCGAGGCCATCATGGCGGCGGCGGCCAAGGGCGTGCGTCCGGTGTCGTTCGAGCTCGGCGGCAAGAACGCAGCCGTGGTCTTTGCCGATGCCGACTTCGAGAAGGCCATTGCCGGCGTTACCCGCTCGGTCTTCGAAAACTGCGGACAGGTCTGCCTGGGTACCGAGCGCGTCTATGTGCAACGACCAATTTTCGAGAAGTTCGTGACAGCGCTGAAAGAGAAAGCCGAGAGCCTGAAGATCGGCCCGTCGAACGAGCCCGGTGTCGGTATGGGCCCGCTGATTTCGGCCGAGCACAAGGCCAAGGTGCTGTCGTATTACGCCAAAGCGAAGGCTGAAGGTGCGACTGTGGTGACTGGCGGCGGTACGCCGGCGATGTCGGGCCCGTATGCAGAAGGACATTTCGTGCAGCCGACGATCTGGACGGGCCTGCCGGAATCCTCGACCATCATTCGCGAAGAAATCTTCGGGCCATGCTGCCATATCGCGCCCTTTGACACCGAGGAGGAAGCGATCGCCCTGGCGAACGACACCCCCTACGGTCTCGCGACCTCGATCTGGACCAGCGACCTCTCCACCGCAACGCGAATGGCCAATGCCGTCCACGTCGGCCTGTGCTGGATCAACAGCTGGTTCCTGCGTGACCTGCGCACTCCCTTTGGTGGATCGAAAGCCTCCGGTATCGGGCGTGAGGGTGGCGTGCACTCGCTCGAGTTCTATACCGACTTGCGGAATGTGATGATCAAGATTTGATGTGATGTTGACGGCGGACTTCGCCCAGAGCTCTATCCGCCCTACGGCCCATAGGGCGGATAGAGCGCAGCGAAACCCGCCTTACCCCCCGGAGACAGAAACCATGCCCATGCCCCCCGAAAAAATCCGGCTTTACGGCGACGAGCTGTACGAGTCGCTGGTATCCCGCGTACCTGTCGAGCCATTGACCAACCGCGAGGCCGATATCACCATCGATGATGCGTACCAGATTCAGCTGCGCATGATCGAGCGTCGCCTGAAAAACGGCGAGACCGTCGTCGGAAAAAAAATTGGCGTAACCAGCAAGGTCGTGATGGACATGCTGGGGGTGAACCAGCCCGACTTCGGCCACCTGCTCTCGGGTATGGTCTTCAACGAGGGCGAGGCGGTTGACACCAGCAAGATGATCGCACCCAAGGCTGAGGCCGAAGTGGCCTTCATTCTCGCCAAAGACCTCACCGGCCCCGGCGTGACTGCGGCCGATGTACTGCGCGCGACCGACTGCGTCATGCCCTGCTTCGAAATTGTTGATTCGCGCATCCGCGACTGGAAAATCAAGATTCAGGATACGGTAGCCGACAACGCATCGTGCGGTGTATTCACGCTCGGCGGCACCCGCAGGAGCCCGCGCGATCTCGATCTCGCGCTGGCTGGCATGGTGCTGGAGAAGAACGGCGAGATCATCAGCACCTCCTGCGGTGCCGCCGTGCAGGGCTCGCCAGTCAATGCGGTGGCCTGGCTGGCCAACACACTCGGTCGCCTCGGCATCACGCTCAAGGCTGGTGACGTCATTCTGTCCGGCTCGCAGTCGCCGCTGGTACCGGTCAAGGCTGGCGACAGCCTGCACTGCGCGGTTGGCGGGCTCGGCAGCACTTCGGTGCGCTTTATCTAATCGCGAGGACGACCATGCAACTCGACAAGGCAACTATCGACAAACTGGCAGTTCATCTTGAGACCGCGGAGCTCGAAGCGCGCGATGTACTGAAGATCACCGATGAGTACCCACAGATGGACTGGGAGGACGCGTACGCGATTCAGGACGCGATCCGGGCGCGCAAGGAAGCACGGGGCAATAAGACTGTGGGCTTGAAGGCTGGACTAACCTCGTTCGCGAAAATGAAGCAGATGGGCGTGGACGTGCCCGTGTTCGGCTTCGTCTCGGACTACATGTCACGCCCCGACGGTGGCGAGATCCAGACATCGGAGCTGATCCATCCGAAGGTAGAGGCTGAAATCTGTGTGGTGACCAAGGCACCGCTGAAGGGCCCGGGTTGTCACGTGGGCGCAGTGATGGCCGCTATTGATTTCGTGCTGCCGGCGGTAGAGATCATCGATAGCCGCTACCGTGATTTCAAGTTCGACCTGAAAAGCGTGGTCGCAGATAACACCTCGGCATCGCGCTTCGTCATCGGCGGGCGTTCGCGCCATGTCGAAGAGCTGGACCTGCGCACACTGGGCGTGGTGCTGGAGAAGAATGGCCAAGTCGTGGCGATGGCCGCAGGTGCAGCGGTGCTCGGGCATCCGGCTGCGGCGATCGCGATGATGGCGAATCACCTTGGCGCGCGCGGCCAGGAGATCCCGGCCGGCACGTTCATCATGACGGGTGGCGTGACCGAGGCGATTCCGGTAGCTGCCGGCGATAGCGTGAACGTACGCTTTCAGGACCTCAGCTCCGTGTCGATGCGCTTTGTCTGACAAGGCAGCGCATCCGCAGCGACCGCTAAGCTCTATTCCTCCCACGGACAAATCACCATTCCTGGCCGCGGGACGGATAGAACTACGCGACCACGGCCAATCGATGGAGAACGCATGAATCTGCAATTGGAAGGTCAACATGCCCTGGTCACCGGTTCCACCGCTGGTATCGGCTATGCGATCGCACGCGCGCTCGCCGCCGAGGGCGCAACGGTGACGGTCAACGGCCGCAGCAAGACGGGGGTCGAGCGTGCACTCGAACGTCTGCACGCTGAACTGCCGCAAGCCAGCCTGCGCGGTATCGCTGCTGACGCGGCCACGGCCGACGGTTGCGCACAACTTACGCAGAGCGGACCGCACATCGACATACTTGTGAATAATATGGGCATTTTCGATCCCAAGCCCTTCGAGGCGATTCCGGATGCCGATTGGCAGCGCTTCTTCGACACCAACGTGATGAGCGGCGTGCGTCTGTCCCGAGCGGTGCTGCCGGGCATGAAGCAGCGCAACCGTGGCCGTATCGTGTTCATTTCTTCGGAATCCGGTATCTGCCCGCCGGCCGAGATGGTGCATTATGGGATGACCAAATCAGCTCAGCTGTCGATTTCGCGCGGACTGGCCGAGACTTGTGCCGGCACAGCCGTGACGGTCAATAGCGTGCTGCCCGGCCCGACGCTGACCGAGGGTGCGAAAGCGTTTTTTGACAAGCTGGCCAGTGAACAGGGTGTGAGCTTCGACGAAGCGGCCCATGCCTTCTTCGCGAATGCACGACCGACCTCGCTGCTGCGCCGCTTCATTGAACCGAAGGAAGTGGCCGCGATGGTTGCCTATGTATGCAGCCCGCTCGCCGCGGCCACCAACGGCGCTGCCCTGCGCGTCGATGGCGGCGTGGTGCGCAGCCTGGTGTAGTTGGATGACGAGTCTGTTACGTCAGGTCGCTGGCAAGGTACGCCGACGCACACGGTACACCCTGGACAGCAAGCTGACAGAACAGACTCCCTTAATGGATTTTTCAGGAGTGATGATATGAGCAAGAAAATCAAATGCGCATTGATCGGTCCCGGCAATATCGGCACCGACCTGCTCGCCAAGCTGCAGCGCTCACCGGTGCTGGAGCCGGTGTGGATGGTCGGTATTGACCCGGAGTCGGATGGCCTCAAGCGTGCGAAAGAGATGGGTCTCAAGACAACCGCCGACGGTGTTGATGGTCTGCTGCCGCACGTGATTGCCGACGGCGTACAGATTGCTTTCGATGCCACTTCCGCTTACGTCCATGCGGAGAATTCGCGCAAGCTCAATGAACTGGGCGTACTGATGATTGACCTGACGCCAGCGGCGGTCGGCCCGTTCTGTGTGCCGCCGGTGAATCTGAAGGAGCATGTCGGCAAACGGGAGATGAATGTCAACATGGTCACTTGCGGTGGTCAGGCGACGATTCCGATGGTGGCGGCGGTATCGCGCGTGCAGCCGGTGGCATATGGCGAAATTGTCGCTACCGTGTCCTCGCGCAGCGCTGGTCCCGGCACGCGCAAGAATATCGACGAGTTCACCCGCACCACGGCCGGCGCGATCGAGAAAGTCGGCGGCGCGAAGAAAGGCAAGGCGATCATCATCATCAACCCGGCCGAGCCACCACTGATCATGCGCGATACCGTACATTGCCTGACCGAGGGCGAGCCTGACCAGGCAAAGATCACGCAGTCGATCCACGACATGATCAAGGAAGTACAAAAGTATGTGCCGGGCTACCGGCTGGTCAATGGCCCCGTATTCGACGGTAATCGCGTATCGGTCTTCCTGGAAGTGGAAGGTCTCGGCGACTACCTGCCGAAGTACGCGGGCAACCTCGACATCATGACCGCCGCCGGCGCGCGAACGGCGGAGATGTTTGCCGAAGCAATGATCGCCGGCCGCCTGACGCTCGAGCCGACTGTCGCCGCCTGAACTGCTGCGTGAACCTACAGGAGATTGAATATGGATATCAAGGGCAAGAAGATCACGCTGCATGACATGACACTGCGTGATGGCATGCATCCCAAGCGGCACCTCATGACGCTCGACCAGATGACGTCGATCGCGCAGGGCCTCGACAATGCCGGTGTACCGCTGATCGAAGTCACACACGGGGACGGCCTCGGCGGGTCGTCGGTCAACTACGGCTTCCCTGCGCACACGGATGAAGAGTATCTCGGCGCGGTGATCCCGCTGATGAAGCAGGCGAAGGTATCGGCGCTGCTGCTGCCGGGCATCGGCACTGTCGATCATCTGAAGATGGCGCATTCGCTCGGTGTTCATACGATCCGCGTTGCGACACACTGCACCGAAGGTGATGTCTCGGAGCAGCACATCACGATGGCGCGCAAGATGGAGATGGATACCGTCGGCTTCCTGATGATGGCACACATGAATACGCCGGAAGGTCTGGTGAAACAGGCGAAGCTGATGGAGAACTACGGCGCGAACTGCATCTACGTGACTGACTCCGCCGGCTATATGTTGCCGGACGATGTACGCGTGCGTATCGATGCCGTGCGGCAGGCGCTCAAGCCGGAGACCGAGCTGGGCTTTCACGGTCACCACAATATGGCGATGGGTGTGGCGAACTCGATTGCGGCCATCGAGGCTGGTGCAAACCGCATCGATGCTGCTGCCGCAGGCCTGGGGGCTGGCGCCGGCAACACGCCGCTTGAAGTTCTGGTGGCCGTGCTCGACCGCATGGGCGTGCAGACCGGTGTGGACGTCTGGAAGATTCAGGATGTAGCGGATGACCTCGTGGTACCGATCATGGATTTCCCGATCCGCATCGATCGCGACTCGCTGACGCTGGGCTATGCCGGCGTGTACGGCTCCTTCCTGCTCTTCGCGAAGCGTGCCGAGGCCAAGTACGGCATCCCGGCACGCGAGCTCCTGCTCGAACTCGGCCGGCGCAAGATGGTGGGTGGCCAGGAAGACATGATCGAGGATGCCGCGCTGACGATGTCGCGTGAGCTCAGGGAACGTGCTGCGAAGGCAGCCTGACCATTCACCGAGGAGAAGGATATGCCGTTCGCACAGATCCACATGATCGAGGGCCGCACCGAAGACCAGAAGCGCGCCGTGATCGAGAAGGTTACGCAGGCGCTGCATGAGGCCGTCGGCGCGCCAAAGGAAACCATCCGCATCCTGATTTCCGAGGTGCCCAGCACGAATTGGGGCATCGCCGGGCAGTCGGCGAAAGACAGGGGACGGTGAAGTTCCGGCGGGTTTCGCTGCGCTCTACCCGCCCTATGGAATCGGAAAGGATATAGGGTGGGTAGACCGACGCGAAACCCGCCTGCCCCGCCCCCGCCTCCCCCCTCCGCCGACTTGTGTACAATCGCCGCTGCCTTGCGAGCCCCGTGTTATCACACACCCGCGAAGACAGCCCATGGATAACCAATACCTGATTCCGCTTCTCGTTACCTTGGTCACCGCGATGACCATCGGGGCGATCTACCTGATCATGCACCTTCTGCGTGACGGCAAGGAGGCGCAGGAAGAGGACGACGAGTAAGCTCCCCAATGCAACTGATCGACGCCCTGCTGGTCGCAGGCGGCGCCTTCCTCGCCGGTGGCATGAACGCCATGGCCGGCGGCGGCACCTTCTTCTCCTTTCCCGCGATGCTGGCGGCCGGCGTGCCGCCGGTGACCGCCAACGCCAGCAACACCGTGGCGCTGTGGCCAGCCTCGATATCGAGCGCCTGGGCCTACCGCCGCGAGGCGATGCGCCATGGCCGCTGGGCCGCGCTGCTTGCACTGGTCTCGGTAGCGGGCGGCCTGATCGGCGGCCTGCTGCTGCTGGCGATTTCCAATGAAACCTTCCTGCGACTGATACCTTGGCTGCTGCTGGTAGCCACCGCGCTGTTCGCTTTCAGCGCCCAGGTCGGGAGGCTGATCCAGTGGATCAAGCGACGCATGAAGATCGCACCAGCCGAGAAGCCGGGCAGTCCGGGCGGTGCGGTATTCCAGCTGATCGTGGCGATCTACGGCGGCTTCTTCGGCGCTGGCATGGGCATTCTGACGCTGGCCGCGCTGGCCATCCAGGGCTTCGAGGATATTCAGGAAATCAATGCGCTGAAGAACCTGACTTCTGCCATGAACTACACGGTGGCCGCCGCCACCTTCATCATCGCTGGTGCCATCAGCTGGCCCCATACGCTGGTAGCGCTGGTGACCGCAGCCATTGGCGGCTATGTCGGCGCAGCCTTCGCACGCAAGCTGCCGGCCAAATGGCTCAAGCGTCTGGTGATTGCCGTCGGATCCTTCCTGACCATTGTTTATTTCATCAAGACGGCCTGATCCTCAGCCGTGCTTGTACCGGATCTCACCCCGGCCGGCGACATCCTCCGGGCAGCCTACACATTCTGAGCATCAAAGCGGGCCAGGAGCCGTTGATGGTGATCGCGCCAGGCAGATATCGCCTGGCTGTCAGCGTCGACAACCTCACGCACAAAGGCCAGCGCGAGCTCGCGGGTGGCGCGCTTGAGTTCGCGGTTACGCTGCACTCCGCCGGTGAAGTTACGGTCGGTGAAGACGCTATGCGAGCCGCCTTCATACACGACGAGCGATTTGCGCTCGCTGCCAATGAGGTCGAAGATCGCGAGCCGGTCGCGCAGGTCGCTGTAGTAGCCGGGAATACGAATCACGTCCTCGGTGGCCGTGACATGCAGGCTCGGCACCCGCACCGGCGAGAGGATGGGCTGCATCGTGCGCTCGCCATAAAACGGCGGCGCGGAGATCAGCATGATGGCACGCACGCGCTCGTCTCTCAGCGCCATCGGCCTGCCCTGGCGCTCCACTTGGGCGCCACCGAGCAGCAGCGTGGTATTGGCGCCGTAGGAATGGCCGGCGGCGATGATCCGGTGCTCGTCGATGACGGTAGCGAGGTCTCCGGTGCTCACCCGGTCGAGGGCAAAGCGGACATCGTCCACCCGCGCCAGCGCCTCCGCTTCGGCGGCGGCGCGCTGCAAGCGGTCGACCACCGAAAATGGCCCGCCCTCCCACCAGAGACGTCGGTCGCTCCCCACGTGCTGCAAGTGCAGGCAGGCGATTCCCTCACTGGCCAGATAACTGCCGAGGTAGCTGTAGCCCTCGCGCGAACCGCCGATGCCATGTGAGAACACCAGGAGCGGCAAGCGCTGCGGCGGTAAGGGTTCGGGCAGGTAGAGCCGGACGGGTACGGATCGTTGACGCGAGACGTCCGACCACTCGCGGTCGAGGACGGCGACGTTAGGCAAGCGGCTACGGGTCGTACAGCCACCCAGCCCCACGAGGGTGACGGCACCGAGCGCGGCGGCAGAGCGCAGGAAGCGACGGCGCGCTGCATCCTCAGCCGATAGCGGCCCGGCGGCGGCAACACGCTTCATGCGGCTCTCCCTGATCGGTTCATAGCGCAGCGATCATAGCAAGCGACGGCCAGACCCGCAGGAGGCTCACTTGCGCCGCAGCCGCTGGCTCTTGAAGGTTCGCTCGGTAAAGCTCTCGGGCTTGCGCCGCACCCAGTCGACGAAGCGCGCGATATCGGCATGACCGAGCAAGGCCTCGATGCTTGCGTAGCGCTGCGCCAGCTCCTTCTCGGTCAGCAGCGCGTGGATTTGCCGGTGGCAGATCCGGTGCAGCGGAATGGTCTCGCGACCACCCTGGGATTTGGGGATGAGGTGATGAAGGTCGAGCTGCGCCGGCATAACGAGCCGCCCGCACAGCCGGCAGGCTACGGACTCTTTCGCCGGCATCTCCCACTGCGATGCCTCGATCAATTTGCGACGTATACGCCCTGTCATGCCGACAGAGTACAAAAAAATTGCCCGCGACGTGCGCGGGCTGAATCCAGGTCTTCGTGACCGAAGCACAGGGCGGAGATAATCAATACGGCAGCGCCAGGCGATCAGCGGTGTTGCGCAGCGAGGCGCGAAAATCCTTGCCGACTTCGGTCGGTGGTACCCAGCCATGACGGCGCCACAGCGACTGAACGCCCTCGGCTGCGGTGCGACGGGCACGCACGTCGGCCAGCCCGATCGACTTCGATGTGGTTTCGATAATGATTTTTGCGCGGCTTTCCATGTTCTGCTCCTTGACGAAGAATTCACTCCAGATAAGAGAACCTTTGCAAGAGACGTGCCAGAATAGATGGCGGTTTTCCGACGCCCGAAATGCAGAAGGCCCGCGATCGCTCGCGGGCCTTCTGCATTCCGGCGCTGACGGTACTTACTTACCGCGCAGGCCGTCAAAGACTTCGGCGAATCCGGGCTGGTTATGGTGCGAGATCACGCCACGCGCTGCCTCGATCACCAGCGGCACCGGGTGGCCGCGCAGGGTGTTGACGATCATTTCATTGATGACCTTGAACACCTGACCATCCTCGTCAATGATCTGGCCGAGGCGGTTGGCCAGCGGGTCAAACACACCATAGGCCACGAACACCCCGAGGAAGGTACCGACCAGAGCGGAGCCAATCAGGCCACCCAGCACCGGCGGCGGCTGGTCAATGGCGCCCATGGTTTTAATCACGCCCAGAACGCAGGCCACGATGCCCAGCGCGGGCAGCGCGCCGGCGATCGACGCCAGTGTGCCTTGGTACTTCATTTCGTCGTGGTGGTGGGTCTTGATCGCGTTCTTCATCACGTCATCGACCGCATCGGCATCGAGGTTGCCCTGAGCGATCACGACCAGGCGCAGCGTGTCGCAGATCATGTGGACGATCGCATGGTCTTTCGCCAGCTTCGGATACTCACCGAAGATAGCCGACGAGTCGGGATTCTCCACGTGCGCTTCAAGCGCAACCGCGCCCTCTTTCTTCATCACGTTCAGCAGCTTGCCGACGAGAAGGATCAGGTCAAGGTAATCAGACCCCTTGTAGGTGGGCCCCTTGATGCATTTCACGATGCCGCCGATGGCGCCCTTGA
The DNA here is from genome assembly GCA_964515155.1 of uncultured Bifidobacterium sp. Taxonomy (GTDB): domain Bacteria; phylum Pseudomonadota; class Gammaproteobacteria; order Burkholderiales; family Burkholderiaceae_D; genus Pernthalerella. The sequence goes on from CAZESK010000017.1 coordinate 35,745, forward strand.
AAATGCCGATGCTGTTGCCGACCAGCGCCGCGCCAATCGCGGAACCCACGATGATGAAGCCCTCGATCGGTGCCGCCTTGATGATCGGCGCCATTTTGCCGCCCGCCATCACATAGCCGCCAAACACGCAGACGAAAACGACTGTCAGACCTACGAAAAAAAACATCTGCCTCTCCTTGTGCAAGCCGCACAACGCCCGGCATGACCGGACGCACGGTATCGATAGGTTTATCGACACGAACCCCGGTAACTCAAGCGAGTTTCCAGAAGTTATTATTGCAATTGTGAAACAAAGCGCCCAATAAAACCACCCTTTGAGGCAGTCGGGCTTTGTATCACGGCAGTTATTGCGTTATTGAAAACGATTTAGCGAAGCAGGCACCAGAGGCCAACGCACTCGCCGCTAAGCCATTGCAGCCCGAAATCGAGTACGGCGCCAAGCAGCATGGCCGGAACGCCGAGCCAGAGCAGGATGAGCAGCCAGCCGGCGGGCGTGAGCCGGGGTTTGCCGAGCCGATGGCCGCGAACCGGCGCGGCCGATGAGGGAGTTTGCCGAGAGGACTTCATGGGTGCCGGATTATACGGGCGGTAGACCGCCCGGTTGATCCGGTGACGACAATCAACATGAGCATCAGCATGCAGATCCGCTGGAACGATATACCCCGCCCCGCCTGGGATGCAGCCCATGCGGGGCTGGGCGCACCGCTGCAGCAACACTGGGCCTATGGCGAGAGTCTGGTAACGCAGAAGGTGCAAGTCCATCGCGCGGAAGTCCGAATCGACGACCGGACGGTGGCCTTTGCCCAATTCCTGTGCCGGCGCTACGCGGGTGTCGTGGGTGTTGCGCTATGTACGCGCGGGCCGCTGTGGCTGGAACCGGTTCAGCACACCGAGAGCGCAAAGATCTACCGCGAACTGCGGCGCTCGCTGCCGATGCGTCGGCCGCGCTTCATTTTGTTTTCTCCTGACCTGACGGACCCCCGTGATCCGAGCCTCGCCACACTGACTCGCGTGCTGACCGGCTACTCGACCGTGATACTCGACTTGACGCCACCGGAAGCCCAATTGCGCGCCGGCCTGCACCCGTACTGGCGCAACCGGCTGGCCGCTGCCGAGCGCTCGGTGCTGCGGGTGAGCGACGTAGGGTTCGAGCCGGACGCTTACCGCTCGGTGCTGCAGGAAGAGATGCGGCAGCGTGAGCGCAAGCGCTTCTACGCGCTGCCGCCGGCCTTCATCGACAACTACATCGCAGCCCATGCTGACGCGCGGCAGGCAGCGCTGATCCTGACAGCCGAGCTGCACTCGCGACCGGTAGCGGCCATGCTATTCCTGATCCACGGCAGCGCGGCAACCTATCAGCTCGGCTGGTCGACACCGCAAGGCCGTGCCGGCAATGCCCACAACCTCGTGCTGTGGCGGGCGATGGCCATGCTGAAGGAGCGCGGAGTCAAGACGCTGGATCTCGGTGGGGTGAACACGGAGGACCTGCCGGGGATATCGCGCTTCAAGATCAATACCGGTGGCAAGGTGGTGACGTATGCGGGGGGGTTTGTTTGACGGGGTGGAGAGCTTGGCGGCGGGTTTCGCCTCGCTCTGCCCGCCCTATGGCACAGCGATGAGCATCCGCTTATTCGTCGGGTCGTAGGCGATATCCATCATGTACCGTGGGACCGGCCCTGGGTCATGCCGCCCGAAACGGCGCCCGATACACCCACACCGGCTTGCCCTCGACCGACTGCAGTCTCGCTGCCGGCTGCAGCTCCAGCGCAGGAAACTCGAGGCTGACCAGCCAGGCCCCCGGCTTCATCTCGGCCCGCGCCTTCTGCACCGCGCGGGGCATGCTCTCGGGACGCTGAAAAAGATAGACCATGTCGACAGTGGACCAGTCGGACTTCCACATGTCGCCCTGCCGTATGCGCGCCCACGGACACAGCAGCGCGGCCAGCACACGCAGCGGCCAGCTCCACTCGACGCCGGACAGCTGCGCCTCCGGATAGGCCCTGCGCAACGCCCGCAGGCCATGGCCGAGGCCGCAGCCGGCATCCAGCACGCGCGCGCCGGGCGGCAGCGCGACCTGCCCGGGCAACTCGCCGAGCGCGGCAGCCGGTGTCGGGAACAAGGGCGCGTCGCGCCATGCATTCATCGGGTAGACGAGCAGGATCAGGAGTAACGGGAGCAACCAGGCCCAGGCCGGTAATGCGACATGACCGACGAGCAGCAGCGAGAGCGGAAAACCGCCTGCCATCGCCAGACGTCGCGACAGGGTACCGGCCAGTACGCTCATCAGTACGCCCGAGGCGGTCGCCAGCGCGACCGACAACCATACCGGCAGGCCTGCGCGCAGCAAACCCACATGCAGTAGCCAGCTGCCGCCCCATGCCAGCAGCGCCGGCACGGGCCAGCGCAGCCAGACGGAGGATGAGCGGTGAGGGGAAGAGATCATCACGCCCGGATTATAGGCGGCGGCTGCGCTATGTCGCGAAAATGACTACACTGCGCGCCAGACCCAACCACCCGAAGGACCGACCAATGAAAGTCAAACAGATCCTGTCCGGCGTCGAGCTCGTGATCGCCGATCTCGAAGTCGAACTCAACGGTGAACTACGCTCGTCGCACACGCTGTGCGCGCTGCTGAAGGACGATAGCGGCAAGGAAGTCATCATCCCGCTGAACACGCCGGACGGCCGACCGATCTTCATGACACCGGAGAATGCGATCGCCGAGCCCGGCACCGGGCACTGACCCGGGACGGGCGTCAGAGGAAGCGGTCGAGCAGCTTGCGCGAATGGCGGTCGAGTACGCGCATGTCGTTGACGCG